>JAPKGU010000070.1 GCA_026647565.1 Phycisphaerales bacterium | reverse complement strand
GTGTGTGAGGGGGGTGGTGGGGCGCAGAGTGTATCGGCGGGGTGGGGCGGCTACTCGGGTCCGTCGGCGCAGGCGATGGCGGAGGCGATGGCGAGTCCGCCGGCGTGCGAGATGGAGAGGTGCCAGGTCGTGATCGACCGTGCGGAGGCGATGCGCGCGGCCTCGTTGTGGAGTCTGACGGAGGGCGGGCCTGCGGTGGCGAGGATCTCGACGTCGGTCCAGGCGATTCCCCCGGACCAGCCGGTGCCGAGGGCCTTCAGGACGGCTTCCTTGGCGGCGAAGCGGCCGGTGAGGTGCTCGACGCGGCGGGCGTGCGAGGCGTTGGAGGCGAGCTCGGCGGGCGTGAAGACGCGCTGGAGGAAGCGATCGCCGTGCTCGTCGATGGAGCGCTGGAGGCGCTCGACGGGCATGAGGTCGATGCCGTGGCCGAGGATGTGAGTGGCTGGTGGCATGGAAGAGAAAGAGGAAAGGCAGGACTCACCACAGAGACACAGAGAGCACAGAGAAGAGAATGCATGGAAAGAGGGAAGAGTTACTTCGAGGGTGAACGGTGTTTGGAGGACTTGGAGGCGGGCTTCGATGAGGACTTGTTCGAGGCGGGCTTGCCCGCTTTGGCAGGAGAGGACTTGGGAGATGACTTTGATTCCGAGTTCGATTCCTGCTTGGGCTTGGACTCGGGTATTGGATCGGACTTGGAGTCCGACTTGGAATCGGCCTTCGCGTCGGGCTTTGACTCAGTCTTGGAGTCTGTTGCGGAAGTTGCTTTCTCGGCGTCGGCGGCCTTCTTGTAGGACTCTGAGCGGTAGTCGGTCTCGTAGAAGCCGGAGCCCTTGAAGAGGATGGCGGCACCGGTGCCGATGAGGCGTTCGAGTGCGTTCTTGGCGCACTTGGGGCACTTGCGCTTCGGCGCGTCTTTCATGGACTGAAAGAGCTCGAAGCGGTGCTTGCAGGCGTTGCACTTGTAGTCGTATGTCGGCATTGGGGATCCAGCATGAAGGCAAGAAGACTCACCACAGAGGCACAGAGAGCACAGAGAAAGGCAGGAAAGAAAGGAGAACGGTTGTGGGAGAAGAAGAATGGCCACGACTGCGAATGATGGGCAGGGGATAGAACAGCGGATCATGCGTTGGGCGCGACGGCGACCTTTGCGGGTCGGATGACGCGTTCGCCGGTGAGGGTTGTCAGGAGGAATCCGGGCTGGAAGGTGGCGACGATGCGGCCGGGCTCGATGCCATCGGCGGGCTGCTGCATGACGGCCTCGTGGCGGCCGGGCTGGAACTCGTCGTTGGGCTGCGGCTGGATGAGCGCGACGCCGTTTCGAGAGAGGATCTTGACCAGTTCTTCGCGGATGACGCGGACGCCGCCGATGAGCTGATCGGGTGTGACCTTTGCGGGGTCCTGTCCGAGGGCGAGGTCGAAGTGGTCGAGGACGACGGCGACGTCGGAGACGATGCGCGAGACGCCGTCGGCCTTGGCCTGCTGCTCGTTCTGGAGGGCGCGGCGCTGGCTGTTCTGGTAGTCGGCGACGGTGCGGAGGAGCTTGTTCTTCGTGTCGGTCAGTTCCGACTCGAGCGCGGTGACCCGCGCGATCGCCTCCTCGGCGCTCTCAGGCCCCCACTCGCTCTTCCACTGCTCGCGGTCCGAGTCTGCCGGATGCCAGGCGCCGGCATCGGAGATGTCGTGCTCGCGCGGCTCCTGTCCCTCGGGTGGACGGCTCTCGTGTGTGTCCTTCTTGCTCATGGCTTCACCCGCGTGTCGTGTGTTCGCTGATCAGGGGTTGAGGAAGTCCTTGACTCTTTTCCAGAAGCCCGCGGACTCGGGGAGGACGTCGTGGTTCTCGAGCGCGGCGAGCTTGCGGAGGAGCGACTCCTGTTCGCCGGAGAGCTTGCGGGGCACCTCGATCTTGACGCCGACGAGGAGGTCGCCGCGCCGGGCGGTGCGGAGGTTGGGGAGGCCCTTGCCCTCGATGCGGAAGACGGTGCCGTAGGCGGTGCCCTTGGCGACGCGGAGAGTGTGCTCGCCGTCGAGCGTGGGGATCTTGATGTCGGCGCCGAGCGCGGCCTGCGTGTAGGTGATGGGCATCTCGAGCGTGAGGTTGTCGGCGTGCTCCGGGTCGCGCTCGAAGAGTGAGTGATCATCGATCCTGATCACGACGTGGAGATCGCCACGCACGCCCTGGCCGTCGGCGGACATTTCCTGCGGCGGGGGCTCGCCCTCGCCGGCGACACGGACGGCCATGCCCTCCTGCACGCCGGCCGGGATTTTGACCGAGAGTTTGCGCTTCTTCGGGACGCGGCCCTTGCCACGGCAGCCGTCGCACAGATCCTTGATAATCGTGCCGCGGCCTTTGCAGTTGGGGCATGCGACGACCATGCGGAACATGCCGCCGAGGCCGGTCTGCTGGACCTTTCCGTGGCCGGAGCAGGTGGGGCACTTGTCGGGCTTGCTGCCGGGCTTGGCGCCGGAGCCGGTGCACTTCTCGCAGACGTCCATGCGGGTGAACTCGACGTCGCGTTCGCAGCCCTTCAGGACCTCTTCGAGCGAGATGGAGACCTCGGTTTCGAGGTCGTAGCCGCGTGCGGGGCCGCGTCGCTGCCCCCCACCGCGTGCGCCACCCATGCCGCCGCCCCCGAAGATGTCGTTGAACATCGAGAAGATGTCGTCGACGTTCATGCGTGTGAAGTCGTGGGTGGCGGGACCGCCGCGTGAGCGGAGACCGTCGTGGCCGTACTGGTCGTAGATCTTGCGTTTGGCCTCGTCGGAGAGGACCTCGTAGGCCTCTGCGGCTTCCTTGAACTTGGCCTCGGCCTCGGCATCACCCGGGTTGCGGTCCGGGTGGTACTTCATGGCGAGGCGGCGGTAGGCGCGCTTGATCTCCTCGCCGTCGGCGGTGCGCTCGATGGAGAGGATCTCGTAATAGTCGCGGGTGGTGGGCATGGGGGACTCAGGTGCGGCAGACACGGAACAAAGGCAAAGGACTCACCACAGAGGCACAGAGGACACAGAGAGAGGCATTCAATTCACCATTCGCTAGACGCACTCACCGTTCTGAAAATGGGCGTGATCGATCGCAGTTGTGTACCTGCGCTTGAACTCTGCCGACCGGCGTTCCTCCGACTCTGCACTCAGTCGGGCCAGCCGAACGTTTGAGTCGTATGCAGATTCATCCACGACATACGCGGAGAGTGTTCCGGACGCGCCAACTGATTCGATCCACCGCTCGGCCCCAGCACGGTCCAACCAGACTCCACACGGAAATGCCCCAACTCCTTCCGACGTGGTGAACACCCACGCCAGTCTGAGCTGATTCGTCTCGCCGACGGCACGAACAGCATTGTGGTTTCGAGTGGTAGGCATGGGGGACTCGGAAAGACCAAGAAAGGAAGATTCACCACAGAGGCACAGAGGACACTGAGAAAGGCGGAAGACAAGTGGTCAAGACACTTAGAGAACCATGCGTTTGATGCCGTCGCGGAGATAGGGAGCGTTGAAGTTGAGCAGAAGGCCCTTTGTCTTTCTCGCGAGACGGAGATACGTGAGCAGTTGGGCCTCGTGGACAGGCGCGAGTTTCTCAACGGACTTCACTTCGACAATGACTGCATCACCAACGAGGAGATCGATGCGATACCCGCATTCGAGCTGTAAACCTCGATACTCGATTGGCACAGGCACTTCGGACTCGACCACGATGCCTCGATGCCCCAGCTCGTGTCTGAGGCAGGCCTGATACGCGGACTCCAGCAATCCGGGGCCAAGCGCCTTATGAACAGCGATGGCAGCCCCGATGATCTCCCCTGTCAGAGAGTCGGTGGAATCCGGTGCGAGTTGGACGCCACGATCCTGCATTAACGGCTCTTCTCGGTGCTCTCTGTGCCTCTGTGGTGAGTCTTTGTCTGATCGATTCTCGAATCGTCCCACGCGTGTGTCCACGGGTGGGGCGGGGTGGTTTGGTTAGCCGCTCGCTTATGCTCGCGGTTCGGGAAGACACCCCGAGCTTGCGCTCGGGGCTCCCTTCTGATTCCTATCGATCAGGACACGGACCCGGTTGTCGCCTCCTGCTCGTCCTTCAGTTCGGTCATCATGACGTCGGTCGTGAGCATGAGGCCCGCGACGCTCGCGGCGTTCACGAGGGCGCTCTTGGCGACGAGGGCGGGATCGATGATGCCCATCTTGACCAGGTCGCCATAGTCGCCGGTCGCGGCGTTGAAGCCGAAGGAACCCTTGCCCTCCTTGACCTTCTCAACGACGATGTCGCCGTCGAAGCCGGCGTTGACGGCGATCTGCCATGCGCACTTCTCAACGGCGGCGAGCACGATGTCGAAGCCGAGCTTCTCGTCGCCCTTGGCCTTCTTCTGGGCGGCGGTCATCGCCTCCTGGGCGCGGATGATGGCGACGCCGCCACCGGGGACGTACCCCTCCTTGGCGGCGGCGCGGGTCGCGTGGAGCGCGTCGTCGACGAGGTCCTTCTTGGCCTTCATGGCGATCTCGCTGGAGCCGCCGACGCGGATCATGGCGACGCCGCCGGTGAGCTTGGCGTGACGCTCCATCAGCTTCTCCTTGTCGTAGTCGCTGGTGGACTTGTCGTGCTGGGCCTTGATCTGGGATGCGCGAGCGGTGATCTCGGCTTTCTTGCCGGCGCCCTCGATGATGGTGGTGTCGTCCTTGGTGATGACGACCTTCTTGGCACGGCCGAGCTCGGAGATCTCGATGGATTCGAGCGAGCGGCCGAGATCCTCGGCGAAGAAGGTGCCGCCGGTAAGGACGGCGATGTCGCCGAGCATGGCCTTGCGGCGGTCGCCGAAGCCGGGGGCCTTGACGGCGCAGATCTTGAGGACGCCGCGGAGGCGGTTGACGACGAGGGCGGCGAGTGCCTCGTTCTCGACCTCTTCGGCGATGACGAGGATGGGCTTGCCGCTGGTGGCGACCTTGTTGAGGAAGGGGAGGAAGTCGGTGAGGTTGCTGATCTTCTTCTCGTGGATGAGGATGTAGCAGTCCTCAAGGACGCACTCGGCGGTCTTGGGATCGGTCATGAAGTAGGGGGAGAGGTAGCCCTTGTCGAACTGCATGCCCTCGACGTAGTCAAGGGTCGTCTCGGCGGACTTGCCCTCTTCCACTTCGACGACGCCGTCGGGACCAACCTTTGAAATCGCTTCGGCGATGAGCTCACCTACTTCGGCGTCGTGGTTGGCGGAGACGGAGGCGATCTTCTTGTAGTCGTCCTTGCCCTTGCACTTGACGGCCATGCCGGTGATGGCCTCGGCGGCGGCCTCTGCGGCCTTGTTGATTCCCCGCTGGACCTGCACGGCGTTGGCGCCGGTGGCGATCACGCGCAGCCCTTCGGTGAAGATGGCCTGGGCGAGGACGGTGGCGGCGGTGGTGCCGTCGCCGGCCTTGTCGGCGGTCTTCTTGGCGACCTCATTGACGAGCTTGGCGCCCATGGAGGCGAAGGGCTCGGGGAGGGAGATCTCCTTGGAGACGGAGACGCCGTCCTTGGTGACGTGCGGGCCGCCGTACGACTTCTCGATGACGACGTGGCGGCCGCTCGGGCCCATGGTGCACTTGACGGCCTCGGCCAGTTGGTCCACGCCCTTCTTCATCTCGAGGAGGGCGGCATCCTTGTACATGATCTGCTTCTTGGACATGTGTTCACCTCTCTGAAGAACAGTGCGTGCTGTGTGTCGTGCGGCTCGATTGGGCGTGCCGCGCGGCGGCTTTGTGGACTCCGGAACGGCTCACCATGAGTCGTCCTTTTCGTACCCGAGGGCGATCAACTGATCACCCGCGGCCTGCTTGAACCAACGACGCGCGTCGTCGGTGAAGTAGTTCTGCCAGTCGCCCACCTGCCCCTTGCGAAAGAAGCCGCCGGGGGTTTCGGTCTCGAAGCCGGGCGCGGAGCGGTTGGCGGCGCTGACGGGAGCGGCTTCGGCGGGGTCAAGACCGAGGAAGCTGTAGAGCGCGGCGCGCTCGGACTCGACGTCGGCGCGCATGCGTTCGTAGCGGAGTTCGTGGAAGGGCGTGCGCCCGCGCTCGCGGATGACCGAGGCGACGGCCAGGTCGTGGCGCATCTGCTGTGCCCACTGGCGGGCGAGCGTGCGGACCCACTGTTCCTCGGCGAGCAGCCGGTGCGGCTCGCGCTTGAAGAGGTCCGGGTCGGCGAGGAAGGCCTGCTGGAGGGCGAGCATGCGCCCGGCGTAAAGCGGGTCCTTGAGCATGCTGCCGCCGGAGGCGAGTTCGTGGAAGGTGCGGCTGACGAGGACGTCGCGTCCGTCGCGAACGAGGAGGATGTGTGGTGCGCCCGGGATGAGGACGCGGAGGGCGCGGGGCGTCTTGTCGCCGAGCCATGTCGCGTCGGGTTTGTGGACCGAGATCGCGCCCATGATGCGGCGGACGGCGTCGCGTGCGGCGCGCTCGGCCTCGGTGCGGACGGGCTCGTGGTGGGCGACGTGCCAGGGCCATCGTGTCAGTTGGTCGAAGGCGTTTCGGAGGGCCTCGAAGCGGAACTCACCCTGCACGAAGGTGCGTGGATGGAGGTTCATGACGGCGACGGTCCATGTGGTGCCTGAGCGGGGATGGCCGCAGATGAAGAAGAGACTGCGGGTGATGCCGTCGATGGTGACGGTGTGCTCGGGCGCTTCGCCGGGAAGTGGCGCGGGGTCGGCGTGGGCCTCGATGAGGGCGGGATCGTGGTGGGTGTGCGGGGCCGGGCGCGCTTGAGCGGCGGGCGCGGCTGGGCGCTCGATCGGGGCCGAGTTTGACGGCGCGACTTCAGAGATCCAGGAATCGGACGTGGCGTAACCGAGGGACTCGAGCGCGGCGCCGGCCTCGTCGTGGAAGGCGAGCGCGTTCTCGCGCGTCAAGAAGCGGCGCCACGAGGCGGGCGCAACGTCGTGGGCCTCGGACGGCTCCGCGGCGCGGGGCGCGAGGGTCTGCACCCCAAGGAGAGCACAGAGGGCACGGACAGAATCGCCGGAGGTCGCGAGGTCCTCGAATCGGACGACGAGCGTGCGAGAGCCGGAAGTGGCGAGGCGCTTGAGCGCGCCGAGATCGGACTGGATGCGCGTCGCCCAGGCGCGAGCGAGCTGTCGGAGCCATGGTTCGAGCCAGAGGAGGCGATGGGGACGATCGCGGAGCAGGTTCGGATCGCGCCGGAGTTCCTCGCGAAGGTGCTCGAGCCGGGCGCGGTATCGCTGGTCGCTGAAGAGGGAGTCGGGGCCGGCGTGGGCGCCCGTCAACTGGCGGAGGGCCTCGGCGATGACGACGTCGCGGCCATCGCGGACGAGAGCGATGTATGTCCCGCCGGGAAGAACCTCGTCGACGGGCTCCTGGGCGATGTCGGCGATCCAGCGGATGGCGCGCGTGTCGGTGGTCGCGGCGTGCATCGTGGCGCGGACGAGGTCGTTGGTCGAGCGCAGGAGCGTTTCGGCGCCTGGAGCGTCGAGCGCGCTCGCGGCGCGGTGCGCGGCGGCGACAACGGGGCCGAGGCCGAACGTGCCGGTGGTGACGATGCCGGTGCGAGCGAGCGCCTGGGCGAGCGTCTCAAGGCCGCTGGAGGGGTGAGCACGGAGGAAGAGTTCGCGCACGGAGAGGGGCGCGTCGACGCGAACGGGAGTTGTGGCACGGAGCTGGGTGGTCATGGGTGACCTCCCCCCCCCAACGCGGAACTCTTCGCGGCTCTGGTGTCCCATTCGCTCCCGGCGCTCTCGTAGCCGAGGGCGACGAGCATCTGGCCGGCTTCTTCCGTGAACCAGCGGCGGGCGTCGGGGGTGAAGTAGTTCTCCCAGTCGCCGCGCTTGCCGCTGCGGTAGAACGAGGTCGCGCCCTGTCCCTTGCCGTCGAAGCCGGGCTTTGCGAGCGGATTGGCGTCGATGGGTGCGGCCTCGTCGGGGTTGACGCCGAGGAACTCGTACATGCGACGGCGCTGGGCCTCGGGATCGGCGTGGACGGCTTCGTAGCGGACTTCGAGGACCTTGCCGTCGAGCTCGGCGCGGGCGTAGCGGCCCTTGGCGAACTCGTCGCGCCGGGCGCGGGTGGCCCAGACGCGGGCGACGTGCCGGACCCAGGGCTCCGACGTGAGCAGTTGCTCGGGGTGCTTCTCGAAGTGCTTCGGGTCGGCCTTGAGGAGGTCGAGGAGCGCGAGCATGTCGCGCTTCCAGGGCTCGCGCGTGATGAGTTCGTTGTCGATGCGGAGCTGGTGGAAGGTCCAGCTCACGCAGACGTCGCGCCCGTCGCGGATGAGGTGGATCGTGGGCGCCCCCGGGAGCATCTGGAAGACCTCGCGGGGCGTCATGTCGCCGATGACGTCGGCGTCCGGGCGGAGATTGACCGTTGTCAGCATGCACTCGCGGACGAGTCGCTGCATGTTGCGGCGAGCGACCTCGCGCATGGGGTCGTAGTGGCCGAGGTGCCAGTCGTGCTTCTCGAACTGCCAGAGCCCGCCGTAGAGCATCTCAAAGTGGTACTCGCCCTGGATGTTGATCCGGGGGTGGAGATTGAGGAGCGACTGCATCCAGTGCGTGCCGGAGCGGGGGTGGCCGCAGAGGAAGAAGAAGGAGCGTTCGACGCCCTGATAGACCTGGTGGAATCCGTCGCGGGAGTGGCCCTCGGCGAGGCCGTTGGCTGGGGCGTTGGCTGGGGCGTTGGCTGGGGCGTTGGCTGGGGCGTTGGCGAGGGACTTCGGTTCGATGCTGGAAGCGGAGGCGGCATCGGCGCGCGGGGCGTCTGTCGGGGAATCGCTCCCGGAGAGACGCTTCAGGATGCCGCGCACCGATGCCACGTGATTGCCTCGTTGTGTGGAGCGAGACTCAGCCGATGACGCCGAGGAGCTCGTTCTCGCGGATGATGAGGTGCTTGTCGCCCTTGATCTCGACCTCGGTGCCGGCGTATTTGCCGAAGACGACGGTGTCGCCGACCTTGACGGAGAGGTGGGCGCGCTTTCCGTTCTCCAGGAGCTTTCCCGGGCCTGTGGAGACGACCTTGCCCTGCATGGGCTTCTCCTTGGCGGACTCGGGGAGGTAGAGGCCTGAGGCGGTCTTGGTCTCGGCTTCGAGGGGCTTGACGAGGACGCGATCTTCGAGGGGTTTGACGGCCATGTTGATTCTCCAGAGGTCGTGCGGCGGATTGCCGCGTGAGTGAGTATGTGTGCGTGAAACCGGTCAGTGGCTTGTGCCGGGTTGCTCTTTGGACTTGATCTTGGCGAGGACGAACTCGACGCCGATGGGGATGATGGAGATGACGATGATCGCGATGATGACTGCTTCGAAGTTCTTCTGGACCCAGGGCATGTTGCCGAAGAACCAGCCGGCGCCGACGCAGATGCCGACCCATGCGACGGCGCCGACGACGTTGTAGAGGAAGAACTTCGAGTAGTTCATCGCGCCCGCGCCGGCGACGAAGGGGATGAAGGTGCGGACGATGGGGACGAATCGGGCGAGGATGACGGCCTTGCCGCCGTACTTCTCGAAGAAGGCGTGGGCGCGATCGAGATGCTTGCGGTTGAGGAGTTTCTCGAGCAGGGTGGGCTTCTCGCTCGTGGCTTCCTTCCTGAAGACGCGGGGGCCGATGAAGCGGCCGATGTGGTAGTTGACGGCGTCGCCGAGGATGGCGGCGACCAAGAGGAGGAAGGAGACGAGCCAGATGTTCATCGAGCCGCGTGCGGCGAGGGCGCCGACGGTGAAGAGGAGGGAGTCACCGGGGAGGAAGGGCGCGATGACAAGCCCCGTCTCGGCGAAGATGATCGCGAAGAGGAGCGCGTAGACCCAGGCCCCGTGGTCGGCGATGAAGCCGTCGAGGAAGCCGGGGAGGTCGTGGAGGATGGCGAGGGCTTGTTCGAGCATGTGGTCGTTCACTTCCAACCCGCATTGGCTGGGAAGCAGCCGGCTGCGGGAGAGAATCGGCTCGGAGCGCCGATCCACCCAGGACACCGCTCTGGTGAGCGGCGCCACCTTGAGTCAGCATCAGTGCGCGTGGGCGTGGTCGTGCTTGTGGTCGCCCTTGGGCTCGGGCTTCTCGGTGACGATGCAGTCGGCGGTGAGGAGGACGGTCGCGACGCTCGCGGCGTTCTGGAGGGCGAGGCGATCGACCTTGGCGGGCGTGATGACGCCCATTTCCACCAGGTCGCCGTACTCCTCGGTGAGGGCGTTGAAGCCGAAGTTGGCCGACTTGTTCTCGGCCACCTTCGAGACGACAACGGCGCCCTTCACGCCGGCGTTGTCCGCGATGGTGCGGAGGGGGACGCCGAGCGCCTGGTAAACGACGTTGAGGCCCGCGGCGTAGTCGTACTTCACGCGGCCGACCTCGTCGGCGGAGAGGTCCTCGGACTGGGCGGCCTTGCCGAAGACGGCCTTGAACTCCTTCATCTTCTCGATGGCGGCGCGGGCGCGGATGAAGGAGGTGCCGCCGCCGGGGACGATGCCCTCGGCGAGGGCGGCGCGGGTGGCGTGGAGGGCGTCCTCGACGCGGGCCTTCTTCTCCTTGAGCTCGGCCTCGGATGCGGCGCCGACGTTGACCTGGGCGACGCCTCCGGCGAGCTTGGCGAGGCGCTCCTGGAGCTTCTCGCGGTCGTAGTCGCTGGTGGTGCGCTCGATCTCGGCCTTGATCTGGGCGATGCGGGCCTGGATGGCCTTGCTGTCGCCGGCGCCCTCGATGATGGTGGTGTTGTCGGCGTCGATCTCGAGCTTCTTGGCCATGCCGAGGTGCTTGATCTCGACCTTATCGAGGTCGATGCCGAGGTCCTTCATGATGGCGGTGGCGCCGGTGAGGATCGCGATGTCCTCGAGCATGGCCTTGCGGCGATCGCCGTAGCCGGGGGCCTTGACGGCGGCGACCTGGAGCGTGCCGCGCAGCTTGTTGATCACGAGGGTGCTGAGGGCCTCGCCCGCGACGTCCTCGGCGATGATGAGCAGGGGCTTCTTCGCCTGCATCACCTTCTCGAGAAGGGGGACGAGCTTGCTGACGGAGTCGATCTTGTCCTCGTGGATGAGGACGAGGCACTTGTCGAGTTCGACCTTCATGTCGTCGACGTTGGTGACGAAGTTGGGGGAGAGGAAGCCGCGGTCGAACTGCATGCCCTCGACGACGGTGACCTCGGTCTCGAGGGACTTGCCCTCTTCGACGGTGATGACGCCGTCCTTGCCGACGCGATCGAATGCGTCGGCCATGATCTTGCCGACCTCGGCGTCGTTGTTGGCGGAGATGGCGGCGACGTTCTGGATGTCGGCCTTGCCCTTGACCGGCGTGGAGAGGTTGTCGATCGCCTCGGAGGCGGTGAGCACGGCCTGCTTCATGCCTCGGACGAGGGCGTTGGCGTCGACGCCTGCGGCGATGTACTTGAGACCCTCGCGGAAGAGGGCCTCGGCGAGGACGGTGGCGGTGGTGGTGCCGTCGCCCGCGTCGTCGGAGGTCTTGCTGGCGGCCTGCTTGACGAGCATTGCGCCCATGTTCTCGGCCTTGTTGCGAAGCTCGATCTCCTCGGCGACGGTGACGCCGTCCTTGGTGACGGTGGGACCGCCCCAGGACTTATCGATGACGGCGTTGCGGCCGCGGGGCCCAAGGGTGGCCTTGACGGCCTTGGCGAGTTTCTCGACGCCGGCGAGAAGGGCCTGACGTGCCTCGATATCGAACGTGAGTTCCTTGGCTGCCATGTACGGGTCTCCGAAAGACAAGCGATGTGCTGGTCTGAACAACCTGGGGAGGGTTCGCCAAAGGGGCGACCCTGAACAAGCACCGACTGCCGCGGGAATGATCGCGCAGGATCGGTGTGAGCGGAAGATGGCAAGTGGAGTGCCAGCGGGCGACTCGACTCAAGTCTTGTATTGGCAGGTGTTAACGAGCTTGATCGCACGCACGATCTCTGCGTCTCCCTGACAACGGGCGAGCGACAGGGTTCCGGGGCTGCCAGAACGGCAGGCGGGACATCTCGGCCCGTGGGTGGGATCGGATGCGGGTCGGGCCGGCACGATTCCGCCAGAGGCCGGTTGCCTCGTTCCGGGAGCATCCGGGTGGTGGGTCGCGGTTCGAGGATGCTGGCTGCGTGGGATTGATTCAGGGATCTGATCGGGCATTGGTGCTACACTCGGACCCCATGACGGACGCGCCCATTCCAGCCCTGATTCTCGGGTCTGTGGACCTGAACTCGTACCTGCCGATCCTGATCATCCTTCTGATGGCGGTCACGTTTGCGGTCGCGAACGTGGCGGGCTCGCTGTTGATCGGGCCTCAGCGCAAGGGCGGGAACAAGGGGATTGCGTACGAGTCGGGGATGAACCCGGTTGGAACGGCGCGCAAGCGGTTCAACGTGCGGTTCTATCTGATCGCGATGGTCTTCCTGGTGTTCGACGTTGAGATTATCTTCTTGTATCCGTGGGCGGCGACGTTCCCGAACATCGACCCGGCTTCGCCGGACTCTCTCGTCTGGCTGGGGCGCATCCTGTTCTTCCTGTTCACGACGGTCGTGGCGTACATCTACGGCTTCCGCAAGGGCGTGTTCAGATTCGACTGAGTGTCGATCGATCCGATAACTCGGGGCCTGTTTCTCGGTCCTGACGCGCGTGTCGCGTGAGGGCGTGATCTCACGCGCGATATGGGGCCATCGGCGGATGAGCGGACCCTCGCAGACGGCGATGCCGCGCCATCCATCGCGCGGGGTCGCACGCCCGCGGCGAATCGCTTGCTCGGCGCATCGAGGTGGTGATGGACGCCGATGAGATGTCCGGGCCTGTGCCCGCCCGGATCGAAGCCAGAAGAAAGGGAAACCAGAAGCCATGGGTGATCTCTCGGCCCCATCGTGGAAGCGTGCGTTCGGCTCGGCGAGCATCACGAGCGTGCACCAGGACCTGATCGAGGCGATCCAGGGCCGACAGCTCGGCGCCGCGTTCCAGCCGATCGTGGACCTGAGGCGCAGCCGGATCATGGGTGTGGAGGCGCTGGTTCGTCCGCGTCCGACGCCGAGTTTCTCGACGCCGATCGAGTTGTTCGATCGGGCGGAGCAGTTGGGGCTGCTGTGGAGTCTTGAGGACGCGATCCGGCGCGCGACGTTTCGTGCCGCCAGCCCGTGGCCGGACGGCACGCTGCTGTTTCTGAACACGACGCCGGACGTTGTGGCGCACCAGGCGTTCACGGACGCGCTGCTCGATGCGGCGTGGGAGATCGCGGGGCTGCTGCCCGACCGGCTGGTCATCGAGATCACGGAGCGTTCGTCCGAGACGCACCTCTCGCGTGTGCGGGAGGCGGTGGAGCGGCTTCGCGCTCGGGGTGTGGGGATCGCGCTGGACGACGTGGGTGCGGGTGAGAACGGCCTGAAGCGGATCACGCAGGTTCGGCCGGACTGGCTCAAGCTCGATCGCGAGCTGATCGCGGGCATCGATCGCGATCCGATGCGTCAGCACCTGGTGCGCTCGCTCGTCGACTTTGCCTCGAGCGCCGGAGTGGGCGTGATCGCCGAGGGCGTCGAGCGTCGGGCGGAGCTTTCGACGGTCGTCTCGCTGGGTGTCGAGCATGCGCAGGGGTTCCTGATCGGGTGCCCGTCGGACCGTCGCAACGCGACCGATGCGTGCGCCGTGGACCGGACGCTCGCGGCGCTGGCAAGATCGTGAGTCACGCACGGGGGTCGGCGGCCACCTAGCGTTGCTCCATGGCGATGGCGGCGGGTGGCGAGTCTGGAACCGAACCGGGGATGGCACGCGCATTCCCGGGGCGCGGCGCTCCCAAGGCGACCATGGCGGAGCGTCTGGCACACCTGGCGCTCGGCGCGGCGTGCATCGCGGTGCTGCTGATCGGGCTGCGGGTGGAGCCGGCGGCGGCGGGCCACGGCTCGCACACCCAGATCGGGCTTCCCCCGTGCGGATGGGCGGTCGCGTTCGGGAAGCCGTGCGCAACCTGCGGCATGACGACGGCGGTTTCCCTCGTGGTCCGGGGTGAACTCCCCAGGGCGTTCGTGACCCAGCCGGCGGGCTTTGCGTTCGCGGTGGTATGCGCGATGCTGTTCTGGATGTCCCTGCACGTGACGGTCACCGGCTCGGCCCTCGGGCGGCTGGTCGGACGCGAGGTCTTTCGCCCGCGTATCTTGTGGGGTCTTGGATCGCTCGTGCTCGGCTCATGGGCGTACAAGTTTCTGACGTGGTGAAACCGCGAGCGGGGCACGCTCGGATCGGCTCTCTCTCCGGCGGGCGAGCGCGTGCGGGAACAGGACACGCCGTGTGACGGGCTGCATGATGCGAACACACCGATTCGGGCAACTCGGACGGACGCGACTGATGCCGATGGGCGTCGTGCTGCTGCTGGCGATGGGAGTGGGCGCGGCCGGGTGCGCTGCGGTCGGCGTGGCGGCGGTGGCGGCGAAGGCCGTCGAGGAGTCTCGCCCGAAGAAGGTCCTTGCGGAGTACGAGGGCCTTCGCGGCAAGTCGTTCGCGGTGGTGGTCGCGGCGGATCGGTCCGTGAGCGCGCAGTTTCCGACGCTGGTCACCGAGTTGTCGCTGCGGATCAACGACCGCTTGTGGACCAACGCGGGGGCGAGCGCCGGCGTGCCGACGCAGGACCTGCTGCGATACCTCTATCAGCATCCGGAGTGGACGGCCCAGCCGTACTCGGACCTCGCCAAGACGCTGAGCGTCGAGCGGCTTGTCATTGTGGACCTCACGGAGTTCCGGCTGAACGATCCGGGGAATCGCTATCTGTGGGACGGGGCCGCGGCGGGGACGGTCTCGGTCATCGAGGCGGATTCGCCCGTTCCGGATGAGTTTGTGTACCAGAAGCCGTTCGTGGTCCGATTCCCGGATGTCACGGGCGTCGAGCAGAGCCAGTTCACGGCGCAGCAGGTGGCGTCGGTGCTGATCGGACGATTCGTGAACCGTGCCTCGTGGATCTTCTACGACCACGAGGAAGAGGCGATGATCACGTACTGAGGCCTTTCGACGGGAGAAGCGTGTTGACCAGAGGTCGTTTGGGGCGGAAGGGGCGCGTGCTCGGGTGGGCGCTGGCGTGCGGCGTGGCGCTGACCGCGGGCTGCAACATCGTCGCGCCCGTGTTCTACATTGTGCACGGCCCGGAGAAGGTTCCGGCGCAGCACGAGCTGGATCCGGAGCGTCCGACGGTGGTGTTCGTGGACGACCGAGCCAACCGGCTTCCGCGTCGCGCGATGCGTCAGACGATCGGCGAGGCCGCGCAGACCGCGCTGATGGAGCGCAAGGCGGTCATTGACATGATCGACACGAGGGGCGCGATCGCGGCCTCGAACCAGGACAAGGCGGGGCAGGCGATGTCGATCGTGGACATCGGCAAGGCGGTGAACGCGGAGGTGGTGGTCTACGCGACGGTGGACGCGTTCACGCTCTCTTCCGACGGACAGAGCTACTCCCCGGCGGCGACTCTGCGCGTGAAGGTGATCGACGTGGTCGCGGACACGCGTGTCTGGCCGGAGGAGAAAGAGGGCTACGTGCTGTCGCTGGCGTTTCCCACGCGGACGCAGGATGTGCCGCGAACGGCGACGGATGTGCGTCGGTTCGAGGAAGAGACTGCCCGGCTGGTGGGCGAGGCGCTGGCTCAGCTGTTCTATAAGTACGAGCGTGCCCAGGACGCCGGGCAGAAGTAAACTTCCGGCGTGCCGGACGGCCCGACCATTCTCCACCTCTTCGACCCCCGTGCGTCGGCGCACGAGGCGGGTGCGCTGCACCATGAGGACGCGATCGGGATCGCGCGTGCATCGCGTGCGGTGGTGGCGCCGGAGTGTTTGCACGTCGGCGTGACGCTCCCGGGGCGCTCGCTCGCCGACGCGGCCTTGGCGCTGCGCCGGGTGGATCGGCCCGGCGGCGCACTCCACCGCAGGGCGAGCGACGGACGGTCGCTGCTGCACTGCTACTCCTGGCGAGCGGCCCGGGCGGCGCGTCTGGCGTTCGGGAGGCGCCACCCGATCCTGCTGAGCGTCGGCGAGGAATCGGGCGTCGCTCGCTCGCGCCTGGGCGTCTCCGACCCGGACCGGGTCCTTCGTCACGGCGTGGAGCCGTCGGACGCGATCGTGCCGCTGTGCGCGGGAGAGCCGTCGGCGTCGCTCGCACCGGTTCGCGACTCCATCCGTTCGGCGCTTGGGATCGGGGAGCGGGAGTTCGTGGTCGGGGCGCTGTCCGAGCCGGGCGGTGCGACGAACGCGCGGTGGCTGGTCTTCTTCGCGGGCATCCTCGTGGCCGGCGGGCTGGACCTGACGATTCTTGTCCCGCGGTGCCGGGATCAGGAGGCGTCGCAGATCGCGCGGATGCGCCGGTTCCACGCCACAACACGCCTCAATCTGCGCGTCATCATCGTGCAGGACGGATGCGGCGTCGGCCCGGAGAACGACGCCAGCGCGTGGCACGCGTGCGACGCCGCGGTGCTGCGGCCGGACCCCTGGGCACGCACCACTTCGTCTGCCGCGGCTTCGAGGGCGATCCGCCGATCGCACGCGTCGGGCGTTCCGGTGATCGCGCCGCGCGAGCTGATGGCCGCCGGGCTGAGGCCCGCGGCCGTCGCGGAGCATCTTGCGGTTTCAGCGGGGACGACCAAGCAGGTGGCCAGAGCGCTTTCGGCGCTGATCGACGATCGAGCGCTTCTGGAACGGGTGCGCGAGGACGCGCGCCGGGCGTCGCTGGCGTGCGCGGATCGCGCCGCGTTCGTCGGGGCGGTCGGTGGGGCGTACCGGCCGGCGACGAGGGGGCTGTTCACGCGTGCGGCGGAGCGGGAGTCCGTGGCATGAGCGCAGGGCGTGACGATTCACCGGTGGGTTCGCTGCTTTTCGTGTGCCTGGGGAACATCTGCCGCTCGCCGCTGGCGGAGGGGCTTTTCATCCACCTGGCGCGTGAACGGGGCGTGCTGGATCGGTTCAGGGTCGACTCGGCGGGAACGGGTGCGTGGCACGTGGGAAAGCCGGCGGACCCGAGGTCGATCGCGGTCGCGCGGACGCACGGCGTGCACCTGCCGAGCGTGGCGCGGCAGGTTGACCCGGAGTCGGACTTCGAGCGGTTCGATCTGATCCTGGCGATGGACCGGAGCAATCGGACGGACCTTCTCGATCTGGGCGCCCCGCGAGAGCGGGTTCGGCTGATGAGATCGTTCGACCCGACGCTGACGGGCGTGCCGGAGCACGATCTGGACGTGCCGGACCCCTATTACGGGCGCGGCGACGGGTTCCAGCGCGTGTATGAGATGCTGCTCCGCGCCACGACGGGGCTGCTGGAAGAACTGGTGAGATCGGAGTAGGCGTCAGACCTCGAGGAGGATGCGCTCGGGGTTCTCGAGCTGGTCCTTGATGCGGACGAGGAATCTGACGGCTCCCTCGCCGTCGACCATGCGGTGGTCGTACGAGAGCGCGAGATACATCATCGGGCGGATGGCGACCTGACCGGGCTTGTCGGGGTCCTCGACGGCGCGGTTCTTGGTGGCGTGCATGCCGAGGATGGCGGACTGGGGCGGGTTGAGGATGGGCGTGGACATCAGGGAGCCGAAGACGCCGCCGTTGGTGATCGTGAAGGTGCCGCCCTGCATCTCTTCGAGCGTGAGCTTGCCGTCGCGGGCCTTGGTCGCGAGCTCCTTGATGGTGCTCTCGACCTGGGCGAAGGACATGCGCTCGGCGTTCCTGAGCACGGGGACGACCAGGCCCTTGGGGGTGGAGACGGCGATGGCGATGTCGGCGTAGGCGTGCTTCTGAACGGCGGGATGTCCCTCGGCGTCCTTGACCATGTAGGCGTTGACGGTCGGGAACTCCATCAGCGCGTTCGCGGCGGCCTTGACGAAGAAGGACATGAAGCCGAGGCCGATGCCGTGCTTCTTCTCGAATCCTTCCTTGTATTTCGCGCGGAGGGCCATGACGCGCGTCATGTCCACCTCGTTGAAGGTGGTGAGCATGGCGGCGGTGTGCTGGGCCTCAACGAGGCGCTGGGCGATGCGCTGGCGGATCGGCGTCATGCGCTCGACGGTGACGGCGCGCGGGCCGGAGGGGGCTGCGGCTTTCGGCGCGGCGGGAGCGGGCGCAGCAGCCGGTGACGCGGGGGCGCTCTTGCCCTTGACGAAGTCGATGACGTCCTGCTCGCGGACGCGATGCCCGGCGCCGGTGCCGGAGACCTTCGTGAGGTCGACGCCGTGCTCCGCAGCGACTTTCCTGGCCAGGGGCGTTGCACGGACGTCGCCATTGGCGCCGTGGGCGTCCTGCGTCGTGGGCGGGGGCGCGACGGCCGTGGCAACGGTCGAAGCCGTGGCCGAAACTGCGGCGGCCGCGGCGGGCGCGGCGATCGGCGCCGAGGCGGATGCGATCCCCGGCTCGACGCGTCCGACCGAAGCGCCGACGTTGACGGTCTGGCCTTCCTTGGCGCCGTGGCGGAGGACACCGTCTGCGGGGGCGACGATCTCCATGTTGACCTTGTCGGTCTCGAGCTCGAGGACGGCCTCGTCGCGCTTCACGGCGGCGCCATCGGGCTTGAGCCACTTGGAGAGAACGCCTGAGGCGACCGACTCACCGACTGTCGGGATCACGATGTCCATGGCCATGTGCTCGTTCTCGCGTTCGCGTTGCCGATCCCTTGCGAGGGACCTGTCCGGTCAGTGTGTTGCCGCGGCCTTTGCCTTGACGCCCTTGGCCTGCTCCGTGGGTCGTGAGGCGGCTTCTTTGGAGGATGGGTCCTTGGCGGGGGCGTCCTTGGACGGCGCGGCGCCGACCGCCTCGGTGAGGATGTCCTCCTGCTCGTGCTTGTGGGCTTTCTTGGAGCCGACGGCGGGGCTTGCGGCGGGACGACGCCCGATGTAAGTGAGTTCGACGCCGAGGCGGGAGCGGAAGATGTCGCTGACGAAGAGGTAGGCGCCGGTGTTGCGGGGCTCCTCCTGGCACCAGACCATCTCCTTGGCACCGGGGTACCTCGCGACGATCTCTCGTGCGAGCTGCTCGTGGAACGGGTAGATCTGCTCGACGCGGACGATCGCGACGTCGTCTCGACCGATCGCGTCGCGACGCTCCATGAGTTCGTGGCCGATCTTTCCGGAGCAGAAGACCACGCGCCGGACGCGGGCGCGATCGCCGGAGCGTGCGGTGAAGGCGGGGTCGTCCATGATCTCCCAGAACCGTCCTGTGACGAGTTCTTCGACGGCGCTCGTCTCCTTGCGGAGATGGGCCTTGGGGGTCGCGATGATGAGGGGCTTGCGGAAGCTGCGCTTGACCTGGCGGCGCAGGAGGTGGAAGAGCTGCGCGCCGGTGGTGGGCACGGCGACCTGCATGTTGTTGTCTGCGCAGAGCTGGAGGAATCGCTCGATGCGGCAGGATGAGTGCTCGGGTCCCGCGCCCTCGTATCCGTGCGGGAGCATCATGACGAGTCCGGACCAGCGCTCCCACTTGGTTTCCGCGCTCGCGAGGAACTGGTCGATGATGACCTGGGCGCCGTTGACGAAGTCTCCGAACTGGGCCTCCCAGATCACGAGCACACCTGGATCGGCGAGTGAGTAGCCGTACTCGAAGCCGAGCACGGACATCTCCGAGAGCGGGCTGTCGTAGACCTTGAAGCGGGCCTGCCTCGGTCGGCCGTCCGCGCCGGGGCTGCCGACGGGGTGGTCGGTCGAGGGCTCACCGATCTCCCGCATCGCGTTCAGCGGCTCGTAGGGCATGCCGGACACGGCGTCGCGCAGGACGGCGTGACGCTGCGAGAAGGTGCCGCGGCGACAGTCCTGTCCCGAGAGTCGGACGTGGTGGCCGTCGAGCAGGAGGGTGCCGAAGGCGAGGATCTCCGCGTCGGCGTGCGCGATGGCACCGGATCGCCAGAGTTCGGCGCGCGACGCGACAAGGGCCTTGAGCTTGGCGTTGACGTTGAAGCCGTCCGGGACGCGTCCGATGGCCTCGCAGACCTCGCGGATGGCCTCGATGGGGACGCCGGTCGGGACCGAGTCGTGCGAGTACTTCTGGGAAAGCCCGCGCCAGCGGTCGCTTCCCGGATCGATGTTGGGGTCGGAGGGCTTCTGCTTGGCCTGGGCCTGCGCGTCCTCCAGTGACTTTGAGAGCCGTGCGCTGATCGCCTCGATGTCGGACTGCTGGATCACGCCGGAGGCGAGGAGGCGTTTGGCGTAGGAGGCGAGCGTGCTCTCCTTGCTCTTGATGAGGGCGGCGAGGATCGGCTGGGTGTAGGACTGCTCGTCCTGCTCGTTGTGGCCGTACTTGCGGAAACACCACATGTCGATCATGACGTCGCGCCGGAACTTGAGGCGGTACTCGACGGCGATCTCGGCGACGCGGAAGACGGCCTCCGGATCCTCGCCGTTCACGTGGAGGATGGGGGCGTCGATCATCTTGGCGACGTCGGTGCAGTAGCGGCTCGAGCGTGAGTCCTCCGGGATGGTCGTGAACCCGATCAAGTTGTTGACGACCACGTGGATGGTGCCGCCGGTGGTGTAGCCCTCGAGCTGAGAGAAGTTGAGGCACTCGGCGACGACGCCCTGGCCGGCGATCGCGGCGTCGCCATGGATCAGAACCGGGACGACGCGTCGGCGCTCGACGTCGTGGCGCAGGCGCTGCTTGGCGCGGGTGCGGCCCTCGACGACGGGATTGACGCTCTCGAGGTGGCTGGGATTGCTCGCCATGGCCAGGCGGAGCGTCTTGCCCGAGCGGAAGGTCCTGACGCCCGAGTAGCCCCGGTGGTACTTGACGTCGCCGGACGCGTCGGCGAAGCCCTCCTGGTAGTTGTCCTCGAACTCGGTGAAGATCTGCTCGAGGGTCTTGCCCAGGA
>JAPKGU010000007.1 GCA_026647565.1 Phycisphaerales bacterium | reverse complement strand
GATGCTGGCTGGACACATCCGAACGCTCGGGTGCGCCTGGTCCCCGGAGAGGACTGTCCAGATGCCGACGGAAGCGAGTCTCGGGACGACGCAAGGCGGCTGGAACGCCGGCAGCTTCGGTGCCGTCCCCTTCACACTCTTCGAAGGCCCGCTCCACCCGCGCGATCACTACACGATCGTCGAGAACTTGCCCGCGAGCGACGACATTGAGGGCGTTAGCGTTATTGAATCTGGGGGGGGGGGGGGCTTCCGTTCGGTAATGGGCTGAGTCTCTTCTTCTTTGGCGGTGCCGGGGAATCTCCAGGTGAGAATACAACGGCCACGCTCCGAATCTGGGCCGTCAGCGATGCACCGGCGGTCAGCACCAACGAGCCCGTCTACGGCTTCTGCCTTGGCGATGTGAAACTCACGCTCGGGCAGACCCCGGGGCTGGCATCCACCCCGATTCCCGCTGCGGCCAAGTTCTTCTGCGATGCCGAAGTCGTCCAGCCAGACACGGCTCTGACGCCTCCGGGAATCCGCGTCATCGGGCGGGGCGCGGAGCATGGCAAAGTGGACATCTTCTTCGACACCGTGGGGTGTCGGGCGGTCATCATCCAGATCATGACCGACGATGCCGAGAAGCTCGCCACGATGTTCTTCTACTGGCGTGTGCTGTAACGCCCTGCTGCGAAAGGGAGCGACCGATGCCGACGGATATTGCACTGGGAACCCTTCAAAGAGCATTCACGCGCGGGCTGTTCAAGTCGAGCGCGACTAACACGTCCTACAAGGGCGCGTTGGTCAACAACGGCGTGTACGCAGTAACGGCCGGCGCGCCGGGGTATCCGTCAACGCCTTCGGGCGCGGATGAGAGCGTCTCCATCATGACCGGCTCGTCCGGTCCGCTCCCATTCGGCAACATCTTTGTCATGATGTTTCATGGCCAGTTGCGTACCGGCGGCTTCGACTCAGACCTGCCACGAACAGCGACGGTCCGTCTGTGGGGGATGGAGCCCCTGAACGGCTCGGATGATTACGCAGGAACACCGCTTGGCGATCTCAAGCTGAAACTCGGAAACACCGCTGGAAAGAGCGGCACCGATGTCGGAACAAACAACCGGTTCGTCTGCGACGTGCGGGTGGTCCCGCCGGATATCTCGCTGACGCCACCCGGCATCCGCGTGATGGGTCAGAACGCCAGCCAGGGCGCGGCACACGTCGTCGTCGATTCGATGGGCTTCACCCACATCGTCGCCCAGTTGAGAATCGACGCGAACACCTCGGGCGAGAGCAACATCGTGAATCTCAGCGCCTGGTGGCGAACTGGCTGACCGATGCCGCCGCACAGACAACAAAGGAGCGGAACATGAAACTGAGTCTTGGACTGAACTTGACGGGCCGGAGAGTCGCGGCGATCGCCGCTCTCGCCACGCTGACAGGAGCAACCGCCATGGCCGACGTGACACGCGTGATCATCGACAATCCCGCAGAGCGGCCGATCGTGACCAACCGCAACTGGTCGATTGGCATCTTTCGGCCGGTTCTCACACTGCAGGAGTTCCCTGAACCAACCGGCCACCCCATCGAGAACTCTATCTGGATGGCATTCTCCAATGAGGCTGGAGTCATCAGAGGCCTTATTCGCGGAAACGATCTCGGGTTCCCAGCGTTCCCCCTGCAAAGCCCGTCTCTCTTTGCCGACGGTGGGTTGGAACTGTTGGGGATTGAACTTGATGCGAGCGGCACATGGTTCTCGCCTCGATACGACTCGGATTCGGACTCCGTGGATCCTGCGCGATTGCAGCAGGTTGATGAGTTTGGCAACTTCCAGATTCAGGACTTCGAGGACGAAGACATGGCCTATGTTGGGTACGCCAATGCCGACCGTACCCGATTCGGGTACATCCAGATTCAGCGTCAGTCACTGACCGACTGGACCCTCATCGGCCATGCATATGGCGACGTTGGAGAGCCAGTTCTCGTCGAAGACCTGACCACGTACATCCCCGTTCCGCCTTCCGCTCTGCTCCTCGGCGCTGGCGCTGCGTTTGTTTCAAGACGTCAACGGCTTGACAGGTGAAGTATCAGGTCGTTCGGCATTGGGAGGGTCGCACCCATGGCGACATGGATCGTCAGTCCGGTTGAGTCTTCGGTACTTCCCGACGGAAACGGTTTGTATGTGCTGTTCACAGTTCTCGGTCTGCCCGCCGGCTTCATCCCACGATCGCCGGAGGACTCGGGTGGTTCGAGCATGGTCACCACTATTGGGTTGGACGCGAACTGGGGGCGACTCGTTGGGTGGCGATTCGACGAACTGAATCGTGAGCAGTTCCTGCTCTTTCCTTCAGATACTGAGCGCCGCACAACGATTGTGCGCGGTCGCATCGTCTTCATTCAGCCGCTTTCAACCGCAGGGGACTACGCCATCCGCGTGCTGCTTGAACTCGGCGGAGCTCATCGCGTCGCGATGGGTGCCGGACTTCGGACGAAACTCTCGGACGAGCGCGCACCCCTCTACATCGAACGCTTCGGCCCCGGCTTCCTCACACTCCGCAACGCGATCACGGGAGGCCCCGCTCCGGCCGAGATAGCGTCCCCCGAACTCATCCTCTCTTCCGCCGAGGATCCCAGCAAGCGCGGCATGATCTTCACCGATGGCGCGACCCGTGTCGGCGTCCTCCCCGGCTTCGACCGCAGTTGCACGCTCCGAGGCCAACAGCAGCCCCGGCTCCAGTACCACTGGGATGCTCAGGCCGAGCGCAGCCGCGTCAACTCCACGCAGGTCTTCCCGCCCCCGACGATTCCGACCATGCACGACAACCGACTGTTCTGCACACCCGCCGAGGCCGTGGGCGGGCGCGAGGCCCAGATGCTCCTCGGGCCAGTGGCCGGTTCCACAGATCCCACCCGCGGCTACCCCTATCTCCGCTTCACGCTCGACGGCACGGGCACCGATGTCTACGCGATTGAGGACCCCGCGTTTCGCCTTTTCCCAAGTGCAGCGACGGTGGGCGCGGTATTCACGCCGCAGACTGGGTCTGCCGCGACCGTGGTGCAGACGCTGGCCGCTCGCCTCTACAGCACGCCGGGCACGCCGATTGACGACCACTCGAAGGCCGAGTGGCGTCTTATGTGGCATCGATTCGGAGATGTGAGCGACGACTGGGAAGACTCCGAGGTCTGGATGCAGTTCTCCGACGGCACAACTATCCCGGCGGTCAAGGTGGCGACCGGCAAGGCGGGCGTCCGTCACTGCGTGATCTATCGCGGGCGCCCCGGTCCGGCGGGCGCGGAGATGTGGGTGGATGGACGACGCGAGGTCGCGACCTCGCACGTGAACAGCGGCAACCCGAACTCAACCGGCGTCGTCTCGATCGGCGCTCGCCAATGGAGCGCGTCTCCTGGATGGACCGAGCCCTATCGAGGCCAGTTGGAACAACTCTTCATCTACGATGAGGGAATCTCCGACTCCGCGCTCTCCGCCGTGCTCTACGAATCCTGCGGCAGGGCCGGCATCGCGATCGGTGGCGAGATCCCCGTCGAGGAGCAGGTCCAACCCTACACGCCCTCGCCGACGCTTGATCGCAAACGCTGGATCGACTGCAAGCCCCTTGCCTCGATCCAACTTTTCATTCCCGTCGATCGTGACCTGGAAGACCCGACGTATGTGCCGCCGCCCCCAAGTTCCGTGCCGCCGAATCTCATGGGGCAACGCGAAGAGTGGCGGAGCGCGGATCAGGCCGCGATCGAGGACTTTCTGTGGGACTCGATCGCTCTTGCCCTCGGCGGCAGCGACGATTTCGACATCCTCTTCAACCGCCCGGCGGGTCAGTATCCCGACGACATCATCGCCAGCGGGATCTTCGGCAACATCAACACCTACACGCTGAACGGCGCGACCGCGGATCTCTCGGACAAGATCATTACCGACACGCAGATGTCGGCGCTCAAGTCAATATGGGACGACTTTGGACTGAGCGACCATAACCAGCGCGCTGGGACTTCGTTCTACGCCGACGACTACGCGCGGCGCGGGTGGTTCTACACCGGCGGCGGGTTATGCCTCAACGAGGCGGGAGAAGTTCTCGACAACGCGCGGATGTCACTCCGCATTATCCCTCCCGCGAATGCAACGCTGTATCGCGAGGCGGTGCTGGACAAGTGGGTGGATGAGGTCGCGGGGTGGGACGAGCGGTTCCGTTGCCTGATTCTGGACTCGATGAACCAGCCCCACTGCTACCCGAAGTTCGCCGAGATCCTGCACGATGCGGACGCGGAGATCCCGGACGAGTACACGCTCGTCGGCGAGCCGATCGGGACGGCGTTCAAAGGGGTGTACGACCCCGCGGCTTCGACGCCCGTTGATACTCGCAACTACGCGACGCGAAAGGCGACGCCGTCTTTTTGCCTCGCCGACCTTCCGAGTGCGCCGTGGTGGAACATGAACGCGACCTCAGGACGCCCGGCCATCGCGGCACGATACAACCCGGACTGGGCCAAGCAGCCCAACTTCGACCCCGCGACCATGCAGTTCTACGTCGGCATCGGTCCGAGCAACGAGCTCGACCTGACAGCAAACCAGCCGGGAGAGCGACCCGATGAGCTAACGGGCACGTGGCAGAACCTTCGGATTGGAGATATCTACAGGTTCATTCGATTCGGAGAGCACGTGCTTGAGGTTGATCTCGACGAAGACGGCGAGACCGAGGTGTACAAGCGTTACGCCGTGATTCCGGTCGCATGGAACGGCAACTACGCCAAAGTCGGCGCGGCGTGGGACTACGCGACCGGGCGCATCCCCGTTGGCCGCGTCCCCATGCTCTCGCCGCGGATCTCGCGCATCTGGCGTTGAGACACACCGCTCCGGACAGCGATGCCATCGGGAGCAGAGCCGACAAAGACAGAGTCACCGAAACCGGCCTCAGTGCGACGCCTCGGTCGCGCTGAGGACTTCCTCGATGGTGGTGAGGCCGCGGGCGACCTTTCGGAAGCCGTCGTCGCGAAGAGCGACCATACCGCGTTCGAGACAGAGGCGTCGGAACTCGGAGACGTTGGGATTGCGTGCGATGACGTCGCGGAGCTGGTCGTCCACGGCGAGGAGTTCGTAGATGCCGACGCGTCCGGAGTAGCCGGTGTTGCGGCACTTGTCGCAGCCCTTGGCGGCCCACACGAGATCCGACTCCATCCCCTGCATGGTCAGGAACTCGGCCATCTCGTCCGTGGGGGCCTGCTGGGTCTTGCAGTTGAGGCACAGCCGTCGCAGGAGTCGCTGGGCGAGAACGCCGTTGATGGCGGCGCCGACGAGGAAGGGCTCAAGACCGATGTTCACGAGGCGAGTGATCGACGAGGGGGCGTCGTTGGTGTGGAGCGTCGAGAGCACGAGATGGCCGGTGAGCGAGGCCTGCACGGCGGTGCTGGCGGTCTCGATGTCTCGAATTTCGCCGAGCATGATGACGTCGGGATCCTGACGCAGCAGGGCTTTCAGGGCCTTGGCGAAGGTCATGCCGATCTTCTCGTGGGTCTGCGTCTGGGTGATGCCGTCCAGGTGATACTCGACCGGATCCTCGACGGTCGAGATGTTCATCTTGTTCTTGTCGAGCTGGCGGAGAGAGGAATAGAGCGTGGTCGTCTTACCCGAGCCGGTGGGGCCGGTGACGAGGATGATGCCGTGGGGCGCGTCGATCAGCTTCTTCCAGACCTCCAGCGTCCCCTGCTCGAAGCCCAGGTCCTCGAGCTGCACGTTGATCGAGCGCGTGTCGAGGATACGCATGACGGTCTTTTCGCCGTACGTGTTCGGCAGCGTCGACATACGAAGGTCGAGCTTGCGGCCGGAGACCGTGCAGCGGATGCGTCCGTCCTGCGGCACGCGACGCTCGGCGATGTCCAGCCCAGCCATGATCTTGAGGCGGCTGGTGATCGCGGGGCCCATGGCCGCGGGAGGGTTCATCATCTCGAAGAGCACGCCGTCGATGCGGAACCGGACCTTGACCTTTTTCTCCGACGGCTCGATGTGGATATCCGACGCACCCTCCTTGAGCGCGGTCTGGATGATGTAGTTGACGTAGCGGATGACGGGGCCTTCGCCGGCCTGCTGCTCGAGATCGACCTCGGTTCCGGCGGACTTCTCGATCGAGACGTCCGACTCGGCCACGTCGGTGAGGATCTGGTTGAGGTCGACCTGTTCGTCGGCGGAGGCGCCCGCGCCGACGATCTCCAGCGCGCCGCGGATGTCGTATGCCGTGACGACGACCATGCGCACGCCCGGAACACCCAGGCGCTGCTTGATGTCGTCGATCAGGAAGACGTCGTCGGCGTTGACGGCGCCGATGACGGCGCGAGAGCCGTCCATGCGGAGCGGCATGACCATGTGCTGCTTGCAGAACTCGGGCGTCAGGCGCTGGAGAAGCTTCCCGTCGAAGCCGCCGTCCAGACCCTTCTCGACGGCGATCCGCTCGAACGGGAGGCCCTTGAACTCGGCAACTCCCCTCTGGATGGCCGCCTCATCGACGCCTTGCTCGAGCAGGACCTCGATCAGCGAGCGGCCGGGCGACTGTCGGATGACATTCTGCGAAGCGGAGAGCTGCTCCGCGGTGATCACGCCGCTGGCGAGAAGGTGGTTGCCGAGATCCGCGGCGACAATCGAACGCTGCTCGGTCGCAACGCGCTCGGGTCGATAGACCTCTGCGAGGGCGGGACCGATCGTGGAGGCGGGCGCGGCGTCCGGGCGCGAGCGGACCGCCGGGTCCATCGAGAGCGTGAGGTCCGCCTCGTCGGCGGTCTGATAGACCTTCTGGTTCCCCGGCATCGCGGGGACGGGGCTGAAGGCCTCGGCCGCGCGGTCGATGGTGTGCTGCTTGCGCGGGTCCTTGGGGAGTCGGCGCGTCGAGTCGTCGCCCTTCTGGACGCCGAGCTCGCTCAGAATGTCGTCGATGTTGTACTTGGCCATGTTGACGCCCGATCTTGGGTTTGGGCACGGTGCACCGGGTGCCGCGGCGCCGCTACTTCCGATTGCGCACGGCGGCCTTGGCCTTGGCCTTGGCCTTGGCTGACGGCTCGCGCTGCTCCTCAACGCTGAGATTGAACTCCTTGCCCTCGGCCTCGAGTGTGACGACTCGTCCCTCGATGTTCTTCACGGTGAACCTGTCGCCCACCGTGTCGCCGATCGTGACCGTCTGATCGTTGATCCGCGCCAGAGGCACGCGACCGCCCATGATGCTGTACAGCCGCAGACTGGACACGGCGTTGTCCAACGCGCTGTTCGCCGCGGCCAGGCGCTTGCGCTCCGCCTCCTCGGCCTTGGCTAGCGCGTCGGCGGCCGCCTTCTCCGCGAAGGAGGAGTCGTCGAGATTCTCGCTTGGTTCCGCGGCCTTCACGAGCCGGAAGGGATTCCGGCCGAGCGACTCGGCCTTCACCTGGGGCGGCATCGCGGCGAGCTCGAGTTCCTTGAGCACGCGGGCGGTTCGCGCCGCGCCGTCGGCGCCCTCGTCGGCACGCTCGTACTCGATCTTCAGACCCGCGAGCGAGACCTTGGGACCCATGCCCATCTGGCGCATGCCGAAGAGCAACGCCCCCGCGCCGGCGAGGACGGCGGCAAGGACGATGGCCTGGCTCGAGACCTTCCGCGTCGGCACGCCTGCGCCACCGAACTGCTCCGCCGACTGGGCCGAGCCGGCCAGCGAGAGGAGGCCGCCGGCTTGTTCGTTCGTCTGCTTGGTGCTCATCAGTTGGTCCTCGAATCGGTGAAGTAGATGCTGAGGGTGAACTGCGCCTTGATGTTGCCGTCGGCGTCCTGGGCACGCTCGATCAGCATGTCGGGGAGGCGAGTGATGCGGGGGAGCCGCTCGAGCTGCAGCAGGAACTCGTAGAAGCCACGGAAGTCGCCCGCGGTCGAGATCTTGAGGGGCTGCTCCATGTACATCGCCGCGGCGACGGGCTTCCCGCTCTCCATCGCGGGTGCCGACAGGCCCGCCTGGACCGCCAGCTCCGAGATCTGCCGGATGATGCTGTCGACCTCCTTGCCGTCGGGGAGACGGGCCTCGGTCTGCGAGATGAGGGCCGCAATCTCCTCGTTGGCACGGGCCAGATCTGTGTTGCGAGCGGTCTCGGACTGGAGCTTCTTGAGCAGATCGTTCTTGTGTGCGATCTCCGCGCGGGCCTCGGCGATGCGCTTGTTCTGCGGCGCGAAGACGAGGAAGTACGATGCGAGCGGGACGGCGACGAGCACGAGGCCCATCATCAGGTCGCGGGTTCTCATGATCAGTCCTCCTTCGATCCGGCGGCGTTCGCCTCGGCGGGGCCGGAGGCGGACTGGTTCTCGGTCGCGGCGGCGTTCGAGGCGCCCTTGACGACGGAAGCGAGCCAACTCTGCCTGGCTCCGGTCGCCGGCTCAGAAGGCGGCGTCGCCGACTCCGCGGGCTTGGCGGTCGTGGAAGCGGCCGCGACGGGCTGTCCATCGGAGCCCTGGGTCGGTGCCGCCGCGGCGGTGGTTCCCGCGAAGAACGCCTCCCCCGGCAGCTTGGCGTTCGGCCTGAGCCGGGCATCGACCTGGAACTTCCGCATCGCCAGTTCCGCCATCACGCTTTCCTTGATGTACGTCAGCTCGACGGCGTCGAGCATCTCGCACGCCTTCAGCTTGGTGACGTAGTCGGCGATCTGCTCGTTCGACGTGGCGACGCCCGTGAGCCGCAGCGTGGTCTCGAAGCGCGGCGCCTGGGGCTTCGGCGGCTCGGGCTTCTCGTCATTGTCCTTGGAGGACTTGGAAGACTTGGTCGGCTTCTTCGTCGACTTCTTCGTGCTGCTGATCGACTTGGCGTCGGTCGCGGGCTGAGCGGCGGGCGCGGTGATCCGCTTGCTGGTCAGCCCGGCGTCGAGGAGCGTGACGCCCTCGGGCATGCTGGTGACGAGGGAGGCCATCAGGACCGACCTGGGCGACTTCTCGACGAGCGCCACCGTGATCTCCGCACGCTCGAGCATCGACTGACGCTGCTTCTCCAGACTCTTCAGCTGGTCGATCTTCTTGGCTTCCGTCTCGTAGGCGGCGCTGATGGCCTTGTGCTCATCCTTCACGCTCGACCACTGGCGGTTCGTGACGAGGAACGCCGACGCAACGCCGAACATCACCACGACGAACAAGCCCAAACAGATCATGTTCGAGCGGACGTCCGCCTTGCGCGTGATGTAGTCCTCGGGAAGGAAACTCGATCCCGAGTCGGGCTTCGGATGAGCGAACGGGTTGGCCATGTCGTCCTCCACGGGCTTCGCGGCCCGATCGATGGTCGTCGGTGGGTCAGAGATCGGTCGGGCTGAGGCACAAACCGAGCGGGACCGTCCAGCCGGGCTGCGCTTCCTTCGGGTTGACACCTGTCGCGGGCTCCCTGCCCGTGCGGGCCACCCGGGCGAGCGGATCGGCGACCTGGGCGGGCACTTTCAGCGATCGGGCCACGTGCTGGCACAGCCCCGCGTGGCGTGCCTCGCCCCCGGTGAACACCACGTTCCCGACCTTTCTGGCCGGAAAGAGCGACTCGTGGTACCGGAGACACATCAGGACCTCGTCCGTGAAGATCTCGATCGCCTCGTTGAGCTGCGGAAGATCCGGCCCGCACGGGGCGAGCGTGGCACAGCCGACCTGTGCCGTCAGGCCCGTCGGCTCGTCGAGCGTCTCATCCGTGATCGCGCCGGCGGCACGCACGCGCTCGTTCAGTCCCGCCTCGGCGATCCGCCCGCGCTCCGGCGGCGTGCCCGCGTGCGCGTAGCGCTCGCGGTGCGCCTCCTCGATGCTCATGTTCCGCGCCGAGACGATCGCCTCGTCGAACGCACGCCCGCCCATCGAGAGCACCCTGGCGAACACCATCGACTCCTCGTGCGCGATCATGACGCGCGTCGAGCCGCAGCCGATGTCGAGGTACAGCGTCGTGCGCTCGGCGCCTCCGACCGGGGCACGGGCGAGGTCGCCAAAGGCGCGGAGCGTCGCCGCGAACTCGCTGTGCATCCCCACCGGCTCCAGGCGGGCCTGCTTTATCGCGTCCATCAGGCGCCCGACGCCGTCGCGATGCGCCGCGATGCAGATGACCTCCGCCTGCTTGCCACCTGTCGCGCCGACGCGTTCAACCTCGCCGACATCGACCGTTCGGAGCACGAGCGAGCCGGGGGCGAGGTTGACCTGCTGGGCGAGGGACGAGACGACCTGCGCGTTGACGGCGACGGGATCGCCCTTGGCGACGCGGACGTGCTTGCACGTTGTCATGAACGACGGCAGCGCGCAGACCGCACGCTTGCCCTTGAAGCCCCCCGACTTGATGATCCGGGCCAAGGACTCGGTCTGGAAGTCCAGACGAGCCAGCGGATCGGAGAGAAGCTCGGTGGGCGTGGGAACCATCGCGGCCGCGACCAGTCCCGGCGGATCGCCCTTCGTGATCTGGAGCACCTTCAGCGACGCAACGCCAAAGTCAACGGCGATGGGCGGCGCCAGCTGGCTCAGCGTCCCGATCGATCCCAGGCGTCGGATGGACTCGAACGGCATTTCACCAGTCTCCACAACGCGATCGTCCGAGAAGCGATCCGCCCTCGGGCCGACTCCGGTGGATCGGTCCTGCCCGCCCTCCCATTGAGCCCCGATTCTCCGGCTTGACGCGCACGGGGCGTCCGCGTCGGCACAGGCGTTCCACTCCGTGCGCGACGTGCGCGACGCCCGACTTACAGGGCGTTGGGAGCCACCGCCCGAAGGCCCGGCCCGATAACGCGGGTGAGCGCCTCTGTCGCGCCCGGGATATCCCACACCTGCGCGGCCCGATCGCCGGTGGTGTTGCTGACGGCTCGAATGCCGCACCAGGGAATGCCGAGGCGAGCACACACGAGCGCGATGGACGCCGTCTCCATGTCCTCGAGCGCTGCGCCGGTGCGAGCTGCAATCTCGATCGCCTGTTGATCGGTCCCCGAGCAGGTCGAGACCGTCGCGACCGAGGCGCTTGTCGAGACGACCGCACCGAGCCGATCGTGGAGCAATGGATCGGCGTCGAAGCTCACGCCGCCGCCAGGCACGGGCGGGAATCCCATGGACGCGACATCCGTGAATCCCCCGGGGGTGATGACGCCCTCATCTGCGAACGTGGCGCTGGCGATGCGAGCAACGGCCCGAAGTGGCAATCCGTTCGACGGGAGCGCCCCGGCGATGCCCGCAGAGATCAGCAGGCCACACGGCCGGAGCCCAACGGCGTGGACGACGGCAGCGCCGGCATTCGTCTTCCCCACGCCCGTGACCAGCAGATCAACTCGGGGCGAGACCGCCGACGCCACCCATTGCCTCCCCGGAGGGGTCGCGCCCAGCCCCGAGGCGACCGCACGGGCCTCCATCTCGGATGCCACCACGATCAGGACTCGATCCGAAACTTGCTGCATCAGGGGTGTCGTCCTGGGTCAATTCGGGTTTCGCGCGAATCCATCGGGGGAGGAGGCCATAATCAAGGGTACGAAGCGTTGATACTGTTGGAATGTTGGAATGGGGAGAACCCGGGCCGGATCGGGCCGGTATACGTCAGGGAAGTACGGTACGGAATCTGGCGGCGAGCGCGACCAGCGCCCCCCGGAAGGAGGCCTTGGATGACTCCTCGCAATCGAGCCGTGGTGGTCGTTGGAAGCGTGCTGCTGTCGGTGTGCGGTCTGGCGACCGCGGGCTTTGTCTCAACGCCTGCCAAGCCTCCGACGGGCACGTCGAAAGGATCTCGTGACGAGGGCCTGACGGCGGACATCGCGATCGCCCGCGTGCAGTCCTTCGACATCGCGACGACGGCTTCCGGCGAGCTCCAGGCCAAGAACCAGATCGAGATCCGCAGCCAGCTCGAGTCGCAGTCCACGATCACCGAGGTGGTCGCGGAGGGCACGCTCGTCAAGAAGGGCGACCTGCTGGTCAGACTCAAGAGCGACAACATCCAGACGCAGATCGACGAGGAGGTGCTCCGGGTCGAGTCGGCGCGGGCGGAGCTCGTCGCAGCGGAGAACAGCTACGAGATCCAGGTCAGCGAGAACGAGTCCAAGACCAGCGCGGCGCAGCTCAAGCTCGACCTCGCGAAGCTCACGCTCGAGCAGTGGCTCAAGGGTGACGTGGAGAAGCAGCGCCAGCAGCTCGAGCTTGCCATTGAGAAGGGTGAGCGTGATCTCGCCCGTCTGAGCGAGAAGTTCGAGCGAAGCGAGGAGCTGTTCCGGCAGGGCTTCCTGTCCAAGAACGAGCGCGACACCGACGAGATCCAGAAGATTGAGGCCGATGCGAACCTCAAGAAGTCCCGGCTGGAGAAGGACATCTACTGGAGCTACACGCACCCGAAGGACCAGCGGTCGAAGCAGTCGGACGTGGACCAGGCCTTGGCGGAGCTCGAGCGTGTGCAGCGCCAGAACGAGATCCAGCTGACCAGCAAGGACGCGGACCGGCTGAACAAGCGGCGCCAGAAGACCGTTCGCGAGCAGCGTCTTGCGAAGCTGGAGCAGCAGCTCGCGGCGTGCGAGATCACCGCACCCTCCGACGGCCTGGTGGTCTACGCGACCAGCATCGAGCGGAATCGCTGGGGCGGTTCGGGCGAGGGGCCGCTCCAGATCGGACGCGAGGTGTACCCCAACATGCTGCTCATCGTTCTGCCCGATACCTCGGCGATGATCGCGTCCGTGCGCGTCCACGAGTCGCTCGCGGGACGCGTCCGGCCCGGACAGCGGGCCACCGTGAAGATCGATGCGTTCGGCGGCACGACCCTGTCCGGGACCGTCGAGTCGATCGGCGTCATGGCCGAGACGGGTGGATTCCGCGACCCGAATCTCCGCGAGTACTCCGTGCGGGTCATGCTCGATCCGACCGAGCTCATGTCCCAGTTGAAGCCGGCGATGCGCTGCGAGTCGACGATCACGCTCGGGCGAGTGGACAACGCCCTTGCGGTCCCGCTCCAGGCCGTCTTCAACGAGGGCAGCGTGCGCATGGTGTACACGCCCCAAGGGAACAAGTACGTCCGCGTTCCCGTCGCCGTCGGAAGACGCTCCGACACGCTCGCCGAGATCACCGCCGGGTTGAAGGAGGGCACGAAGGTCCTCCTCAGAGAGCCCGCGCCCGGCGAGATCCTCAACACCCCATGGAACGATGCGGAGCTGGCCGAGGCAGGGTACATCCGCAATGAGAACGGCGAGATCGTGCCCAAGATGCTCGCCATGAACCCGGGCGCGTTCATGATGCCGATGGACGGGAGCATCACCCCCGCCTCCGGCTCGGGCGGCGGCGGGGGCGCCGTCGTGATGCGCAGGCCGGGCGGCGGGCCGGGCGGTGGTCCGGGCGGGCGGGTGCCCAATGCCGCTCGCGATGCCAACTCGTCCGAAGAGACGACCAGCGACGATTCCAGCGACTCCACCGACGCAACATCCGGCGAAAGCTCCGGTTCGAGCGACAGCGGGGATCGTCCCCGCGGCTCCGGCAATCGCGGGAGCGGCGGAGGCGGTGGAAGGGGTCGGGGCGGCTGAGCCGTCATCGGTCGCGCACGAGCGTCGACGCGCCTCAGGGCTGCAGACGTGTGGCCTCCCAAGCCCCACACTTCATCTCGGACGCAAACGGTGTGACGGACCGGGTCCAGACGGCCCGATCGTGCACGCGCCCGGGACCGGCCATCCACAGCTCCACCCGCGCCGCCCAGAGCCGGTAGCCGCCCCAGTGCGGCGGACGCGCGATCGAACCCTCGTTGGCCACGATCATCTCCGGCGTAAGCCCCAGTCGCGCTGCGGTGTCCTCGACCTTCTCGAGCATGGCCTTGCGCGATGGGATCGGCCTGCTCTGGTCGCTCGCCCACGCTCCCAGTCGACTCTCCACCGGCCGCGTGGCGTAGTAGGCGTCGCTCTCCGAGCCGCTCACGCGCTCGACGGGGCCTTCGATCCGGACCTGCCGGTCGAGCGTGTCCCAGTGCATGGTCGCCGCTGCGAAGGCGTGGCTCGCCAGGGCGTCTCCCTTGCGGCTCGTGTAGTTGGTGAAGAACGTGAGCCAGCCGCGCTCGACGCTCAGCCCCTTGCAGAGCACGATTCGGCACTGCGGGCGTCCGTCCTGCCCGACCGTGGCGAGCGCGATCGCGTTCGGGTTCGGCTGGACCTTGCGTCGCGTCGCCTCATCAAGCCACGCTGACACCAGCGCCATCGGATCGGGGGGCAGGGGTTCTGGCAAGAGTTCGGGTGGGGCGTAGATCCCCGAGATGTTGCTCTGGTCAAAGTTGCCCATGAGAGGAGCGTATTCGCCTCGCCGGCGGGGCCGGAACGGGGCACGATGCGGGACGGGCGGTTGAGAACCTGTCGCTTGGGTCGAATCGCCCCCGCGGCGCGGCTACGTTGTGGCTCGGAGACCGGTGGCCTCATGGACGGAGCGAGCGATGCTTGAGCAGGGAAGCGAACGAGGATCCGGAGGCAGCAGGCGCCCGCGCCCCGCCCCGATCGAGATCCAGAAGCTCTTCGACCTTCTCCCCCCCCACTCTCCCGAGGCGGAGATGGCGCTGCTGGGGTCGATGATCCTCGATCCGAGGGTGATCGGCGACGTGCTCTCGATGGTCACGGGCCCGGACGATTTCTACACGGAAGCGCACGGCGCGATCTTCAAGGTCATCGTGGAGGTGTACGACCGCCACCAGTCCGGGGACCTGGTCCAGATCGTCGAGACGCTGCGTGCCGCGAACTCGCTCGATGCGGTGGGCGGGCCCGAGTACCTCGTCCGATTGGCCGAGACGGTGCCGAGCGCCGTGAACGCCACGCACTACGCCCGGATCGTCGCGGATCGCGGGCGCCTGCGGAAGCTGATCTCATCGGCGGGTCAGATCATCTACGACGCCTATCACGCGGGCGACCTCGGGCCCGACGGCACGCGCGAGGTGCTGGACAAGGCCGAGATGGCGATCTTCAACATTGCCGAGCGCGGCGAGACCAGCGATCCGCAGCGTCTGGCAGAGATTCTCGAACAGGAGCTGCATCGGCTCGAGCAGCTCGAGGGCAAGGGGATCTCCGGACTCTCGACCGGCTACACCGATCTGGACGCGATGCTCTCGGGCCTTCAGCCCAGCGAGATGGTGATCGTCGCCGCACGCCCCTCGATGGGCAAGACGGCTCTCGCCTTGAACCTGGCCGAGCAGATCGCGCTCGGCGGCGGAGGGCGGGGCTCGTCGACCGTGCCGGTCGCGGTGTTCTCGCTCGAGATGTCGCGTGCCGCGATCGCCCAGCGTCTGCTCTCCGCACGCTCGGGCGTCGACTCGCACAAGCTCCGTCGCGGGCACTTCACATCGTCGGATTTCCAGCGACTGTTCGCGGCGTGCGGCGAGCTGAGCGACGCGCCGATCTACATCGACGACACGCCGAACCTCACTGTGCTCGCGCTGAGGGCGCGTGCGCGGCGCATGGCGGCGATGCACGGCATCCGGTGCATCATGATCGACTACCTGCAGCTCATGACCGCGCCGGGTGCCGCGCGAGAGAGCAGGCAGGTCGAGGTCTCGACGATCTCACGCGGGATCAAGGCCCTCGCTCGAGAGTTGAACGTCCCCGTGGTGTGTCTGGCGCAGCTCAATCGCGGCACCGAGCTTCGTGACGGCAACCGGCCCCGCATGAGCGATCTACGCGAGTCCGGCTCGATCGAGCAGGATGCCGACGTGGTCATCCTGCTGCATCGTGAGGAGTACTACCACACCCAGGACCCGGACTGGGCCGACGCCAATCGCGACAAGGTCGGCCTGGCCGAGCTGATCATTGCCAAGCAGCGCAACGGCCCCACCGGCATCGTCAAGCTCACATGGGACCCCTCGACGACGCGATTCAAGAACCACGCGGGCGATTTCTCCGACAGGTACAACCCGCACGAGCGCGAGGTCGTCGTTCGAGCGACCACGCCCCGGCCCGAACCGAGTGTCGCAACGGAGCCGCAGCGCTCCGGCTTCGCACCGGGAAAGAAACAGGGTCCCCTCGGCGCCGATGATCCCAGATGGCGCGACGGCGGCGGCCCGACCGAGGAGCCGCCGTTCGACGACGCGGATGCCTCCGACCTCCCCATTTGAGCGATCACCCGTGTCACTCGCTCCCCCCGTAAGGGTGCCGCTCACGTCAGATAACCAAGTGAGCTTCTCGCGTGATTCGCTTGAACGCTCAGCGATGAATAACCACTGGCCAGACTTGGCCAGCACCTGCACTCGATTGACCACCACCGCAACGTTCCACGCTCGCGGGCATCGGCTCGACGCGCCGCAGCATGTTGCACGGTTCAGTCGCGAATGATGACAGCTTCATCGGGTTGATGTATCCTCGTTTCGTCCCAATGATGTTGAGCGCGGACGGCGTGCGTGAATGCCGCTGATTTGGAGTGTCCGGGAGAGCCGCGCAACCTGATCAAGATCCTCCCAGGACGCAGTTTCGCCTCGGGTATCAGCAGCCCCCAGGCGAGGCCCGTGTGGGCCATGCGTCCTCAGCAGCCAGCCCCGCCGTCAGGCGGGGCTGGTTTCTTTGTTGGGATTGCGAGTCGAACAAGCCGCGGCGCCGCCGACCGAGCGTTCACCGCGCGCCGGTCGAACCGAAACCACCGACTCCGCGGGCCGTCTCGTCGAGCGATTCGACAACGCGAATGCTCGCTCTGGACACCGGCGCGATGATGAGCTGCGCGATGCGCGCACCATGCTCAATGGTGTGCGGCTTTGCGCCGAGATTGATCAGAGGCACCTGCACCTCGCCTCGGTAGTCCGCATCGATCGTGCCGGGGGTGTTGGGGAGCGTGACGCCGTGTGTCGACGCAAGACCCGAGCGCGGGCGCACCTGCCCCTCGTACCCGGCCGGTATCGCAACGGCAAGACCCGTGGGAACGCGTGCGATCGCGCCGGGAGCGAGCACGATCGGACCGCCCGGGAGCCAGGCGGCCAGGTCCATGCCCGCGGCGAGGTCGGACTTGTACTCGGGGATCGGCGCACCGGGAGCAAGGCGCCGGACCAAGAGCGTCGGACCATTCTGGATTGAAGCCATGGGGTCGAGCGTAGGGCAGACCGAACCGGCGTTCCGATCAAGCCCGGTTCGAGTCAGCACGTCTCGGCGAGCAGGGCCAGGTCCTCGTCGCAGAGGTTGGCCTTGAGTTCCGCGAGCACCCGCTCGTAGGTCTCGATAAGGCGCCTGGTGGAGGCGATCGCGTTGTCCATCGCTGACCGGCCGGTCACGACTTTCAGATGATCCGGCTGCCCGAGTTCGGCAAGGTGCTTCTCAGAGCAGGACTTGGCCTCTTCGAGCGCCCGGAGGAAGGTCCTTGCCTCATCCCTGGCCGAGACGGTCTCGAGGAGCATGCGTTGGCGTTCCGAGGTGATCATGCTTTGAACCTCACCTCTCCCTTCTTCGGAAGCCGCCCCAGCCGATCCGCAGTCCCTGGTCCCAACTGGGGCGTAGAGAGCATTGTCCGGCCCCCCCAGGCGCAATCAAGTGCCCAGGGTCGTCCCCCGGGAGTTATCCACAATCCGGGGTGAACGCCGAGTGAGTTCTGGCTGTCATGTTCGGGTCATTTCAGGTACATGGCGTCGAATCGTCGCGATAACCGCTGCCGCATCGCTCGACAGGCGCGCACGCCCGAGATCCGACACGAGCGCAGGAAGCGAGACATCGGCATCGGCTCCAGCCCAGGCCTGGATGCCGGGGCATCCCGTCGGTCGCAGGTTCTCCGCCGCGTACGCGAGTTCCTCGTGGATTTTCTCGCCTGGTCGGATACCCGTCAGGAGCACGTCCACTCGTTGACCCGCGGCCTGGGGCGATGGGACCGTGACGCCCTCGACCACGTGCCCGTCCCGATCGATCAGGCGTGGGGTGTAGCCGTGGGCACCGAGGAAGCGGAACGCAAGGTCGAGGATCCGGACCGGCTCTCCCATGTCCAGGACATAGACGGGGGCGATCGGTGATGGGTCATTGATTGCCGCGGCACGGATCACGAGGCCTGCGGCCTCGTTGATCGTCATGAAGTACCTGGTCATCCGAGGATCGGTGACTGTGAGGGGCCCGCCGTCGACAAGCTGCGCGGACCAGATCGGGACGACCGAGCAGGAGGAGCCGAGCACGTTACCGAACCGGACCATGGAGAACCGTGTGCGGGGCGCGACGGATGTGGCGTGGGCCTGGCGATGCAGCTGCTGGACGTAGATCTCGGCCAGACGCTTGGTCGCTCCCATGACGGAGGTCGGGTTAACGGCCTTGTCGGAGGAGATCAGGACGAATCGCTCGGCGCCCACGGCCAGAGCCGCGTCGGCGATCGCCCGGGTGCCGAAGAAGTTGTTCGTGAGCGCGTGCGCTGGATGGTCCTCCATCAGCGGGACGTGCTTGTGGGCCGCCGCATGGAAGATGATGTCGGGGCGCAGATCGACAAGATGCTGGAGCGTGCGTTCGGCATCGACCACGTCGTGCAGGACGGCCCGTCGCGCGATGGCAGGATGCCTCGCGCCGAGCTGGCGATCGATCTCGAAGAGCGCGTTCTCGGCCCGCTCCATGAGGATCACGCATGCGGGATCGAATGAGGCCGCAATCCGCGCCAGCTCGGAGCCGATCGACCCGCCCGCCCCGGTGATCAGCACGCGCTTCCCGCGAATCAGCGCCGAAACCGAGTCCGGATCCAACGGAAGAGGCGCTCGATCAAGGAGCGCGGCCAGATCGATCCTCGTCGCGGACCATGCCGAACCCGGCGAGACGTACATCCGCGGAGCAGCGGGAACAGTGTGCGTGCCCGAACGCGGCGGAATCACCGAGCGAAGCGGAGCAACAGACACGACCGGAACGCCTCGGTCCGCCAGCAGGCGGCGTGCGGGCGCGAATCGATCCCGATCCGCGGCCGTGTGACAAAGGACCGCCAGATCCGGGCGGAGACGATCCAACCCTCGAGCGAGGGAGTTCAGGTCTGACTCGGAGAAGGTGCCGACGGCTGGCGCAAGCCCTTGTGTAGAACGGACTTGGACGTCGAGTTCTGCGATCGACTCGCTGTCGCCGATCAGGATTGGCCGATCCGCCGTGGTCGCCGGACCAGACGCAAGGCGGAGCGCCGGGTTCAGTGCGGCATGATGGGTCGCGTGATGGGGTGCGGCTGACATGGGGACTCCGGGGCGGGGCGGCCAGATGCTGGGAAGTTCTGCGCGGCCCAGTGCCCAGATATCGGCCCAATGCCCCACGCGGGGAAAGCGAACCATCTGAAGCGCGGGATTTGCCGATCGCTCCGCCGCCGCTATGCTCGGCGCATGGTCAGGAAGATCACCGGACGGCTTGAATCCATGGACGGACTTGCGGCGCTTGTGACACCCGCGGTGGGCGGCATTTCCTACGAGGTGCTCGTTCCTGCGTTCCTCTCCGAGCGTCTCTCGCAGGAGGTCGGGAAGACGGTCGAGCTTGTCACACTCCAGTACCTGGAGGGCCAGGGACAAGGGGCGTCATTCATTCCGCGCCTGATCGGGTTCAGGACCGCGCACGAGCGTCGGTTCTTTGAGCTGCTCATCACCGTCAAAGGGATGGGAAACAAGAAAGCACTCCGGGCGCTCGCGGTCGAGCCGGGGGAGTTCGCACGCGCTATCGCGGAACGCGACACGAAGTCCCTCCAGTCGATGCCGGAGATCGGCAAGCGCATGGCCGAGACAGTGATCGCCGAGCTCACCGGCAAGGTGGATGCGTTCGTGGTCTACGAGTCCGGACGCGGCATCGAAACCAAGCCCGGCGCGCCTGCCGCCCGCTCAGGCGCAAGCGCCGAGGCGATCGAGATGCTCGTCGCCCTGGGCGAGTCGAGGTCCGACGCGGAGCGAATGGTCGAGCGAGCCACGGGCAAGGACCCGGCGCTCGGCACTTCCGCCTCGATCGTCGCTGCGGCCCTCGGTTCGCGCTGAACGGCCCAGATCGCGGCGATCCCGTGTTTGGTGGGGCAAGAAGAAGGCCCTCCGTTCCAGCGGAACGAAGGGCCTTGACCGTGCAAGAGGATGGAACCGGCGATCAGCGGCGACGGCGGGCGAGGAGGCCCGAAACGCCGAGCAGGGCGAGGGAGGCGGGGGCCGGGATCACAGTGATCTCCGTGAAGCCGGTGAGGACAATCACGTCACCGCCACCGGAGGCAAGGAAATCAAGATCCATGTTCAGCGTGGTGAACCCGGAGAGGTCACCACCTGCGACCGGACCGGACGCGACCGGGCCGTACGTGTAAAGCGAGCCAGCGGTGCCGGCGCCGTACGACTGATTGCCACCGACATCAACGCCGAGGTTGGTGCTGGGCCCAGCGACGTACGAGCGCTGGAGCGTGAGGAACCCACCCGTGGTGGAAACACCAACGCCGTTGCCCGTGAAATCGGTCATGCCGCCCACGAGCGACGCATTCGCGATCGTGGGGCCCGGATCGAGCGTGATCGGCATCGAGAAGCTGAAGGAGAACGCGCTGGGCGCTCCGAAGTCCGTGACCGCGATGCCGTAGGTCATGGCGGCGCTGGCGTCACGCGGGCCGGGAAGGGCCTCAACGACCGTGTCGCCAAACGTGTACACGGCCGGCACGAGGCCGTAACGGCCGTCTTCGCAGAAGGCGGCCATCTCGTACGACTGGCCGTCGATCAGCACCGTGGCGACCGCATCAGCCGAAGCGATGCCCGCAAAGGTGGAAAGGACGGCAATACCGCAGAAACCACGCGCGATCTTCATTCTCTTTCCCTCCGGCAAAACTCAACTCACGGACTCGAGCAAGGCGGAACTGTCTCACGGTTCCACCCCGCTCTGACTCACCCCAAGGCCCGTTCTCTCAATCGGGCTCAGAGCGGCCTGCACATATGTCTGTCTCTCTCAACCTGTCCAAACTCTCTCTATGACTCGGAGCGTCGGGTGTCTCACGCCCGACAGCAAGAGGATACCAGACCAAGCCGCTCATGCAACAGGTTTTTCCGTCAAAATGTTTGACAGAGTGCATATTTGTCATTTGTTTGGATACGCTGACGTGAACTTGGGCGGTTTAGGCTCTCATGTTCGGTCGCGTTCATCCGCCTGCGGCAGCCACAGCGTGAATGACGCCCCGTTGGTGGAGCGGTCCAGACGCAGATCGCCTCCGTGCTGGCGGGCGATGGCCCGGGCGAGCGAAAGCCCCAAGCCCAGCCCCTGTGTGGGGCTTGACTCATGCGACTTTCCTCTCGCGAAGGCGAGAAAGATCCGCCGCCTCTCGGACGCCGGGACCCCTGGCCCGTGATCTCGCACGCGGAAGACGACTCGACCGGACGCGGCACCGACGCGGATCGAGATCCGCTTGTCCTCCGCGTCCGAGGCGTACTTGCACGCGTTGTCCACGAGATTCGTGAGGACTCGCGCGACCGCGTCCGGCGACGTTCTGACCCCGATCCGGCCCGCGGAATCGTCGACCGACACCTCGAGCGACATGCCTGCCTGTGCGGCACGCTGCTGGAGCGTCGGGAGCGCCTGGTTCAGGATGTCGCTGACCGCGACGGCGTCGGCGTTGCTCTTGCGCGCGACCGCGCGACCAAGGCGTGCGAACTCGAGAACGTTCTCAACGATGCGCTGGAGCCGCGTCGCCTCGCTTCGGAGCGTGGAGAGATACGCCCGGCTCGCCTCGCCCTCCGGGACCATGCCGTCGGCGAGCATCTGGCTGTAGAGGACGAATGTCGTCAGCGGTGTGCGAAGCTCGTGCGTGACGGCTGAGACGAACTTGGCTCGCCGCTCGCTGAGCGCGATCGAGGCGCGCAACGAGGCGCCGACCGCTCCCACGGCGACGATGGTGAAGATCCACGTCAGGAAAAGCGTGACGTGCGACGGCGAGAGGAGCGCCATGGGCACCGATGGGGCGGGTGGCGGCACAACCATCGCGGGGATCGACGCGAGCCGACGGGAAGAGGACGCCGGATCAGCACCCTCCGTGCCCAGCACGGGAACGATGGATGCCCCCGGAAGAACATCGCCGACGCGCGAGAGCAGATGTCGCTCCAGCGCGGGCCAGTCGATCCAGAATCCCTGCAGGCCCACGCTCGACTCCGCTCGCACGCTCCGCCAGATGAGCAGCTCGGGTGTGTCCTCGTTCCTGGCCTTCCGCCATCTTGGAACAAAGGCCGACTGAGAGAGATCCGGACGATCAACGGGGAGCTGCGCGAACCGGGATGTCGCCCTCGGAATGAACCGCGAGGGCGGCGGCGCCAGCCCGTCGCGAGCGGATGGGATCCCGAGCATGTTGGCGCGTCGTCCGATCGTGGGCGATTGTCGCTCACGGTCAGCTCGGTCGGGAGACGACGGATCCTGTTCCGTGTCGTCAAGCATCGCCGCGGCATCGAACACGCCCGGCATGCTGCCGATCGAAGGGGCGTCGGCGAAGGATCGCTCCGCGTCGTCGATCGGCTCATCGATACCCGCGCTCACGACTCCCGTCTCTTCGATCGCCCGTGCCGCAGACTCGGAAGGAGATCGATCCGGGGGCGTTGCGCTCTGTGACTGGAGCGTCTGCCCGATCACCGGCGCCGGTCGCGAGGCGATCTCGGCGGCTTCCTTCCGATATCCGTACTCGCGCTCCGCTTCATCGATCGGTCCGGACGTCTCGGCCCGAGGCAGCGCGTCCGCCCGCTGATCGAGTGCTTCTGCGCGACTCGGGGCTCCGGAGGCCCCGCCGCGGCTTGCTCGGCCCGGGCCGCGCTCCTTCGCGTCCGCACGGGCGTCGAGCGAGAGGCCGGAGAGTGAGGCAAGGAGCTTCTCGTAGTGCTCAACCCGTTCGGCACCGCCCGGCTCGGACTCGGCGAGGTCGCGGTCGTTGCCCTGCGGGACCTGGGGCGAGGTGAGACGCCCGTCCGCGTGGACCTGGAAGTGCAGCAGAATGAACGGTGGCGTGCCCTGGACGAGGGGAGAGGGAACGAGGACCTCGCCGGGGCGGACGGGCTCCCAGACACGGGTGAACGCGCGCTGCTCGGGGTAGTAACTCAGATAGTGGAAATAGGGGCGGGCGGCCTCCTGAGCGATGATCGGGGCGACAGCAGAGTCCATACGCCAAAGGGCAAGTCGGAGGGCTTCCTGCTGCGCCGCGTCGGTCTTGGCGCGAAGCTCGTCGCGCTCGAGTCGGAGGGTGCGTGCGGTGAGGAAAGTCAGGAGCGTCAGAACCGCGATGACGCTGGCGGAGAAGACCAGAAGCGTGATGCGCGAGGCGCGTGTCACGGCCTGGGTGCCCCGTCGTCGGCGGCGCTCGGCGCTTGAGCGTCGGGAAGGGCGAGCATGTACCCCTTGGCGCGAACGGTCACGATGACGCGCGGACTGTTCGGATCGTCGGCGAGCTGCTCGCGGAGACGTGCGACGGCCATGTCGACCGTGCGGGTGTGCATGCCGCGCGGATCGAGCTTCCAGACGCGCTGGAGGAGTTCATCCCGAGAGATGGCGCGTCCGGCATTCTGGGCGAGGTACTCGAGGACCTCTGCCTCCTTCTGCGCCAGGAGGACCCTCGAACCGTCCGGAAGAGACGCCTCTCGCCGGCGGAAGTCGATGGTGCGCCCCGCGATGGTGAGGGTGGGCACCGACCTTGGGCGTTCGGCGGAGCGCCGGAGCACGGCCTCGACGCGGGCGATGAGCTCGGAGGCGGAGAAGGGCTTGACGACGTAGTCGTCGGCGCCGAGGCGAAGCCCCTTCACGCGATCCTGCTCCTCCCCCCGAGCCGTCAGGAAGATCACGGGAATTCCGGGCTTCTGGTCGCGGAGCTTGGCAAGCACCTGGAGGCCGTCCATCTTCGGCATGAGGATGTCAAGCAGGATGATGTCGTGGTCGTGGGCCGTCGCGACTCGCAGGCCCGCCTCGCCGTCGGGCGCATCCTCGACGGCGTAGCCCGCGAAGCGCAGGGCATCGCACAGCCCGCGCCGGATCGCGGGATCATCCTCGACGACGAGAACCGAGGCAAGAGGCATGGGAGGGTTCCTTGCGCCGACGGGCGCACTCGTTCATCGGTCCGGTCGGGTCACCACGTGTAGCGGACCTTGTACCTGACAGTTGCTTCCTGATCGGCCTTGAGCGTGACGGGGATGTGGATGGTCCGGGAGTCCTGCTTCTCATTGGGGAGCGAGGACTCGACGATCTCCCACTGCGTCCAGCGGTACATCGACTCTCTGATGATGACCTTGACCGGCTCGGCCTTGTGATTGCGCAGCTTGATCTCGATCGTCTCCTCCATCCACTCCTGGGAGACATCGATCCTGAAGTCCCTGCTGATTCGCTCGCCGACGACGTCGAAAGAGTTGCCGAGCTTCAGGAGCACGGTCTCGTCCTTGGCGGTGTGATCGATCACGTCCTCGCCGATGAACTCCAGCGAGCCGTCGGCCGGATCCGCCTTGGAGACACGGACGCGCCCTGAGGGAAGGGGCATGCCCATCCCGTTCTCCTTCGAGTTCTTGAAGGACAGGTACACGTCGACCTTCGTGTTGGACGGCACGCCGATGTCGCGGTCGGTCGCGGGCGAGGACCAATACGGACGCCACGACTGGTCGATGCCGTAGTAGACGAGGACCTTCTCGCACGGCACGCCGCGGGGGGCGTCGAAGAGCTCGATCTGCTTGGCGGAGGCCTGGGGGATGGTGGTCGGGCGTCCGAGGGTGTAGAGGTGGTACTCGAAGAAGGACTTCTCCTCGAAGCCGGCGGGCGCGGCGTCGGCCATGGCCAGTTCGCGGCGCATCATGGGCGGCGACCCTCCGCCGCCTCCCTGCGGCGCGCGATGGACGTCGCCGGCGACGAGCTTCAGCGACGCGTTCTCGTAGTCCGCGCCGGACTGATTGAGAATGCTCACCCAGGCGTTGACATCGAGCTCGCCCTGGTTCATCGCGCCGGTCTCGCGGTAGATCACGTTGTAGTCGGCCCACCAGGTGATGCCCTCGGTCTGGTAGGAGACGCGAGTCTTGTGCTCACCGGGCTTCGTGGTGTAGAGGTCCCAGAGGAGCGTCGGCTGTGTGATGAGCCCGTCGGCAACGCCGGGGAAGGAGATGGAGCCGTACCCGTTCTGCCAGCGGACCGAGCCGTCGGCGTCCTTCACGAGCACGCCGGTGCCGGCGTTCGCGGAGAGGAGCGTGACCTCCTTGCCGTCGAGGACGACGCTTCGGCCCGTGAACCGCTCGAGCATCTTCTGCGGGCTGACGAGGTCAAACTGGTAGTTCTGCTCGACGACCTTGGTGTCGGCGGGGTGCGTGAGAGACGAGAACGTGACCGTAGTCGGGTCCAGCAGCGCCGCCACATCGGAGAACGCGATCGTCGAGCGACCTTCGGCGAGGCTGATGGTTCGGTCCTGGCGCACGACGGCGTAGCCGGGCAGACCCTGCGGCATCGAGTAGTACCCCTGGTAGGGGTTGTACATGCTCATGTTGGCGTAGGTCTGGAGCGACTGCGGGACGGGGCGGTACATCGAAGCGGGGATCGCGCCGGGGACGGCGGTGCTGTAGATCGTGAGCGAGGTCGAAGGCGCCTCATCCTTGAACGCATGGGCCGTGAGCGCAAGCCCGGAGAGCAGGGCGAGAGCCACGGGTGATGTCCGGGAGAGGCGACTGCGCATCCGATGCGTGCTGGTAGTCATGTGTGTCCCTTCGAGCGCCGGCTGCATGTGGCGCCGCGCGACTGATTGTTGGTCTCAAGACGTCGGCCGACGTCTCCGCGGGCCGACGCATCCCCATTCCCTGTGCAAGGTCACTTCTTCTCGTACCGGATCCCCTTGCGCTCGGCCTGTTCACGCAGGCAGTCTGTCACCTTCGCGTCGAAGCCGTCCTTCGCTTCCGCGCCGAGCTTGGCCAGTTCCGCCTTGAGATACTCCTCTCGCAGCTGCGAGAGCTCGGCGATGCGCCGATGGATCCTCTCGCGCTCGGCCGCGATCTCGTCGATCTTCGCCTGCTGCTGGGCGAGTGTCAGGCCGCGGAACTGCTCCGGGAGCTGCTCCTTCTCGATCTCCTCGAGCTTCACGCGTCCGCTCCTGACATCGTCGACAAGCTCCTGCTCACCGAGCGCGGAGGACTTGCCGGTCGCGGTGCTGAAGTACGACGCACGGGCCGCCTGGGCCGCCACGGGCGCTCCTGCTGCAATCTCCATCGCGGCGTCGGCCTTCATCATCGCGCGAGACTGGGCACTCTCATCGCCCCATCCGCACGCTGTCGCCGCGAGGTTCGCACCGAGTGACGCGAGCTCCTCATCGAAGGGCGTGGCGACAACCGTCACGCCTCCGTCCTGCTGGATCGCAAAGTACTGGCCCTCGGCCAGACGCGCGATCTCCTGCCAGATCGGCGTCGTCTCGACCCACGTGCCGCACTGGATCGTGTTGATGATGATCCCCTTCGACGCGGCGGTGGAACAGGTCTCCGCGTATCGCGTGTCCTGCTTGTAGTCCATGTGGGGCGGGGCGTCCCCGACGAGGTAGATGATCCTGAGGGCGTTGGCGTCCTCGGCCCACGGCTGGGCCGCCACGGCCTCGGCGAGCGCCTGGTTGACGGACTCGGGGCCGTCGCCGCCGCCGCCTGCTTCGAACTTCATGAGGTCGGCGTAGACCGCGTCGAGGTCGTCGGTGAGCGGCGTGAGCTTCGTGATGTACGCGTCGCCCCGGTCGCGATAGCCGACGAGGCCCATGCGGATGACCGGGCGCGGCTGCGCCGTGGCGACGGTGTTGGCGATGGACCAGATCTTCTGCTTTGCGCCCTCGATCAGGCCGGACATGGAGCCGGTGGTGTCGAGGACAAAGACGACATCGATGACGGACTCAGCGCCGGCGTTGTCGGGCGCGGCTGGATCGGTGGGGATAGGGGCGAGCGCGGGCTGAACGAGGGGCTCGGCGACCTGGGCGGAGGCCAAGCCGCATGAGATTGTGGAGCCGGCGAAGAGGGCGAGCAGACGGGCGGCATTGCGAGTGAGGCGTGCCATCGGGTGTTCCTTTGAGAAAGACGTGATGCTTCGGGAGTGCTGCGTGATGGGTGAGAGGCAGTTATGAGCCGGGACCCTTCACGAGGAGGAGTTCCTTGTCGACCATGAGAAGGCAGTCGGCGCGCTCCGCGAGCATGCCCTGGCGGCCTTCCTTCGCGAGGCGGGAGACGAGCGTGAAGTACTCGTCGCTGGCGAAGTCGATCGTGCGCGAGGTCTTGCTCTCGGCGATGTTGTAGATGCGGGCGTCCATCCAGACGCCGTCCTTGCAGTAGAGGGTCTGGTCGGCGACCTGCTTGATGGAGGCGGTCTGCACCGCGTTCAGCTCGGCGTCGACCCATTCGTTGCGGGCGTTGATCTTGGACTGCGCGACCTGCTTGCCGAGGTTGATGGACTGGTTGACGCCAGCGGCGCCGGCGCGATCGCCCGCGGCACGCTTCTCGAGAGACTCGGCCGCACGCGACCATGAGTACCTGGCGGCTGCTTCACGGTCGTCGCGAGAAACTGAGGCCGTACCGCTTGCAGCGTCGATCGTCGCCGGAGCAGGTGCGGCAGGGATCCCCGCCATCGCGCCGCTCTCGGCGGCGAGAAATGCGGTGTACTCGGTGAGGATGCCGAACTCGGTGGACAGCCGCACGATCTCGTCGACGAGCTCCTTCATCTTCGGATCGCTCGCGATCACGCTGCTGTTGCTGGTGGACAGCCCAGCATCGGCCGTCGCCTGGCGGATGGAGTCGATGAGGACCGCGATCTTGCGGCTGGCCCAGAGGCGCGGGACGAATCCGTTGCTGGTGGAGGCGTGGTCGAAGGTGAAGGAGAACTCGAAGCGTCGCGGCTTGCCGAGGTAGTTGCCCTCGATCGCGAGGCGCAGCGGCTTGCTGGAGGTGTACTGGCTGAGGAGAACGAGCTGGTCGCCCTCAAAGAGATCGGGGAGCGCGGACGGGAGGATGTCGCGGAGCGCGCCCGCGGGGGCACTCGTGCCGTCGTCGCCCATCACGATGAGTTTCGGTTCCGCAAGCACCGGGCCGGAGAGGCGCTTGAAGACCTGGCCGACCTTCACTTCGACGTCCTCGTTGGTGAGCACGAAGGTGCTGGTGGCGCGGGAGTTCTGCGCCAGGACCGAGAGGAGCGGCGCGTTGACGTCGACGCCGACGCCGAAGGTGAAGATGCGGCGCTTGTGCGTGTTGGCCCTGGCCGCGGCCTCGCGGATCGCGACCTCGCGGCGCTCGCCGACGGTGGGCAGCCCGTCCGTCAGGAAGAGCACCAGTGGAATCGTCGTTGACGCCTCGCCGACGGGCTGCTGACGCAGGGCCTCGACGAGGGCGTCGTGGATGTTGGTCCCCCCCACCGCCTTGATGTTCCCGATGTACTCGCGGGCCTTGGCGATGGTCTCGGCGCTCTTGACGACAGGTTTCTCGGAGAAGGAGGCGATGGTGTCGGAGTAGTCGATGATGTTGAAGGACTCCCCATCGTTCAGGGCCTCGATGACCATGAGCGCCGCGGCCTTGGCCTGGTCCATCTTCTCGCCCCGCATGGAGCCGGAGCGATCGATGACCACGGTCACCTCACGCTGGAGCGTGGGGCGATCGGTCGGAAGCTCGGGCACGCCCGCGATGAGGAGCATGTAGCCCCCCTGTTCGGAGACCTTGGGATCGGGATAAGCCATCATGGAGGCGCTCACGCCCTGGCCGGGCTTGGTCTCCGTGATGTAGGAGAGGCGGAAGCTGCCGGGGTCCGCGGCGGTGGTGACGGCGATGGTCGCGGCGCCGGGGGACTTGCGCTCGACCACGAGCTCGTGGCTCGGTGAGTAGAACGTGGAGATCGGGGCCTTGGACGCGACGTCCACCTTGATGGACCACGAGATCCCGTTGCGCTCCAGCGACTCGGTGCGAGGGAGGATGTAGTCGACGCGGTTCCCGTCGGCGGAGAGGACCTGCTCGTAGGTCAGGCGGATCTTCTGCGTGCCGCCCGCCGCGACTGGGAAGACGCTGGTCTTGATGAGATTCAGCCCGGCGAACTCGACCAGTCCGGGATCGCGCAAGGACCGGACGATGTTCTCGTAGATGCGCCGGGCCTCGTCGCGCGAGAGGATCTGGGCCTGACCCTCGTTGGGCATCCCCTCCATCTCGAACGAGCGGACGGTCGAGCCGTCGGGCACGGGGAGGATGATCTGGGCTTCCTGCGGCACGCCCGCCGAGTTGGCGAGGACGATGGTCAGCGTTGTGGAAGCGACCTGCTCCTTGATGGAGACGTTCGCGCCGACCTCCTGGATGCTCACCGGTTGCGTGTGACCGGGGCGCGCGAGCACGCGCGACTGCGGCACCACGATGTTAATGTGCGGGCCGATGTCGGGGACGGGGTGCGGCTCGATGGCGCCGACCTGCGCGAGCACGGGTGAACCAAGTGTCGCAAGGGCCAGGAGCGCCCCGGCGAGCGCGGCGCGAGCGTGGGGGCGTGTGGGTGAAGGAGTCCGCATCGGGTGACCTCCGTGAGGGGGAACGCTCCGCATGAGCGATCCTGACCACATGGTGATACTCACCCGTCGGCGTTTCCGGCGTCACGGTTCCGTAACCGTTCGGCCCGGTTGAGGGGATCCGGCGCAGGTTGTGCCGAGGGCGAAGCCCTATTCGGACCGAGGCGACATGAGCGGCATGCCGGGAACCGGGTCCGGGGCCGGTGCGCCCGGAGCGACGGCGTGTCCGTCCTCTGGAACGCGAATCCCGATCGCAAGAAGCCCGGAGGCACCGGTCACGGCCGCGACGATCACACATGCGGTAATGAACCCGAACGCGCCGACCGCGGCCTGCGTGAGGAGTGGCCCAATGGCGGCAAGCGTCCACGCGCCGCCGAGCATCAGACCCGATGCCAGCGACGTGTGGTCCGGGAGCAGACGCTGTGCCATCCCGATCGTCATCGGCACGAGCGATCCGGAACCGATCCCGACGATGATCGAGGCGATCGAAGCCAGGATGACGGACGTGGACTCGGAACCGATGCCCCGCGTGAACGGGAACACCGCGATCGCCGCTGCCCCGAGGAGCGGCGAGAGGCCCAACGCGATGCGCTCATGCCGGTGCGCGATGAACGCTCCGGCGAGCATCGCCGCGGCGCCGGCCCCGAGCTGCATCGATGCCTGGAGCGGCCCGTTCATCATCGCGGCCCTGGTGCGGAGCGGGTCGCTGAGGTCTGAAGCGCCGGCGCGCGCAAGGACCTCGAACTCCGTCCAGCGCGCCACCAGCAACACCATGGATGAGTTCACGGTGAATCGAACCGCGTTGCCCGCGTACAGGAGCCACACCGAGCGCCAGCGATGCGGGATCGCCGGGTGTGGGACATCACCGGCCCGGCGCACGCGACGGTGATCGATCCGCCCGATCGCCAGTTGCATGACGACGGTGAAGACAATGGCGCCCAGCATGGCCCACGCGAGGGATCGCAGGCCGACCGCCGAGTCGCCGGCGCCGGCGTGGCCGACCCACATGGGGAAGAGGATGTTGCCCGACATGCCCCCAAGCATGCCCGACATGTAGAACCCCGAGAGCGCGAGGGAGCGCCGGGAGCCGCCGAGCTTGCCCGTCGCCGCCGCCGCCACCGGGTGGAAGGCGCCGACGCCCGCAGAGGAAACGACTTGCAGGAGGAGAATCTGCTGAAACGTGTCGACGCGCCCGATGAGGAGTGCCGCCAGACCCGCGCAGAACAGCCCGACGACTCCTGGAAGCCGCGTGTTGTATCGATCGCAGATCCACGCCGTGGCCGGCTGGATGAGGCCGGAGCAGATCGCGCCGACGGCGATCAGCAACGCGCCCTGCTCGTGCGTGAGAGCAAGGCGTCCCTCGATGACGGTGATCAGTGGAACGAAGAGGAACGAGAAAAAGTCGACGACGGCGTGGCACCCGATGATCCACCCGAGGCGCCAGCCGGCGCGTGACGTGTCGCTCGACTTGGCGAAGGTCGAGCGGGCATCGGTGTGTGAGACGACCTGGGACATTCGAGGGTGATCGTTGGTGAGGCGCAAGGTCGAGATCGCAATCGCGATGGAAGACCCATTCGGATGCCGCACGGCTCGCTCGGTTTCGGGCGGGGCATGGGCGCAATGCTTGCCCGAAACTCGTCCCATAACACATCTTGTCAACTGCTCGTAAGTGCCTACAAATTCCGGACATGCGTGCGGTTATCCGGACCATCGGCAACGGGTGCAGAAACACCAGTTTCTTCTCGGACTTCGCTCGCTTCGGACGGATTCCGATGTATTGTCAGGATGGAGTGGTCTTGAGATCGCGTCGGAAAGGGAACCGGCGCGTGAACCCATAGCGACGGAGCGATGACGAGGAACCGCCGGCTTGCCGGCGCGACGGATGTTCCGTTGCGCGGGGGGTCGTGTTCGGGCGCGGTTCGTGCGCTCATGCCGCGCCCTTGCTTCGAGCGCGAAAGGTGTGGAAGCAATGAGAAAGTGGAAGTACGCGGCGGGAGTGGCCGCGCTCGCTGGGCTCGCGCTCGGCGCGAACGCCGGGCCGTTCGGCGTGGTCTTCACGAACGAGTCGGATGACACGATCAAGCTGTGGCAGGGCGGCTCGCTGTCGACGCTGGTGAGCTTCGCCGATCCGTCCACGCGTCTCGGCGGAATCACGCGCGCAAGCGTGAACGGCAAGTGGTACGTCGCCAACGGGCCGATCGTGCCGACGGCGACGAGCGCATCGATCTACGAGATCGATGACATTTTCGCGGCCGTGCCCAACGTCGGCGTGCTGACCTCCGGCAACCCGAGCCAGAACCCGATCCACCTGCGCTGGGACGCGGCACGGAACGTGCTGATGTCGGTCAACAACCCCGGCACCCACCCCCTCGACCCCCTGCTCGACGGTGTGCTCGCGTACCACCTCGACGGCTCGACGACGACCGTCTGGTCCGAGCCCGATCCGATCGGCGCGCCGTCGTACTTCGACGGCGTCTGGATGACCCCGATCGCCGACGGCTCGGGCGACTATCTCGTGGTCGCGGGCAACGGCGGCGCCTTTGGCGGCCCCGGCAACGCGTACTCGGCCACGCTGTGGCGCATGTCCGTGGGCCTCGGGCTCTCGGGCTCGATGTCGCTCGTCGCGGACCTCGGCGATGCGGCGCTCCACGGCCTGGCCGAGGGGATCTTCGACGCTCGCGGCCTTACGACCACGAAGGACGGTCGCATCTTCATGACCGGCAAGGACACCGGCAAGATCTACGAGCTTGATGTCGACGGCGGCTTCTCCATCGCGGAGATCGCCGCGGGCCTCGACTACGCGACCCGCATCGAGTACAACCGCTTCAACGACACGCTTGTCTTCGTGCAGCAGCACGTCCCCGCGGGCGTCGGGCAGATCAGCCAGATCAACCTCGACGGCACCGGCCTGGTCCTGCTGACGGACGATGCGATCGTCTCGCCGCGCGACCTCTACATCATCCCGAACTCCTCCACGCTTGCCCTCATCGGCGTCGGCGGACTTTTCGCGGCCCGACGCCGTCGGTGATCGCAACACCCTTCGGCCCAACCACAGACGCCCGCCGACGCACCAAGGGCGAAACACAGGGCTGAACGAGAGGGCCGCGGCTTGAAAGGCCACGGCCCTCCTTTCTTTTCACGCCAGAACGCGTATCATCTGAGACTCAGTCTCAACTGCATCGCGACCTCGCTCCATGATTGGGCCGCCCGGCCCCGGAGGGATCATGACGACCGCCCCATCGACGTTGGCCATCGGCGACCGCCTGAAGACCGAGACCGCCGAGCTGCACACGCAGGCCGAGAAGGCGCCTCTCCAAGCCGCGATGATCCAGGGTCGCCTGCCGCGCGAGGCCTATGCCGCGTTCCTCGGCCAAATGCTGCTTGTGCACGAGGCGCTCGATCGCGCCGTGGAGCAGGCGTCGGCGGCACACCCCGGTGTGCGCGCGGTGTGGAGCGACGAGCAGAAGAAGGCGGCACTCGTGCGTCAGGACCTCGCGTTCTTTGGCGTGGACCCGGCGACCGTGAAGCCCCTGCCGGAGACGGCTCGCGTGATCGACCTGATCAAGTCACGCTCGAAGGGACACCCCGAGACGGCGCTCGGGATGCACTACGTGCTCGAGGGCGCGAACAACGGTAACCAGTTCATCGCGCGCGTCATCGGAAAGGTGTACGCGATTCAGGGTCCGGACGGCCTGCGCTCCCTTGACCCCTACGGCCCGCGTCAGCGGGAGGCCTGGGGCGCATGGAAGTCGGCCCTGAACGCGCAGCAGTTCACCGACGCCGAACGCGATCGGATCGTCGAGGGTGCCGCGGCCATGTTCCAGGCGGTGATCGATGTGAGCGACGCGGTGTGGAGGTCGGTGGGAAAGGCCGGTTGAGATGGCTCTCACACGCGATCGCCTCATCGAGCTCCTGAACCAGGATCTGGCGTCTGAGTACGGCGCGATCATCCAGTACCTGACCTACGCGGCCCGTGTCACCGGGCCGAATCGCAACGAGCTCTCGGAGTTTCTCCGCGACGAGATCGCGGGCGAGACGGCGCACGCCACGTTCCTCTCCGAGAAGATCGTCGCGCTCGGGGGCACGCCGACGACGGTGCCCTCGCCCGTGCCCGACGTCGCCGACAACAAGGGGATGTTCGAGGCCGTGCTGACGGCCGAGAAAGCCGCTGTCGCTCGGTACATCGAGCGAGCCCGCCAGGCGGAAGAGATGGGACAAAAGGGGCTCCAGGTCCAGCTTGAGGACATGGTCGCGGATGAGACAGGGCACATGGAGAAGGTGGAGCTGATCCTCCGGGGCTGGCGGGGCTGATCCCCGGCCCCCCCGGCGCTGGTCGCTCACACGCCGATGGTCTGAAGACGCAGCAACTCGGCGTAACGCCCGTCGCGCTCGACGAGTTCGGCGTGCGTCCCCGCCTCAACGACGCGACCGTTCTCGAGCACGACGATGCGCGAGGCGTGACGCACGGTGGAGAGTCTGTGCGCGATGACGAAGGTGGTGCGTCCCTTGAGGACATCCGCGAGGGCGCGCTGAATGGCGATCTCCGATTCGGTGTCGAGGTTGCTCGTCGCTTCGTCGAGGATGAGCACGCGCGGCTCGGCGAGGACCGCGCGGGCCAGCGCGATGCGCTGCTTCTGCCCCCCGGAGAGACGCACGCCACGCTCCCCGATGAGCGTCTCATACCCCTTCTCGAGCTTCGCGATGAACCCGTGGGCGTTGGCGATCCGCGCGGCGCGCTCGATGCGGTCCTGCGCGGCGCTGCGCCGCCCGTAGGCGATGTTCTCGGCGACAGTGCCGTCAAAGAGGAACACGTCCTGCTCGACGATGCCGAGCAGGCGCCGGAATGATGCGACGTCGATGTCGCGCAGGTCCGTGCCGTCGAGATGGACCGATCCCTCGGTGGGATCGAAGAAACGCGCGACGAGGTTGGTGAGCGTGGTCTTTCCCGAGCCGCTGGGACCCACGAGGGCGATCGTCTCGCCCGGCGCGACATCGAGGTCAACACAGTCGATCACGCGCTGGGTCTGGCCGGGGTACGCGAACGAGACGCTCTTCAGCGTGATGCGCCCCGGCGCGTTCGGGGAGACGATGATCGGCGAAGGGGCGGAGGCGGTGCGCACTCCGTCGAACTCGAGCGGCTCGGCGAGCAGGTCGAGCGTCCGCTCAAGGCCGGCGAGCTGGCTCTGCACGTTGGTCGCGCTGGAAACCAGCGCCTCCAGGGGCGAGAGGAGCATGAGGAGGTACGTCGAGAACATCATGAGATCGCCGACGGTGAGAGAGCCGTCGATGACGCGCGAACCGCCGTACACGAGGAGCGCCGACGACGCCAGCGGGATCAGCACCTGCCACGACACGTCGACCGCGCGCGACCACCACCACGCGAGGATTTCCTGGCGAGCCATCAGGTGGTTGGCGCGGGCGTAGCGATCGGCCTCGCCGGGCTGGCGTGCGAAGCCACGGACGACGCGCATGCCGCCGAAGGCCTCGGTGGCGTGAGCGTCGATCGCGGAGCGCTCCTTCCTGATGTCCCAGAAGACGGGGCGGATGCGCGCGATCCATGTCTTGTGGCTGATCCAGACGGTGGGCAGGACGAGGATGGAGCCGACGAGGAGCCGCCAGTCGACCCAGGCGAGGATGGAGAGCGTGCCGACGAGTTGGACGATGGCGCGCCAGGGGTTGTAGATGAGACTGAAGAGGAGCTCGGCGGTGCCGCCGGCGTCCTCACGGAGGATGCTGGCGATTCCCCCCGACTTGAGCTGCTGGACGCGATGGAGGGGCAGGCGGACGGCGTGGGCGAAGGCGCGCCGGCGCAGGGACAACTGGACGATCTTGGTGAGGCGGGTCATCTGCCAGCGTCCGACCATGCCGACGACGATCGAGACAGTGGTAAGTGCCATCATCGCGGACGCGATGAGCCAGAGGAGCCCCTTGCGCGTCTCCGGGAGCCAGGACCAGTCGGGAAGACCAGCGGGGCCGGGGCTGTCGGTGAGCGCATAGTCGATGACGATCTTCGTCGCGGAGGGGACCGCGAGAGCGAGGACCGTCGAGATCGTGAGCGTCAGGAGCGCGAACCACACGATGGAGCGATAGCGAGAGACGAGCGCCCAGAACTCTGAGAAGAGGCGGAAGAACCCGCGCGGGGGGCGAGGCGTGCCGCCGAGGATGCCCGGCTTGGCCAGCTTCTCCTCTCGTTCCTTCTTCTGTCGCTTGAGCCGCTCCGCGAGGGCCTTTCTGTACTTCAGGAATCTCTGGCGGCTCGAGGGGCGTGGTGCGGGCATCGGGATCGATGGTAGGAACCGCGCCGCCGTGCGCGGGGCAAACACCGAACGCGGACTTGTGCGCGCGGAGCATTCGGCGTAGGGTGTCGGCATGGCAGATCAGAAGAAACTCGCCCTCCACTGGAAGATCGTGATCGGGCTTGCCCTCGGCGTGGCCGTTGGTGTGCTGATCGATCGATTCTGGACGCCGGGAACGTGGTCCTCGATCGGTGTGAACGACCCCAGGTCGTTCATGGCGAAGCGCGCGGGCGAGGTCTTCGCATCGGGCGTCGCGAGCGAGGCCAACGCTGACGCGGGATTCGTCGCGGGCGCCGTGCGATTCATCGCCAACGCGAACACGCTCATCGGCCAGCTGTTCTTCAGGTCGCTGCGCTTCATCGCGGTGCCGATCGTCCTCTGCTCGCTCACCGTGGGCGTCGCGAGTCTGGGCGACCTCAAACGCCTCGGACGCATCGGGGGCAAGACGATCGCTTTCTTTGTCTTGACAACCGCCATCTCGATCGCGATCGGCCTGACCATCACCGACGTTGTCGCGCCGGGGAAGCAGATCAGCCCGGAGGCGAGAGCCGAGATGACGGCCCAGTACAAGTCCAACGTCGAGGCGAGCGTCGGACGAACCAGCGAAGTCCCCAGCTTCTGGCAGCAGGGACTCGATCTCGTGCCCCCCAACCCCTTCCAGGCCCTCGCCACTGCCCAGATGCTCCAGGTGATCGTCGCGGCGATGGCCCTGGGCGCCGCCCTCACGATGATCCCACAAGCAAAGTCCGGCCCCGTCATCGCCTTCTTCGACGCGCTCACGGAGGCGATCGTGATGCTCGTGAACGCCATCATGAGACTCGCGCCGATCGCCGTCTTCTGCCTCGTCGCACCCGCCATCGTCATCATGGGGCTCGACGTGCTCAGCGCAGTCGGCGTCTATTGCCTCGTGCTCGTCAGCGGCCTGGCCATCGTCATGCTCGTGGTCTATCCCATCATGCTGCGCATCTTCGGCGGCGTCGGCTTCGCCCGCTTCTTCAAGGCGATGTCGCCCGCGATGCTCACCGCGTTCAGCTCGTCCTCATCGAACGCGACGCTCCCGGTCACGATCTCATGCACGATCAAACGCCTCGGAGTCTCCGAACGCATCGCCTCGTTCGTGTGCCCTCTGGGCGCCACGATCAACATGGCCGGCACCGCGATGTACCAGGGCGTCGCCACCGTCTTCATCGCGCAGATGTACGAGCTCGACCTGACCATCGGGCAGCAGGCGATCGTCGTGCTCACGGCCACCCTCGCCGGCATCGGCACTCCGGGAATACCGGGTGCCGGCGTCGTCATGCTCGTCATCGTCCTTGAGTCCGTCGGTGTCCCCGCCGAGGGGATCGCCGTGATTCTCGGCGTGGACCGCATCCTCGACATGTGCCGCACTGTCGTCAACATCACCGGCGACGCCGCCGCCGCGGCCGTCGTCGCCAAGACCGAGGGCGAGCTCCTGACCGAGGCAGAGGTCGCCACCCGCAACGCCGAGTGAGAACGCCCGCAACGACAAGTGCCTCGCAAGACCACCGACCTCCGAGGGAGAGGTTCGAAGCCGGGTCAGCACCGCGACCGGCTGCGATTATTGAGACCGAGTCTCAATGATGGAGAGGCGCGACTGCTGCCGTGACCTCTTTGATGAACGACGATCCGGTGATGTCGCGGATGGAGCGGCGCCTCGGTCGGTCCGCGTGATCACCTCGGAGGAGCGGTGGCTCGCACCGAATCTGGCGATCCGGGCGTGGTTCGGGGCGAAGTCCTGCCGATACGCTTTGCGCAATGCGATACGCGATGATCATGGCGGGCGGAGCAGGGACGCGGCTGTGGCCCATGAGCCGCGCCGACAAGCCGAAACAACTCCTGGAGTTCATCGAGCGCAAGGGCACCAGCGGTCGCCGCTCGCTCCTCGAGCTCTCGGCTGCACGCCTGGAGGGTATCGTGCCCCCGGAGCGACGCTACATCTGCACGGGGGAGCAGTATCGGAGCGCGATCCGCGAGAAGCTCCGGTCGTTCACCGATGATCGCATCCTCGGCGAGCCAGTCGGACGCGACACGGTGAACGCGGTCGGGTTCGCGGCGGCGGTGTTCCAGAAGCTGGACAAGGACGCGATCTTCGCCGTCCTCACCGCGGACCACCTGATCGAGCCGGACTCGACATTCGCCCGATGCGTCGACGTCGGATTCAAGCTGGTCGAGCAGGACCCCACCCGGTTCGTCACCTTCGCGATCAAACCGACGTATCCCGCGACCGGCTTCGGATACGTCGAGTGCGGCGAGCCGATCGCCGATGGCGGCGCCAAGCTCTCCCACGTGGTCGAGCGATTCGTCGAGAAGCCCGACCTCCATCGGGCGACGGCGTACGTCGAGAGCGGGCATTTCTACTGGAACGCGGGGATGTTCGTCTTCCACGCGTCAACGTTCATGGACCGGCTCGCGAAGTTCAAGCCAGAGAGCCACGCGGGCCTGAAGAAGATCCAGGATGCGTGGGGCACGCCGAAGCAGCGGGTCGTCATCGACGAGGTCTACCCGAACCTGCCGAAGATCAGCGTCGACTACGCCGTGATGGAGCCCGCGTCGAAGGATCCGTCGGTCACCATCGCGATGGTGAAGATGGATCTGGACTGGCTCGACGTCGGCTCGTGGCCCTCCTACGGCGAGACGCTCACTCCCGACAAGAGCGCCAATCGCGTCTCGGGTCCGGGCCAGACGATCATCCACGGGGGCAAGAACAACCTGGTCGTCACGGACGGTCCCGCGGACCACACGGTGGCGCTGCTCGGCTGCGAGAACCTGATCGTCGTGCGGACGCCGGACGCGACGCTCATCATGCCCCGAGACAAGGCCCAGGAACTCAAGGACCTGCACGCCAAGGTGCGCCCCGAACTTCGTTGAGGCCGCCCGAGGGACTGTGTCCCCTCATTCCGAGCACAGTTGCCGGCGTGGACACGACTCCGCGGACTTTCTTACGATGTGCGCGTGCGTTACCTCTGCCTTGATATCGGCGACAAGCGGACCGGCCTCGCCCTCGGCGATCGCCAGACACGGCTGATCTCGCCGCTCGAAGTCGTTGAGGCCCCGGTCGAGCCGGAACAGGGCGAGCTCTGGATGCGGGAGATCGCCCGGCGCGTCCATGACCTGATCGGCGTCCGCGACGCCCTCGTGATCGGGCTTCCGCTGAACATGGACGGCACCGTGGGCCCGCAGGCCGCGAAGGTCCGCTCACTCGCCTCACGCCTCGGAGGTCGCACCGGGCACCCGGTCCACTACCAGGACGAACGCCTCACCAGCGCCGACGCCGACTGGCAGATGGCCCGCTCCGGCATGACCCACGGAGAGAAGAAGCAGCGTCGCGATGCGCTCGCCGCGGCCACGATCCTGCGGGACTTCTTCGATCGGATCGATGCCCAGACCCAGGGGCCGACCGGAGCGTGACTCGGTTCACCCCTCGGTCGGAGAGCCACCGAGTTCCTTGTCGTCCACGCGCCTGATCGAGGCCCCGACGGCGCAGAGGCGATCCTCCAGCTTCTCGTATCCGCGATCGAGGTGATAGACGCGGTGCACGATCGTCGTGCCCTGCGCCGCCATGCCCGCGAGCACCAGGCCCGCGGACGCACGCAGATCGCTCGCCATCACCGGCGCGCCGACGAGCTTGCGCACACCCTGCACCACGACGGTCGCGCCCTGGCGGAGCAGGTGCGCCCCCATGCGCGAGAGCTCCGCAACGTGTAGGAACCGCTCGGGGAAGACTCGCTCGGTGATGATGCTGTTCCCGTCGGCGAGCGTCAGAAGCGCCATGAACTGCGCCTGCAGATCGGTCGGGAATCCGGGATGCGGCTGCGTCGTGAACTCGGCCGGACGGAGCACCCGCTCGCACGTGACGCGGCACGTCGTCCGCATCGGGTCGGCGCCGCTTCCCATCTCGGAAACATGGACGCCCGCCGTCGAGAGCACTTCCCTCGCCGCCATGAGCGCGTCCAGCGGGCAGTTCTCCAGCACAAGGTCGCCGTTCGTGATCGCCGCGGCGCACATGAGCGTGCCCGCCTCGATCCGGTCGGGCATCACCACGTGCTCGGCTCCATTGAGACGATCGACGCCTTGGATGGTGATGCGGGGTGAGCCGGCGCCGGTGATGCGGGCGCCCATGCGGTTCAGGAGGTTCGCGACGTCCACGATCTCCGGCTCGCACGCCGCGGACTCGATGATTGTGGTTCCGGTCGCGAGCGTGGCGGCACTCATGACATTGGCGGTCCCGAGCACGGTGGAACCGAACTGCCCGCCGAGGAAGATCTTGGCGCCCTGCAGGCGTCCGCGCGGCGCGCGAGCGACGATGTCGCCCCCGTTCAGGGTGATGTCGGCGCCGAGCGCACGCAGGCCTCTGAGGTGGAGGTCGACCGGGCGCTCGCCGATCGAGCAGCCGCCCGGCATCGAAACACGGGCGTATCCGCGCCGGGCCAGAAGAGGACCGAGAGCCGAGATGCTGGCCCGCATCGTTCGGACGATGTCGTACCGGGCATGGCTCTGGGTCGCGTCGTGAACCTTGAGCGTCAGCGTGGTCGGCTCAGGGGTCGTGATCCGCTCGCACCCAAGCTCGCCCAGCAGCCGGACCATGTTGCGGATGTCCGCAAGGTCCGGCACGTCCTTCAGCGTAACCGGCTGATCGGTGAGCAGCGAGCAGACCAGCAGCGGCAGTGCCGCGTTCTTGGAGCCGTTGACACGGAGTGAGCCACTCAGTCGCCTGCCACCCTCAATCACAAACGTGTCCATCGATCCTCCGTGACGATCTCTCGTGAGTCCAAAACCAGCACTCTCCGGCGCCGCGCGGCGCCCCACGAGGCGTGCCCGGCCAAGCCCGATCATACATCGGCACCCGGCGGTTCCTGCGCTCGAAACCGACGCGCACGAGCCCCAGGATCCCCCGTGAGGCGCCCGACGCCCTTCCAACCCCTACAGACACTCCAATCGGGTGGCTCCGCCCCACTTCGCTTTGGCAGGGGTTGCCGGGTCCACGGATGAATCGCACGTCATGGGTGTGGGCGAGTCTGAGCGCGGCACGCGAAGCCGCCACCCGCCCGGAGCAAGCCGTTGGAGGTCCACCCATGAGCACCAGCCGAGCCAACCCGAGTCGTTCGCTGCATCTTCTTGCCCTGGCAGGCGTCGCCGCCATCGGCACCGCACTCCCCGCCCATGCGTCCAGCGATCCCTTCCAGAACCTCCCCGCGTCGCTGGTGCTGACCGGCACCGTGCGCGACTTCAAAGAGCGGACGGTCTCCGGCGGTCACCCGGACTTCGAGCGCCAGCCCACCAGCGGCTTCGGACACTACATGAAGATGGTGTCGGACGACCTCGACGCCGACGGCAAGCCGGTGCTGGCCTCCACCGGTTACAAGGTGACGAAGGTGTACAAGGACGCGGCCGGGCGTCACCGCATCGCGAACAGATCGTACATCGGCTCCTTGTCGGGCGACTCGAACGGCACACTCGCCACAACGCTCGGCGGCGCCGCGACGACACCGGCGGCGTTCTCCCAGTGGTTCCGGGACGTCGAGGGCGTGAACATCTCCAAGCCCCTGGCGATAACCCTCGTGCGCCAGCCCAACTCGAACGTCTACACGTTCGACGACAAGACCGACGCCCTGTACTCGGGCAAGGGCGGCTTCTTCCCGATCAACGGCGAGCTGTTCGGCAACTCCGCCGGCAACAACAAGAACTACCACTTCACCTTCGAACTCGCCACCCAGTTCGTCTACAAGGAGGGCACCGCGCAGACCTTCACCTTCACCGGTGACGACGACGTGTGGGTCTTCATCGACAACAAGCTCGTGATCGACATCGGCGGTGTCCACTCGGCCATCAGCCAGACGATCCAGCTCGACCGCCTGGACTGGCTCGAGGACGGCCGGGTGTACGACCTGAAGTTCTTCTTCGCCGAGCGCCACCGAACCCAGTCGAACTTCCGGATCGACACGTCGCTGATGCTCCGCAACGTCGAACAGCCGAGTGTCACGGCCCTCTACGACTGATCGACACTCGACGAGGGGAGAGCGGCGAGAGCCGCTCGGCGGGACGAACCACCGCGCGTCCCGCCGACTCCCCCGGACGGCCCCACGTCGGGCGACCGCCCGTCGCCCGATCGCACGCGGACCACGGCTTGCCACATCGCCGGCGCCCGGGACCCCGAAGGGTCCCGGGCGTCGTTCCATGGCCGAGATCGAACGGGGCGCGTTGCTACACTTCCGCCCTCTCCGCCCGCAAGAACGCGGACATCCCCGGGAGTATCCGACTCATGGAAGCAGGAATCGTCGGGCTGCCGAACGTCGGCAAGTCCACACTCTTCAACGCACTCACCGCCGCGGGCGCTCTCGCGGCAAACTACCCCTTCGCCACCATCGAGCCGAACGTGGGCGTGGTGCCGATCCCGGATCCTCGGCTGGAAGTTATCCGGCAGCACATCGAGAGCCAGAAGGTCGTGCCCGCGATGCTGCGCCTCGTCGACATCGCCGGCATCGTCCGCGGAGCAAGCAAGGGCGAGGGGCTGGGCAACAAGTTCCTCAGCCACATCCGCGAGGTCGACGCCATCGTCCAGGTCGTCCGCTGTTTCGAGAAGGCGCCGGGGGGCGAGGAGATCACCCACGTCGAGGGGTCGGTGGATCCGATCCGCGATATCGAGACGATCGAGACGGAGTTGATCCTTGCGGACCTTGAGACGGTCGCGAGCGCGCTGCCGAAGGCCGAGCGCGCTGCCAAGAGCAAGGATGCGGAAGCGATCGCGCGCGTCGAGGTGCTGACAGCGTTGCAGCCGGTGCTGAACGAGGGGAAGCCGGCGCGGACCGTTGAGTTCTCCAAGCCGGAGCTCGTGAAGGCCGTCAAGACGCTCGGGCTGATCTCGGCCAAGCGGATTCTCTACATCGCCAACGTGGACGAGAACGACCTGCATGGCACCGGCCCGCTGGCCCAGAAGGTCCGCGAGCACGCGAAGAAGGTCGGCGCCGAGGTCGTGCCGGTGTGCGCCAAGATCGAGTCGGAACTCTCCGAGCTCTCCCCGGAGGACAAGCTCGAGATGCTCCAGTCGCTGGGGCTGACCGAGCCGGCGCTCAACGCCGTCGCCCGGGCCGCGTACAAGCTGCTGCACGTCCAGTCGTACTACACCGCTGGCCCGAAAGAAATCCGCGCGTGGACGGTGCCCATAGGGTGCAAGGCCCCGCAGGCCGCGGGCGTGATCCACTCGGACTTCGAGCGCGGCTTCATCCGCGTCGAGGTCTACTCGGTGGATGATCTGGTCAAGCACAAGACTGAGAAGGCGATCAAGGACGCGGGCAAGCTTCGCGTCGAGGGCAAGGACTACACCATGCAGGATGGCGACGTCTGCCACTTCCTGTTCAACGTCTGAACTCGACCGCCACCTGCCCACGCACGCCCGGAGGACCACACTCATGTCACCCAACGTCGCCCTCATCCGCGGCATCTACGACGCCTTCTCACGCGGGGACATCGCCGATGTCCTCGGTCGCATGAGCCCCGGCATCGTCTGGAACGAGGCCGAGAACTTCCCCTACGCCGACGGGAACCCGTACATCGGGCCACAGGCCGTCGCGTCGGGCATCTTCGCCCGCTGCGGCAGCGAGTGGGACGGCTTCGCCGTCGTCGTCGAAGAGATCATCGACGCCGGCGACACCATCGTCGTCACCGGCCGCTACAAGGGCCGCTACAAGGCCACCGGCATCGAGCAGAACACGCAGATGGCGCACATCTGGCGCATCACCGGAGGCAAGGCCGTTCGATTCCAGCAGCACGCCGACACACTCCACGTGGCAAAGGTCACGGGCGCGAGGCCCTGACGAGCCGGCTCAAACGAAGAAGGGGCGTGCCCTTTGCGGACACGCCCCCGTCGGTCAGACTCATCTGCTTCGTCGCGTCGGTCGCGCTCACTCGCGGCTCGCGGCGAGCTTGTACAGCAGGATCACGATCTCGACGTAGAGCCAGATCACGGTGCCGACGATCGCCTGGCCCGCGACCCACTCATAGTGCTTGGGCATGCGTGCCGCGACGCCGTTCATGACGCTGCTCATCGCCATGGCGACGTTGAGCGAGGCGACGATGACGACGATCACCGAGAAGCCGATGCCGATGGCGCCGTAGCCGTGGATGTGCGGGATGCTGAGGCCGAACATCCGAAGGACCCAGCCGGCGAGGTAGACGAACATGATGCCGCCGGTGATGCCCGTGATGATCTTCGCCGCGGTGCCCCCGATGCGGAGGATGCCGGTGCCGGTCGCGATCGCGATCGCGCCGACAACGCCGAACGTCAGGAGGATGGCCTGGAAGATGAGACCGGAACCGAGCCGGATCGCTTCGGCCGTCGTGAGCGTTCCGGAGGCACCGAGCAGCTCGGGGTTTTGAGCGAGCTTCGAGCCGATCGCGATCGCCACGCTGAACGAGATGAACGCCGCCCACGCGCCATTGCCGAGGGAGAGCACCGGCCCGAGGACCATCGCGGTCTTCGGCTTTGCGTTGATGACCATCGAGCCGATCCACGAGAGCGCGATCAGGCCGAGCATCATGGGAATTGCAAGGCCCTGCGGGAACAGCCCGCGGCTGAGCAGCGCCCACGCCACCAGCGCGCCCACACACGCGAACGACAGGTTGAAGAACGTCTTGCTGACCGTTCCTGAGACGGTCATGACGCCCTCGCCCTTGGCCGTAACGGCGCTCGAGCGCGCGCCACCCTGGTGCTCGCCGAGTTCGTCCCATGTCATGGGCTGCTCGAACGGCTTCATCGCTGGACTGCTGGACCTGAGCATGCGGGCCTCCCTGAAGTGAACCGGGCGTCTTGGCGCCCGACTCCGAACGTGCGAGTTCATCCCTGTGACTCGATCGGCTCGCGAAGTGACGAGCCGCCAGAAACCGAGACGCGTACCCGTCAGCATACACCGAACAGACGCCTTGGGTTCGCGTCCGCAAAGCAAGATTCGAATCGGTATTCGGACTCACTTATCCGCGTTCACGCGGAATCCGGGGGCTTCGGCGCGGGTGGAGCGATCGTTCTTTGGTGTGTGCGTCGGAATCGCTGGCATCGCTCGCCGCGTCGGGCATGCTTATGGCATCGGACGCGGGTCCGGCGCACCGCAAGGGACGCGGGCGGTCCTCCACACACGCGGCCACGGCCGGCCCCAGAGACGCCAATCGCCCCTCCGCCCTTGCGGAGAGACAGGATGGTCGCCATGCAGACTGACCGCCGCGCACCACTCGCGACCATCGCGCTGCTGATGATCCCGGTTCTCTGCGCGCCGACCGGATGCGGCTCGACGGTGCCGGTTAGGCGAGAGAGCGCGATGCCCGCGCCCGCCGACGCCCGTCCGGGCGCCGGCTCGACCTGGAGCACGGTGCTGGCGCCCGAGCGGGCCTCGGAAATGGACCTCGTCTGGCCCGGCGACGGCGCGTACGCGCGTCGGGACGCCGAACTGGCCTATCGCATCGACGGGCCGGTGGACGCGGTGGCCTCATCATGGCCCCAGCCCCAGCGCATGTCCCTCGAGGATTCGCGCCGGCTCTACATCAATCGCCAGGCCGAGAGCATGCTCTACTTCCGCGACCGCCATCGCGGCCACGGGTATCGCTCTCGCCATCGCTAGCGCGGACCCGGCCGGAATCAGCACCCCTGGGCGAACTCGTTGATGTAGTCGAGGAAGTCGAGCACGTCGACGACGGTGTCGCCGTTGACGTCGGAGTTGCCCCATGACCCGCACGGCCCCCACTGTCCGACGCACGTGCCGAAGTCATCCAGGAAATCAAGAAAGTCCACCACGTCCGGAGATGTGTCGCCGTTGTAATCCGCGATGCACGGCGCCTTCTGGAATCCTCGGATCTCCCAGATGCTCGTTCTATCGGCGATGTAGAGGCTAACACCGCCGCTCGAATCAGCAGACGGCCCGAAGGTAAGATCGCCCTCGTACGTGCTCATGAAGCCGGCACAGAATGTCGTGGACGTACCGAACTTCACGCTCACTCGCCTGATCCAGTTGGACTCCCGGATGTACACGGCGTCGCCCCACGGGTCCACGTCAAAGTTGACGATGCCACCAGCGAGCTGGCCCGGCCCCACAAGCTGTGTGTACGAGTCCGTGAAGATATCGACATATCCCAGGGCCCGATCGGCCGTCGTCGAGCCGTTGGTCGAGATGAAGCAGCGTGCATTGACTTCATCGACTTCGAGCGAGGAAGGCCGGGCCGGCACTGTCGCGAACGCGGGGAGACTCGGCGTGTTCCCAGGGAGATTGAAGACTGTGAGGCGATCGAGCGAACCATTGTGCCCGGACGAGACGAGGAACTCGCCGTAGTACGGCGCAATGCCACAACCCCGGTACGGGTGTGCCACGCCGGGAACCGGCGCAACTTCCGTAGAGAGCGGATTGATCGCGGTCGCGTCGTAGCTCCACAGTCGATTCGTGGCCAGATACACACGCCCGTCGATGAACTCCATGTCGGTCGACGGGCTTGGCGCGAAGTCCGGAGGCGAACCAGTCGCCCCGAAGGAACGAAGCAGCTTGAGCGCGCCGCCCACATCGACGCGATACAGCCGGTCGTTGAAGGAGTCGTGATAGAAGATCGCGCCGGAGCCCGGATCCATACAGATCGCGCCGGCAATACCGGGCAAGCCCGACGCCCGCGGATGAACGGTGTAGCCCGACGGGATCACCGTCGGAGCCGCGGCGGCGCTCGACGCTAGAGCCGAAGCGACCAGAAAGCACCTCGCCCGACCGGATCGACTCAACCCTTGAAAGTCGCGTTCAAAGAGCCACATGGATTCGCTCCTGAGGAACCTGTCACGACGCGTCGATCCGCACACACACACACACACACACGCGGATCGCGCGCAAGATCACACCCCGGATTGCCGCCAGACGGCCACACCTTGCAGCAGCGAGGGTGTAATTCCCGAGAAACTGCTTCGCTCCGGGAGTTCGAGCGCTAGAACGCCGACGCCTGCGATCTGTTCGCCACCCGAACATCCGGCGCGGGCGCCGGCTCGGGGATCGGCTGCGTCCGCGGCGTGATCCCCAGCGTCGCCAGGTGCGCGTGCCACGCACGCGTGTGCGCCGCCCAGAAATCATCGAAAGAGTTCGCGAGCGAGTACCGCTGTACGGAGGCGTGCGCCGCGTTGGACATCCTTGTCCGGCGCTCATCATCCGCCAGGATCCCGACGATCCTCTCGACCCAGTCGTTCGGTCGATCGACGCTCAGCACGTGCCCGCTGACGCCCTCGACAACGACCTCCTTCGGCCCGCCCTGATCCGTGACAAGCACGGGAAGCCCCGAGCCCTGCGACTCGAGCACGACCTGCCCGAGCGTGTCCGTCACGGAGGGGAAGACGAACATGTCGCTGGAGGCGTAGATCGTGGAGAGTTCCTCGCCACGCCTGAAGCCCAGGAACCTCACCGGGAGACCCTTCAACTCCTGCTGCATCCGCTCGCGGTACGGGCCATCGCCGACGATAATCAGCTCGGTGTCGATCCCCAGCTCGCGGGCGCGCTGGCAGACCTGCTTCCAGATCTGCGTGAGGAACGGCATGTTCTTCTCGACGCTGACGCGCCCGACGAAGAGAACCTTCAGCGAGTCCTTCGAGCAGCCGAGCCGCTCCCAGATCGAGCGGTCCTTGAAACGCACGTGGAACTGGTCGGTCTCGAACCCCGGCAGAAGCGGCATCACCCTCGATCGATCCATCCCGATCTTGGCGAGCGACTCCACGTAGTCGTGCGAGCGCGTGAAGATCGCCGAGAAGGGCTTGTAGAACGCCCGCATGTATTTCTCGCACGCCTTCGTGAACACGTGATCGTCGAAAAGGCGATCGACGTAGGCCGGGAAGTCCGTGTGGTAGACGCCGAGCACGGGAATGCGCAGCATCTTCGCCGCGATGTATCCGACCACCCCCACCGGGCCGGGCGTCGAGATGTGCAGCACGTCCGGCTGGTGCCGATCCAGGTGCCTGAGCATCCGCGTGATCGGCGGCAGGCAGACCTCCAGCTTGTCGTACTTGGGCATTTTGAACGCAAGCGCCGGCTCGAAGTTGTAGATGTTCGGATAGTCCGGACACGTAAACCGCGTCGACGTGATGACCTGCAGGTCGCGGCCCACGTTGTTCGCCTGGAGCGCGACGTTCTCGATGAAGCGGCAGACGCCGTTCACGTCGCCGAGCGTGTCCGTGAAAAGACTCACTCGCATCGCACGCTCCAGCGGGCTTGCGCCCGAGCCGGGTGGGGCGATCTCGTGGGCGAATCGCTCGACGAAGTTGCGTTCCTTGTTCTGGTGGAAAAGCGAGTAGATGTACGGTCCCTGGGCCGCCTGGAGGATGCCATAGGAGATCAGGTGATCCGCCATTGCGTTGCGGTCTCGCTTCTTCACCGACCGGACCACGGACGACGAGAGCGCGTGCGAGACCGACGCGCTCAGCGTGTCCATGAACTCCGCCATGCGGTCGTGGTCGCCGAGAGCCGCGCCCTCGCGCCACGTCTCCGGCCGCAGCTTCGCGCGGATCTCGGGAAACTGCTCGAGCGCGGGTCCGATGCTCTCACGCAGCGCGCCCACGATCGGCAGCGACTTCTTCTTCCGCTTGAACAGCTTCCGCCTCAGCACGTGGAACGCGACGCGCCCCTTGCTCGGCGCTTCGGCCTCGATCCCCGCGAATCGCAGCAGCTTCGACGCGAGGAGCCGGCCCGTCGGCGACGGAAGGTCGTGCAGGTTCTTCGCGTAGTAGTTCGCGCCAACGGTCGTGAACTGGTGGGCCAGGAGCGACGAGTGGCCCGCGATCCCCCCCACCTCCGACTGGCCCGCCATCACGCGCCTGAAAAACTCGGTGGGATCGCGGATCGTGCCCGTGGTCGTCCGAGCCCGCGGTCCGCCCCTTCAGCCACGGACGGGGCCAGATCGCCTCCATGCCGTGACGCTTCTCGATCTCCTGCACCAGCGCCGGCGTCAGCGTGCGAAGGAACAGCTCGATCGGATCACGAAGCGTCGCGGAGTGCGCGCCATTCAGCGTTTCGAACGAGCGGAAGAGCAGCGAAGCCCGCTCGACGTGCCAGCGGCTGAGCCGCCCGTTCTGCACGTACAGCGGGTGCGCCAGCGAGTGCGCGACGTTGTGGTCGCGGAGGAACCGCGCGAACGCGTACACGTCGTCGCGCAGCCCCTGCCCGTGCAGCTTCTCGTTGATCTCCGGCGTCAGCCCCCACATCAGCACGTGCAGCTTGCAGCGATCCTCCGGGAAAAAGACCGTGAACTCCTGACCGATGATGAAGTCCTGGAACCCGCGCTCGTGCAGCTCCAGCGCCCCCTTGATCGTGTCGTGGTCCGTGATCGTCACAAGGTCCATCCCACGGACCTTGGCCATGTCGTAGATCCGCTCCGGCTCGGAGTAGCACTCGGGGCAGTTGATCATCCCGAGCGCGGCCAGGGCAGGGCCGTCCGACGCGCGCGAGTGGACGTGGGTGTCGATCCGCGTCACGCGGCTCACCCCGCCATCGAACTCGGAAGTCTCGACCGGCTCCGCCGGACAACTCCCACCGTTCTGCGACACCATGCAGGCCCCTCTTTTCCAGGGCTCCAAGGAGGCGTCCCCTATCCTCGGAGCCGCGTCCCGGGCGCGTGACGTCCCTGGCAATACCGATTGATGGTAGGAAGGAGCTGGAGATTGCGACCCGCCTCCGGAGGCCCAGAACGGGCTTCGGGTACGGATTCGTGCAACCTTGACCGAGTCCGAGACATCCGTGAGAGGATCGACGCAAGACGACATCCAGGTGCCGCCTGAGGAGACGACGCCGGGCGAGAGCCGCTCCCCCGCCGCTCAGAGCTTCCGGAGGGCCTCGACCAGCCGATCGATGTGTTCCGTCGTGTGGGCCGCGGAGATCTGGCACCGAAGCCGCGCGTGCCCCTCGGGAACCACCGGGTATCCGAAGCCGATCACGAAGACGCCCATCTCCAGCAAACGCTTGGACATGGCGATCGCCTTCGCGGTGTCGTGCACGATGATCGGGCAGATGGCGGTGGGTGACTCCAGAACGCTGAACCCGGCTTCCTTGATCTTCTTCCTCGCGTACGCGACGTTGCTCTTGAGGCGCTCGACGCGCTGCGGCTCCTTGAGCATGATCTCGATCGCCTTCTTCGCCGACGCCGCAACGGTCACGGGCAGGGCGTTGGAGAAGAGGGTCGGCCTGCCGCGCTGGATCAGCATGTCGATGGCGTTCTTGGTGCCCGCGACAAACCCGCCCGCGCCGCCGCCGAGGGCCTTGCCGAGCGTGCCGCTGAACATGTCCACGCGATTGGCGCGGGTCGGGTCGGTGTGGACCGGGTCGATCATCCCCCAGTGCTCGTGCGTCCCTCGACCGGTGCGCCCCATGACGCCGTGGCCGTGAGAATCATCGACGACGAGGATGGCGTTGGCCTTGTCGCAGAGCACCCGCATCGTCGGCAGGTCGGCGATCGAGCCCTCCATCGAGAAGACGCCGTCGGTGACGACCCAGATCTGTCCGGTGACGGCGGGATTGGCCTTCGCCTCGGCGAGTCTCTGCTCCAGGGAGTTCTCGCCGGTGAGCGTGTTGTTCCTGTACACCGACTTGTGCACGCCCTTCTTGATCACCGTCGCGAGGCGGATGGAGTCGATGATGCAGGCGTGGTTGAGCTCATCGGAGATGATGATGTCGCCCGGCTCGCAGAGCGTCGGGAAGATCGCCTCGTTGGCGGTCCACGCCGACACAAACGTGTACGACGCCTCGGTCCCCATCATGCGTGCGATGAGGGCTTCCAGTTCGTGGTGGGGCGAGAACGTGCCGCAGATGAAGCGGACCGATGCGGTGCCTGCGCCGTAGTCCCTGAGGGCCTTGACACCCGCTTCGACGACCTCCGGGTGATTGGCAAGTCCGAGGTAGTTGTTGGAGCAGAAGCAGAGCGTCTCGCGCGTCGACCCATCGGGCTGCTTCAGCCGGACCACCGCGTCCATCGGGCCGTCGATCGTCTGAAGGTGCTTGTACTGGCCGCCGTCGCGGAGGGTCTGGAGCGTGGAAGCGGCGCGGGCGTCGAATGGCGTCGGCATGATTCGAATCTCCGGTCCCCCGAGGGGGAATGGAGTGTAGGTTCGGGGCCCGTGCCCACAGCGCGCGGCAAGGCGGCCCGTCACACCTCGAGGCCGCCCGCCATCCCGCTCCAGAACTCGACGCCTCACGCGCGCCTGCGCCGGCGCGCCGCGAAGACGCCGCCCACCCCGACCAGTGCCGCCGTGCCCGGCGTCGGAACCGCGTTGACATTCCAGAAGGTGATGTCGTCGACGCTCACCGCCGTCGGCTGGCCGTCGAGCGACTCGAACGCGAAGGCGACGGCGTACTCCCCGTCGTCGAGCGTCTGCCAGAGCGAGACCGGCTCGCTGAACTGGGTCTCGGCGCCGGCGAGATTGAACGACTGGCGAGCGGAGAAGACCTCCAGCCACTGGTACACCCCCTCGAACTCGTACGCGACGAGCACGGAGAGCAAGCCGTCGCGTTGGCTCATCCCGTCATCCGCGAACGTGTACGAGAACGACATGGTGTCGACCGGGCCGTCGTCGCGAGTGTCGACGTTCAAGATCATCCAGGAACGCCCGGTCCCCATCGCGGCGAGGTCAAGCCCCGTCACGCGATCGCCGGTTGCACGAGCCATCGCGTTGCCGGCGCTCGAGTCGACCGTTACGCCCGGTGAACGCTCCTGCTCGGGGAGCACGCTGAGCCGATCGTTGGAGTCGAGCCATCCGGTGTTGTCGATGGTGATCAACCTGCCGCGGTTGTGCTTCGCCGCGTCCGGCACGGGCCACGCGTGGCCTCGCTCCACCGCCCGCTCGTACGAATAGCCCCAGCCGAACCTCCCGTACTGTGACTTGGGGACACCGCCGGCGCCGGTGATGCCGTTGTCGTACCACTCGACAGGCCACTTGTGGTGGAGCGCGGGCTGCGTCACTCCGTTGTACGGGCTCATAGGTGAGGTCTCGATATTGACGGCGTTCGCGAACGTGTGGCCCGTGAACCCGAGGCCGAACCCGAGCACGGCGCCGGTCGCGAAGTAGTTCTCCGCCACGTCCGCCGTCTGGCCGTACCACCTTCCGTTCGCTCCCTTGCGATCGATCGCGGGATCGAGGAACGTCTGCTGGACGGTCTTCACACCGTACTTCTTCAGCCCTCGCGCTGCCAGCTCGTTGATCGGTGCGCCCAGACTGTGCGAGATCAGGTGGACGTGGTCCCACTGTCCCTCGCCGCCGATACGACCCTTCGTGATGATCTGGTGCAGGAGGTTCTCCGCCTGTCCGCCCGTCGTGCCGATGGCGTCGACGAAGTTCGCGGGCTTGTTCAGGGCGCCAGCGCCGAACGTGCCCGCGGCGTCCGTCCGCCAGTCGTACTCCCAGACCGCGGTCCCCGCGGGAAGAATGTTGCGCCCGTTCATCGTGGTGTGAAGATCGCCCCACATCGCCGGCGTGTCGTCGAATCCGTGGATCATGACGACGAGCGTCTTCTGGCCGTTGACCCGCTGGGTCAGCGCCGCGTTGTTGTCGTAGGTGCCGACCTTGCCCTTCGGCGGGTCCGCGGGCTTGGCGGGCGCGGCGTGCGCGGGTGTCGCGATCAGGGCAAGCCCCGAGGCGATCACGAGGGCGAGGGCTCGGGACATGCCGGGCGCGGTGTGAGGACGGCTGCTGGTGGTGAACATGTCTGTGCTCCTTGTGTGGGGGGTTCAATCCCCACCACGGGAGTCACAGCGTCAGCCAGTGGCGTTCCGGGCGGCAATCTTCGAAGATTCTCCTGGCTTCAGCACCCTGTGCCGAACGAGTCCAGGAAATCAAGGAAATCGAGGATGTCGACAAGCGTGTCGCCGTTGATGTCCGATTCGCCGAACGAGCCGCACGGCGCCGGCTCGCCCTCGCACACCGAGAAGTCGTCCATGAAGTCCAGGAAGTCGAGGATGTCGACGTCGTCGTCACCGTTGTACTTTGCGACGCACGCGGCTTCAGGAATCCACTTCACCGCGTACCAGCCCGTCACGCCCGCGTGGGTGCCGTACGCTCGCCCGTAGATCACGCCGTCGTCATCGATGGAAGTCGCGCGAGAGCCGCTCCATGAGCCGCCGACGGGCAGCAACGCGTGAAGATTGATGAAGGACTCCGCGCTCCCGCGCCATGCCGCGGCACCGCCCAGGGAGCAGTCCCCGACCTGTACCTCTCCGTTGGTCGCATACGCGATCGAATGGGTCGCCCCGGCGGGATTGAGATTGACCATGCTCTCCGGGGTCCCGCTCCACATCACGGCAAAGCTCGTCGAGCTGCCCATCTTTGCCTGGCCGACCTGCTTCCCGCCGCCCGCGTCGAACGCGAATGTTTGGATGAATGGCGCCGCGTGAAGATCGACCGCGCTCTCGGCGGTACCACTCCAGACCATCGCCCGAGAGAGCGTTGGGGCGGATTCCAGGAACGCCACGCCGACCTGCTGGCCGTCGCCTACGCCCGTGGCACTGCTTTCGCGATATCCCACAGGGTGAAGCGCGATCACGCTCTCCGCAGTTCCCTCCCAGACCACGGCTTGACCGCCCCCTGAGGCTGGGATCGCACTGCCGACCTGCTGGATGCCGTCCGTTGCGCTCGCACGGGAGAAGAGGTACGCCGGGGGATGAAGAATCACCACGCTCGCCGCAGAACCATGCCAGAGCAGCGCGCGATACAGCCTGTCGGCGTTCGACCAGCCGTATCCCACCTGCTGGCCGCTCTCGCCGCCCAGGCCGTAGGAGTCGAAGTATCCCGCCGGATGGAGATCGACAGGCGCCGACGCGCCAGGGGCCATGTACATCGCGTGGGGGATGCTCCCCGTCGCCGTGCCATAGCCGTCGCCGATCGCCTCGCCCGTCGTTGCGACGTGGTTGTAATACGTGGCGGGAATCCCCGGCAGCGCGTGAAGGCGCCCGATCACCTCGGATGTGTAATCCTGTGCGGACAGGGAACCCGTCATCGCACACGCGAGAATCATCGCCGCAGGGGAACGCACACACCAACCGGCCAACGAAGAACGCATCGCGACAACTCCTCTGGGTTCTCTGTCGACGCCCAATCGTGGGCGTGAACCATCGCTGGAGAACGTGCGGACACGGACTCCCATCAATCACCCTAACTTGGAGGCGATCGTCGATCAAGCCAACTACGCGTCAAGATGGGCAAGCTGACCGAAGTTTCCTTCCCATCGATGCCCAACTGTCGGACCGACTCATCCGGGGAACTCGATGAGGATCTTCATTGCGCCCGGCTCCGCGGCGGCGCGGAGCGCCGAGACCGCGTCATCAATCCTGAATCGGCGTCCGATCAGCGAACCGACGTCGTAGTGCTTCTGCTCGAGGGCCGCCACGGCGTCGGCCACGCGACCGCCCCGAGCGCCCACGATCTCAAGCTCCGAATCGGCGATGATCGAGAGATCGACGCCGGACCAGTCCGCACGCTCGTGGGCATCCGCGCCCCGCCCACCTGAGCGAAAGCGACCTGCGCCTGCTGGCCGGCGCGGGAGCCTCGGTCGCACACTGCCCGCGCTCGAACCTCAAGCTGGCCAGCGGCATCGCACCCACGGCGCGCATGC
>JAPKGU010000069.1 GCA_026647565.1 Phycisphaerales bacterium | reverse complement strand
GACATCACGCAGAATGGGCACCACCAGGCCGCGCGGACTGCCCACCGCCACGCCGATGTCGAAATAGCCGTGATAGACGATGTCATTGCCGTCGATCGAGGTGCCAAGTCGGGCCTTCCGACTGGGGATTCCAAGGAGATGAAGTATCGATGCCGCACACGCGCCAGCGCTTTGACCTCGCGAAGACGGGCGCTTCCGGTTGGAACTGTCCGATGCCGAACCTTCGGTCCGTCGTGATCGGATCATCCTCGTACTCGTCGCTCAAGAGGCGAAGCGACGCCGGCTCCGTGGGGAACTCGTATCCGGGGAGGATCCCGAACTCGGCGAAGCGCCGCAACGGGTACCCAGCAGATCGATCGTCAGCATCGCGGCCTTCGCGAGCGGTGGTGTCGCGTACACCTAACAAGCGGTTGATGAGGTCTCCGGCTCGGATCGCGAGATGACGCTGGCCTTGCTGAAGGCCCTCGGCCCAGCGCTCGATTGATTGCCGCAGTTCAAGTACTTGTCGCGCTGTACGATCCACGACACCCTGAATTCGCTCGGGGAGCGACGCGAGGTACGCCCGAAGTCCCGCTTCATCGACTCCGGCGGCTGCAAGCTGCACGCCGAGGGCTCGTTGGGCCAGTTCGACGGTGTGCTCGGTGGTGGCCGTCACAGCCGCCTTGAGCCCGTCGACACTTTCTTGTTGAACCTGGCCATCCACCGTGACATAGGCCACCATCTGTCCTGCGAGTCCAGGGTTGGCAGCTCCAAACGCGATCGCGGCGACATGCCGGAGTAGCACGTCCCGGTTGAGGAGGGAGAACGTCGGCGTAGGCACCTCGCCCGCGATCATCTCCTCCGGGTGGTCGTAGAAATACTGATCATGCGGGCGACGGTTGGCGTAGCTGACCACAAGTCCGATGCGAGCTCTACGCCCGGCGCGGCCGCCGCGCTGCGCGTAGTTGTCCGGCCGGGGCGGGATGTTCCTCATCGCAACGGCCTCTAGGCCACCGACGTCGATCCCCATCTCGAGAGTGGGCGAGCACGCCAACACGTTCAGGCTCTCGTCCTTGTTCTTGAAGTCGGTCTCCAACTCTTTTCGAACCGCCGCAGGAACCTGTGCGGTGTGCTCACCGGCATCCAGAGGAACGACTGCCCCCTCGAGAACGCGCCGCACCGCCCGACTGGTTGCGAACTCTGCGCTCGGCCAGGGTTGGATCGTCCCATGACACGCGGGACACGGCGCCCCATTCATGGCGCCGGCGCAAGCCCGCATGCACACTCCGCACCGACTGCGCGTCGCGTCCGTTGTGGGCAGGAGTTCAACTTCCTCCGCGTTCACTTGCAATAGCGAGTGGCTCGATCGGAAGCCGAAGAGTTCAACCGGCTGGACGAAGCCCGCAAGGCGAAGGAACTCGACGACCGCCAACGCCTCGTTGGGCGTGACCTGCGCACCGCCGTACCGGCGTACCAGTTCTGCGACTATTCGCTGGATGGCTGGTGCGCGGCCCCGATTCGTCGCGGACCGCGCGATGGACCTCACCGTGATGCCGTACGCCACCTCGTCACGATCGAGCAGGTTCGTCGGCCGACCATCTCGGTCGCACATGTAGCCCGCCGGGGCCTTGACGCTGCGCTCCCACTCGCTCGCCCGCAGCGTTTCCGGATACCCAACAAAGGACGGGTGGTACTGCAGCAGTTGTCGAGACAGCGCTGAGTGCGTCCGCATGTCATCGAGCACGCACCGGCACACATGGACCAACTGATCGGTGCTCACGCCAAGCTGGCGTGCGAGCTCGCCGCCGCGCTCGCGGACGTGCTCATCCAGTTCCGAGTAACGAACTTGGATCAGGCCCAGGTTCACTAGGGTGCCGCGATAGTTCGCGTTGGCTGAAAGCTGGTCCAGGACTGGCGCTTCCTCCCACGCTCGCACCCGCTCTCGCGTTTCGCCGCGAACGGCGACATTCGGGTCTACTGGTAGAAAGGGGTTGTCGTGAGTTCGCACCGCAGCCTCGCCCAACTGTTCCGTCAGACGCTGCATCTTCAAAGCACCATGCTGGCGCAGCAATGCGTACACCCTGCCGCGCATCCGGTCATAGCGGCCGGTGAACCGGATGAATCGCGCCTGGTGCGCAGCGTCCTGCCGGCTATCTGCGAAGATCAAGAGACGGTCTTTGCCGTCGTAGCCCTGCTGACCCTGATTCGACTCGTGGAGGGATTCGACGATGCCCTCTGCGAGCACCTTCACCGCGGCCGACGTGCCCATTTCCACGCGCGTAATGACGGGATGGCTCCCGGCGGAGCCCCCGCAGCAGAGGCACCGCTTCGTGTTCCGCGATACAACGACGTGGCGCCCCTCCGCATTGGGATCATCAAAGAACTCAAGCGTGCCGAAGTTCAATCTGCCTTCGCGTGTGCCGCGCACCTGCGGGCGAGCGCCCTGACCCGCCGCGGCCGCACTACCCGCGGCAGGTCCACGGCGCCCGCGACCGACGGCTCCTCTCCCATTCACCGCAGGGCCATTGTCGGGGGCATCCCCCGCATCATCACCGTCATCGTCATCATCCGCGTTGACTTGTCCGTCGAACCGATCTGGCTCGTAGACAAGCCAGCCCGGCTGGTCCGAGCCCCGCGCGATCACCCCCGGCGACAGAGCCGTTGTCGGATCCTGCGGGTTCTCGGATTCGAGCACGACATAGTCCGCGCCGCAAGAGCGACAAAGCAGCAACGGGGCCGTCTGGTGCGCACACACGGCACAAACATCCTCGCCCATGGGCTGGAGGTGTCGGCAGTTCGGGTCAAGGCATTGATGGAATCTCCATCCACCACGAAAGACGCGGTGCGCACGAATGCGCAAAACACCGGGCACGCCATCGGGCAATGCCGTCCCCACGAGAAGGGCCGTGTGAAGTTCATCACGGATGGCCGCAAGGTCTGCCGTGGCTCTGGCTGGTGCCTCCGTCCGCACCTTCTCGATGAGCTGGTCAACCGACAGCGGAGCGTGAATGAGCCAGCCATTCAAGTCCCAGAGCAGCCGGCAACGGTTTGCCGCGTCCGTGGGCGCCGTCGAATCCGCGACGGCGGCCAAGCGGCAGAGTGCCCGCCGCACAGAGTCGGGATCATTGACATCGACCTGAATACCGGTGACCGGCTGCGCCGGGTACGCGGCCGTCGGCGGGATCTGTTGTTCCTGGAGTTCTTCACCGAATACCTGAATCTCCGCGGCGGGTTCAATGCCGGCCAGCCGCCCGAAGAAGTCGCGCACTGCATCATCCCGTTGTCGCCTGGCCTCCGCTGGATCAGCCCCCTCTTCGATACTCTTGATCGTCGCCGATGTGGCGACCGGGACGAGCAACGGAAATCGCTGCGACCGTCTTTCCTGCGTCGGTTGGGCGTTCCAGGCCTGCGGCGCCGCTCCGAGGTGAGCCTTGAGGCGTCTGATCAGCATCGCGATGTTGGCGCCAAGCGTGCCGCGGTAGGTATGAACCTCGTCTAGCACGAGGAACCGGCAACGATGGTTTGTGAAAATCGCATCTCGGTCAGCCGGGCGGACGAGCAGGTACTCAAGCATCATGTAGTTTGTCAGAAGGATGTGCGGAGGCGTGCTCCTCATCCGCGCCCGATCATCCTGACTGCTCGACCTGTCGTACTGCTCCACCTTCACCGCGTTTCCCAATCCTGCGGCAGCGAGATACTCATCGATACGCTCACGCTGGTCATTGGCGAGCGCGTTCATCGGGTAGACGAGAATCGCCGTCAGGCCCGGCCGCCCGTCAAATGCTCGTGCGTCCGCCAGCGCGTTCTGTAGCACAGGGAGCAGGAATGCCTCAGTCTTGCCCGAACCCGTGCCCGTGGTCACGACGACGGAACGTGGCGCCGGACGCAGCAACTCGTCGATGGCGCCCGATTGGTGGGTGTACGCGTGCTGGGGATCCTTCGCCCCGAATCGCGTCGCCCGTTCCTCCATCACGCGGGCGAGCTTCTCGTCAAGGGGCAGGTCGCGCCATTTCTTTCCCGCCCGAAAGGGTCGATGAGCCTGGAAGAACGGTTCACGGCAGAGGAAGTTCTCCCGTTCGAGGGCCGCGGCCAGCCGTTCCCGAAGGGCCAGGTCCTTGGCACGAAATTCTGTCTGGATGTAGTCCCGGTATTCCTGGGTGACCTCATCAAGAACAGCGAGTGGATTGAATGCCATGATCTGTCACCCTTGAGCGTCCGGCGCCTCTGGAGTCAGGAGAGCGAAGACGTTGTACGTGTTCCAGAAGAACTCGGCGTTGACTCGGCGTGCTTCACCGCCGGTGGCCGCCCCGACCTGCACCTTTTCCACAACGCTGTCCGCGATGTCGCGGCCAGGTACGGCCACTCGCGCTAGCAGGGGCGCCGGGATCGAACCGCTCACCCGATCGAAGAACCGCAGTTTGAAGCTCGGAGATGACACGCAGTACTTCACCGTCCAGGACTGTGCGGCGTTCGGGTCGACGACTTGCCGACCGGAGTCCTGCTTGAACACCACGAGCATGCACGGCCTGAAGTTCTTCTCGACAAGCCGACGCGCGGTCGCCTCAAATGACGCCTTGTACTTCTCCGCGAGTTGCTTCACGGCCGCCGCGGTCACCGGATGGCTGTTGGCTTCCAGCGAGAATCGCTCGCCTTGAAACAGCAGTTCCGCGGCAAAGGCGTTGGCCTCCTGCTCGAACGCGAGCCGCGTCCATGCACTCATGCCCAGATCATCGCAGACGTACAGCGTGTGCTGATGATGCGGCAGCAGGTAGTGCCCGATCTCATGGAGCACGCTGAACCGGGACTTCGGCTCCGACAGCGACGAATCGGTTGCGACCAGACGATCGCCGAAGGAAATCAGCGCTCGCGGTTGGCCGGAAGAAACCCGCTGCCGAATCTCCGGCGGAAGCTCGCGTGCGAAGTCGAAGCTGATGTACGCCAGCTTGAGATAGTCGAGCAGTTCGGCTGGATTGACCGCATCGTTGTCAATCTGCCCGGCCTCGCGCAGCACGAACCGCACCAGCTCGCGCGGTTCGAGTTCGAGGTAGCTTGACTGAAACGTCGTCATCCTTGGGCTCGCTTGATGCCACGCAACTCGACTAGCTTTACACGGATCGCTTCGAAGTCAGACGTGCTCAGGTCGGCGCCGTGCGCTGCCATCGCGACGTTCTGGCGCCCCTTGAGCGTCTCAAGATTGACCACATAGTTGCGGACCATCGCCTCGCGCCCGGGCTGGCGTTCCGCCTCGACGATCTCGAAGATCTCCGCGTTGCGATCGACCATTCGAATCAGCGTGTCGTTGGACTTGTTTTGCAACGAACGCCCGTTCTCCCATCGGGTGTAGGTCTTCTCGCCGACTCCGAGCAGCGTGGCCATATCGACAGCGCTGAGGCCCGTGCGCTCGCGCACCGCCTTGATCTCCTCCGGCGTCAGCAGGCCCAGGCGACGGCACCGCTCTCGCTCGATCGCCTGCTCAAGCGCCGGCGGCACGATCTGCTCGTGGCAGGCGCCGCACTCGTACCACGTCGCGTCTGGCACGACGATGGCGCCGCCTGGGATCGGGTCCGGCGGTTCAAATCGGTACTCGCCGCGCTTCTCAGTCAAGCTGTTCTTGCCGCACATCGGGCATGGGGTCTGGTTCATCGCTCTCTCCTCAATGGTCGGGGTGCGACGAGACGACAAGCATCGCCTCCGTGCTCCCCGGCGGGGTGAAGAACGCGACCTTGATGTAAAACAACCGGTTGCACAACCGCGGCTTCATCTCGAAGGCCGGCTGGCCCTGCAACCCCGGATAGGTGTGGAGCACCACCTCTTTCACCCGCTCCCCCGCGTCGATCCATTCCACGATCGCGTCGCACACGTCCTCCTTCTTCAGCCCCCACGCCATCATGTCCGACAACGCCTGCCTGCTCGGCATCACCTTGGCGGGGTCGGCGGCGAATGCGCGGATTCGCTGGGTTGTGGGCAGGTCCGCATTGGCCATCCGCAGCCGGCTCCGTGATACCATTCGTCGGCATACGGGCCGAGTTCCTGGTATCAAATGATACCACACGAGGCATGTCAAGACAATCGATCGGATTTTGTCTGGTTATCGGGTCACGCCGACCCTTTGAGGCCGGCGACCCCCCAGCCGCAGGCCCTATCCCGTGCCGCCGAAGAGGTCGTCCGACTTCTGGACCGGCGATGCGCCCGGCGCCTCGAACTCTTCGTGGAGCCATTTCACGTCCGGCATGGCCTTCCGGGCCACCGCCAGGAACTTGGCATCCACAAGCGACTCGTAGGCCACGTCCTTGAACACGACCTTGACCTTCATCTCCTCGACGATCGCCTCCGCTGTGCCGAACGCCTTCTCGATGTCCTCGGTCAGCCTTTTCTTCAGGAAGTCCTTGGGTGGTTTGGGGCCGTGCGTCTTGCAGTATTGGTCGGGCGGGTTGCGCTCCACCGCAGGAAGCAGCGCCTTGACGACCGCCTCGCGGCTCCGCTTGATCTGCTTCTCGACCTCGCCCTTCACGCCGGCCGCGAACTCCGCGACTTCCGCCGTCAGTTCCGCCACGGCCTCCTCAAACTTCTGCTTGTTTGCACGCAGGACCACGGCGCCATACTCGGGCAACGACACCAGGAACTTCTTCTCAACCGCCCTCCGCCGGTCCTGCAGACCCTTTTCCGTGATCGATCTCCCGCCCTTGCCCTTCACCTCAAGGGCGCCCTTCTGGATGAGATCGAAGTGCGCATGAAACTGCCGCTCGATGTCCTCGGTCTTTGCCAAGCCGACGAGGCTGCTGGGGATCGGCACCTTCTTTCGGGACACGTAGCACCCGGTCATGCTCAGTTCGACGAACTGAAATCGCGATGTGAACACCCGCACCCGCCGCGCCAGGTCGAACTTCACCGGCGGCGCTGCGTCGAGGTCCTCCTTCACCTTCGCAATCTGGTCCGGCCTCACGGGATCGAGCCCCACGATGCGCTCGACATCCCGACGCGGGCCGAGGCCCAGATCCTTGGCAACCGACTCAGGTACGGAACCGAGTTGGATCGCGTTGGGCCGATTGGGCTGGGTGGAACCGGCCTCGATGAGCAGGGGCGCCGGGCTGAACACCAGCGTCACATCGTCGCAAACCAGCACGCCGATCCGCACGCCCGGCTGGTGATGGAGCATCGTGCCCGCGGGCGCCGCGGCGGCCCGGATCTTCTCAACGGCGCCGAGCGTGCCGAAGCCCAGCCTGCATACCTCGGGGTCCACATCCAGGATGACCGTGACCTGGCTCGCCCCAAGTCTGGTCCACGCGGCCAGGAGTGCATCAGCCACCGCCTCGCTTACGCCCGGCGACAAGAGCAGCACACGACGCTCCGCGCCGCTGATCAGCGCGATCAGTTTGGCGTCGTCGGCGTTCGTGATGCTGGGGTTTGAGTTCATGACGCACGAATGACCACGATATCGATTCGCTCTTCCTCTCGCAGACGCCTCGCCAGCGACGACGCCGACTTGTTGCCCGGCCCGAATTCCCGTTCCGCAAGCCCAGATGCCGTGAAATCGTAGATGATGAAGTAGACGTGCTTGTAGTCGATCGCGTAGAGGAGCGACTGGGCTAGACCCTCCTTCCACACGGCCTTGGCGTTGTGGTCGAGCATTCGCTTGCATTCAAGACAGCACAACGGCCGAGCTTTTCCCTCATCCACGTAGCCTTCAGGCCGGAACGTCTCGCCCAGAATGGTGATCGAAGGGATCTTCGAGTTCTCGATGTCAATCCCGTCCGCCCTCAAGTGACCGAGCAACTCGGCATTGAACACTGTCTCCCGTTCCGCGCTTCGCCCCACCGCCAATGGGAACGAACGGATTCGCCGGCGGATCTTGTCCAAGAGCTTCTCTTCATGTTCGCCGACTCGGGTTCGTGACTCTGGTGTTCTCCCCACAGTTGCCTCCCAATCACGCCTTCCTGGCCATTCGATACTTCGTTCCCTTCGCCTTCCCCTCCACGACGGCCGAGCCGGACTCCACCAGCTGCTTCAGCACCGCCCGGGCCGTGGCGGGGTCGCACTTGAGGTGCTCCTGCACGTCGGCGTTGGTGATGACCCTGCGCAGGCCGAGCAGCGTCTTGATCGCCGCGACCTGGCCGGCGATGGCGCCGGGAGATGGGCTGGCCGAAATGTCGCGGATCTTCCGTTGAAAGACTCGCCATTCGTCGCCGACCTTCTGCCCGCTCAGGCCAGTTGAATCGGGCAGGAGCCTGAGCTTTGTCAAGGCCCGCTCGAGTTCGAACCGGACAAAGGGCTCTGGCAGCGCAGGACCGCTGAGCGTCAGGTGTCCGAAGCGCAGGAAGTCAAGCGCCATGCTTGCCTCCAGCGGGGGAGAGCGCTTCAGGCACGACCATCAGGATGCCGAGCGGTGTGATCTCCGGCTCGCTGAGGTTCTGCCGGGCGTTGAGCCGATCGAGCCGGGAGTGATAGGTCTTGAGCACGGCCTCAACTTCGCTTCGGAACTTCGTTGATTGGTTGGCGTCACCCCGAAGTCGCTCCAACTTCTCCAGTGGCGTTGTCGCCGGCGCCGCTGCGGGCTTGGCTTGCTTGGGTTGCTTGGCGTCGAAGAGTGCGGGTTGTTCGGCCTTCTGCGTGGCGCCGGGAATCAGATCCGACGCTCGCTCGCCCAACCAACGCTCAAGTTCCGCGCGCTCGTTCGCTACCGCTATGCGGGCTTCTTTGATGAACGCCTGTCCCGTCGCCATGAAGCCAGTGGCGGCAGCGACGCCGGCGGTGCGGGTAAGGTCCGCCGCGCCGCCTACCCAGCGTGCAAAGTGCTTGTCCCAGACGCCCGTTGGATTGATCGCTCGGTCTGGATCGGCGGCGGCGAGCCATGCATGCGGATCTTCCGAGTACTTCGGTGGCTTGCCTTGGGTCACGCTCACGCTGACGACGCGTTCCAACTCACGCCCCGCGCCGCTCATGATGCGTGCCAGGAAGGTGCAGATCAGTGCGGGTTCCGCAATGGCGCCCGCCACGGCAGATGCCCGCGGATCGACCCCGCCAGCACTGCCAGAGCCCTCGCCAAGGGATGTGTGTCTGACTCGGTCGATCGCATGCCGCACCAGCGGGTGCGAGCGTCCGAGGAACCCAACGGGGCGCTTCTGAGCGTCGAATAGCACATCCTTGTTCACAGTGACCCGTGCCGACCGCGATTCGGGCTCGGCGCCGGGAGTGTCGTTGAGATCGACGCCCCAAGCGCCTGGTAGTCGCACCTCGAAGGTCTGGTCCGTGATCTTGCCGCGGAGATCGCCGCCATCTCGGAGGATCGCACCGACCACGAATCGGGCTAGGTCGATGTCCGCAGCGCGATCGCCCTCGGTCTTGGCGGTCTGAGCTTCCCGCGTTACCGCTTCCTCGGCGAAGGAGCCTGCGTCAGCCAGCCAGGTGTTCGTCTTGGCTGCCTTCTCGAAGCTGCTGAAGCTGCGATCAATCTCTTCGAGCAACTCCGTCACGGCGCCTCCGGCACCATCTGCGGGGTCGCCTTCCGACAGCGTGAACTTCGGCGCCGGAGTCGAGAAGAGCGACCCCTCCGAATCGATGATCCCCTGGAGCAATCGGCCCGCCGTGTGCTCGGGCGACGCCGTCACGCCAAGGGTGTTTGGCACGAAAGTCAGCATGGCACGCTGCCGTTCGTACTTGGCGATAAGGCGGAGGAGGATGTTCTCCTCGAACGTGCCGGCCAGGTGGAGGTACCGAACGATCGGCGGATGCTGCTGTCCGTACCGATCGATGCGGCCGTTTCTCTGCTCCAACCGGTTGGGATTGAACGGCAACTCCAGGTGGATCAGGTTGTGGCAGCGCTGGTGAAGGTTGAGTCCTTCAGCAGCGGCATCCGTGCAGACCATGATGAGGCCGTGAGTCGTGCGGAAGCGGTCGGTGGTCTCCAGCCGAACCTTCTCCGAATCGTTGCCGCTGAGCGTGAGCACCAGCAAGCCCTCCCGCTTGAGGCGCTCGGCCACGGCGTTCTGGCTTGTGGTGTACTCGGTATAGATAAGGATGTTGGCGGTCGGCAGCGGCGCCCTGATCGTCTGAATCTGGCTGATGAGTTCGTCCAGCTTTGGGTCGGCAAGTTCGGCGGCCTTGGCGAGCGTGACGAGCGAACGAAGGCTGTCACGGATCGAAACGCTGCGATCCATCCGACGACCGGCAGTCCGTGCTGCTCGCTCCAGTTCGGCGAGTTGCTGCGCGATGTCCTCTACCTCAAGCGCCTGGATGTCGTTCTCCTCGTCGGCCGTCCCCACACCGAACCGATCGAGCCGGCGCCGGGCATCACGCAGAGTTCGAATGCGTTCGCGGCGCGCTTCCTGTGACTCACCCTGGTCGGCAACAGCTGCGTCGAACCTATCGGCGACGACTTCGAGTGTGGAACGGCAGGCCGCGGCCGTTGACACGCTCCGCTTGAGGAGTGCAAAGAAGGAGAGCACATCGCTGTAACGCTTGTCCCGGATGGCGCGTCTGAGCTCTGGGGCAATCAAGGCAAGGAGGCCGCGGGTCAAATCGGCAAACGCCTTGTGACGGGCTGGATCAACGACAATCCTCTGGGGCAGGACCTTTCGCTCGGGGAACAGGGGTTTGCCCGTTGCAGCGTCTCGAACGTGGCGCTTCAGGCGGCGGACCACATGCCGGCGGTATCGATCGCCACGAACGACGCCGCGCCCATCGACGAGCGACGGGTCGAGCAACTCGCACAGGGAAGCGAAGGAACGGTCATTGCCGTCGTGCGGCGTAGCCGTGAGCAGGAGCAGCGAATCTGTACGGCCGGCAAGCACTTGTGCGACGCGCCGGCGAAGTGAGTCATCCGCCAGGGCACTTGCGCCGGGATCGACGCAGTGGTGTGCCTCATCGATGATGACCAGGTCATACGCGCTTCGCTCGAGCTCCGCCAGGACCCGTTCCTGCTTCACGAAGTCGATCGATGTCAACGAGAGGGGGAGATGATCGAACGGGTTGGCGCCAAGCTCCGTCTGCCGTCGAACCTCCTCAAGTTTCGCTCGATCAACTACTTGGAGTCGCAGGCCGAACCGGTCTCGCATCTCGGTTCGCCATTGCTCAAGAAGAGGCCCGGCTGGCGAGATGACCAGCACCCGCTGTACCAGCCGTCGGGCCATCAGCTCGGTCATGACGAGCCCGGCCTGAACAGTTTTGCCCAGACCGACACCGTCCGCCAGGAGCAGGCGGACTCGGCTCATGGACAACGCCCGGATCACCGGAACGAGCTGATAGGGTTGAATTTCCAGGCGCCCAGGCTGGACGGCGAGAAGTGCGTGCGGGCCGAGGGCCTGTTCGAGAACGAACGCCTCGTGGTACAGGAGCCATTCCCGCAGCCGACCGGCCTTTTGGGGGTCGACATCGTGCCGGATCGGCTGAATCTCGTCCAATTCGTCAAGCAGTTCGATCTCCTGACCCGCGACCGTTCCGCCGAGCCCGCGCAGTCGATACAGGGCACGACCGTGCTGCTGATCGCAGGAGACCAACTGCCATCGCAGTCCTCGTGCTTGTACCTCTGTGCCAGGAAGCAGGTCGTTCATGCAGGGTTAGGGTAACACTTCGGCGGTCCGGGCGCCGAACTGCTTGGGGCTGAATTACTGACGCCGTGCCACGCCCCGGTGGTGTGCGCTGCATCGCGACAGCCGTTCATCCAGGAGTTGGATCGCGCCGACGGCTGTGTCAGCTCCGAACACGCGGTCGTCCGGTTGGTTCGGATACCGGATGCGATCGTCAACTCGCTGATCGGCCATTCTTCCACTCCAACCGTCGACCCGGAGACCGATGATCAGCCGTTTGTAGATCCATGCGAGGCAGATCTCGGACAGCCCCCAACCGCGAAGCGCAACTCGAAGCCGTGCTCCAGGCCGCCCTGTACCTCCTCGGCGCACGGCAGGACCGGATGCTCACCATCGAGGAGTGGACGGACCTGGCGCGGGCTGTTGGGCTCAGGGAACTGGTGTCCGCACTCCGGACAGGTCTGGTAGCCCGCCGCAATCAGGGCCTGGCAGTTCGGGCACTCCTTGGCGGGCGCGTCGCCGTCGCCGCGATCGTCGGTGGCGATGCGGATCGCGTCGACGGGGCCGTGGCCTTGATGCGGACGAGGGACTGGGCGAAGGTGAGGGTGGCTGGATCGATCGATCGGGTGGGCATGGGGCCGGACCTTCCTGGCATGGCCAGAAAGCCCCGGGGGGCGACAGGTCCGGAGGGATGCCCCCCGGGGCGTGGATGGACGACGGGTGCGGGCCTGTCGTCCCCGACTGGCGAAGTTTCACGGGAGGCTCGAGGCAGGGAGTCCCTGGCGCGACTCGACCTCAGCGGAACACTGCAAATGCTGGGGCCGCGAGTTGTCCAGAAAGTTGCTGACGTGGCGGAGCGATTCGCGTGAAACTTCACGCTATCACCGCACCTACAGCCCAATAGACGATGGTGTCACCAGATGGGTGACCAGAACCGGCGGCGGTACTCAGGCACCGAGGTGCTTTGCCGTCGCGACCGTCAATCGACTGGGTACCGCGCACTCAGTCTTCGAGTACTGAACCATATAGCAGTCGCCCGAGGCCCACAACGCGACTCCGTGCAAATAGCCCGGCCACTCTGCCTCGGCAAGGGCACGCCCCCATATCCGTGCAACAAGGGTGGACAAGATCAAGTCATGCGTCACGAGAACGTGGACTGCCGGTGGGCTGCCGGCCAGCAAGGAGGTGGCCAGCGTGATCATCTGCCCCGACGCCGCATCCGGATCGGCGAACCCCGGGAGTTGCTCCCCCCCGCCCAACCGCTTGGCGGCCGGATGGAATCCGAGTTCAACCAGCGCAGCCATCGCACGATCGCCGTCCAACACGAACGCTCCCGGATCGCCCAGAACCCGATCCTCATAGACATCGGTTGGCCTGCCCGCTCCGACGAGCACGGCTCTCGCCGTATCGACGCATCGAGGTACGGGGCTGCTTCGTACCGACCCGAGTCGCGTCCCCAACTTCACGCCCAAGGACTGGGCATCGCGTCTCCCGTCATGGGTCAAGGGGGCATCGTGACGCGGGAACTCGTGCGAAGGAACGGACTCTCGCTCCCCATGACGAAGGAACACGACGATGCTTTGCCCTTCGCGCCAGGGGGCCACGGACGCCAGGTCGCCAGCGATGTTCATGTCGCCTCCACCACGAGCATGCTCACGATCGAGTTCGTTGGTTGAACCCGTACCAGATTGAAGCCAGCGTCACGCAGGAGCTTGGAATACTCGTCACCCGTGCGCTCCCGGCCACCGGTGACCACCATGAGATGCAGGTCGCAGAGTCGGCCAAATGGCGAGGTGTCCAAGAGCAACAGTTCCAGTATTACTCCGATGCTGCCGCGCCCAACCGACTCCCGCGCGTTACGAAGAATCTCTGCAGCATCCTGATCGTTCCAGTCGTGTAGCACTCGTGACATCACAAAGGCGTCGGCTCGAAGTGGCCAGCGCTGGAAGATGCTTCCGCCAACAAACCGGACGCGCCCCTCGGGCCGACGCTGCTGCGCAAAGGCGCACACTTCGTCACGCTCCAGCACACTGACTGCCGCTGCAGGAAACCGCGCAGCGATCATTCGAGCCAATGCACCGGTCCCGCCAGCGACGTCGACGATGCTCCCCGCTGCCTCGAAGGGCAAGTGGGCGACGATGTCTCCGTAGTCGTGCTGCGCGTAGGCGCTCAGCATTCGTTGAACACGAGCCAGACGTACGGGGTCTTGACCGGCATTCTCAAAGACATCCGGCGGACGCCAATCCCGGCTCCTGATCGCCTCGACGAGGTGCGCCCACTGCTCACGAAGCGCTCCCCCAAATTCTATCGCGGCATCAGCCAACTGCAGAGAACCTCTCGGATCAAGCAGCCGTCCCTTGTCGGTCACGACCCAGCCTTGGTCGCCCTGCCGATCAACGAGCCCCAATTCCCACAGGCCACCGAGAAGTCTGGCCACCGAGAGAGGTGGAGCGCCGATCGTGTAAGCGAGCGTCGCGGCTGAAGAGGGGAGGTGTTCAAAGATGCCAAGAATCGCCGCAGCCGCGATCGTGTCCGTCCGCCAATGCCCGACCAGATCAGCAGACACTTGGTGGAACGAGTCGTGCGGCACCCGCCCGACAATCGCTAGAGACTGGCCTGCCTGGTCCACGACGTGAAACTCGCCGTCGTGCGTGAGGACGCGGGCCTGGCCGTTGTAGAACGGCTCAACCTCGGCGTAGCGATGATCCGTGATCGGATGCCCAGCGAGGTCAATGTGGAACCAACCCGCCTGATCCCTCGCTCGGGCGAAGCCCTTGTGAAACACATCCAGGTCAATGAACCACCGGTCGTGAAGGTGCTGGCCCTCCGGCCCGATGTGCGTGCAGAGTCCTCGAGCGGGGCACCGTACCACTGCCGCTCCATCCCTGAAATCCCCAGCGTAAAGGTACCGCTGGGCATAGGCCGGACTTCCACACTCGGTGAGGTGCAAATAGCCTCGGTCGAAAGCGCGAACTGTGCAGCGTCCCCCTTGAAAGTTGCCGCACCAGGCGAACCTATCCGGTGTGAGCGGGCGTCCATCGACATCGATATGGAACCAGCCCGCCCGGTCTTGAACCGCGGCACGACCCTCGTAGAAGCCCCACGCTTGCACGAATCGATCCTGGTACGCCGCGCGACCGTTACTCAAGATGTGAAAAGCCCCAGACGCGTCGGCGACCGGGGCCAGCCCCGGCTCGTGGAACTTCTGCACTCGGATGAAGCGATGCGAGTACATCGCCTGACCATCGACCACGTGATGGGTGCCGTCGGGTGCGACGGTGGAGCGATGCCACGTCATGGCAGCTCCGTAGGTCGACGCATGTTGCAGCCCTTGCAGAGGCTGTGCTCACGATAGTGATCGCGGAGTTCGCGATACTCGGGCCCGGACCAGATATCCATAAGGGAGCGGTCGGTCAGGTGGCCAAACTCGCCAAGGGTCCGCCGCTGCGCATCGGGCGCACAGCACGGGTTGAACCGCCCCTCTGCGCTGACCCATGCCTCTTCGCCAAGAAACGGGCATTCGCCGCCGGGTGCGATGTCCTCACGGCGGTCGGGGTCGAGCCGATGGATGTTCTCCAGCAGAACCCGACGACCGCTGGGAAGGAGGTGCTCAACGGTTGCCTGTTCGGTCAGCTCAACGATCCTGTTCCATCGCTCAACCGAATCGCGGGAACGCCTCATCGACATCCCCGTGATCTGCGTGAAGTGGGCCCAGAGGTGGTGCCCCTTGACGCGGTCTACTCCCAGGGTGGCAGCAATCCGCACGAGCTCGGGAAGCTCATGCACGTTGTTCTCGAGGAAGGTTGTCTGGAAGGTGACGCGACAGAACGTGCCCGCAGCCGCATGCGCATCGCGTACGGCCACGAACTCCTTGACGTTGGCGAGGACCTGCTCGAACTTGGTGCCAAGCATCACGGCTTCCTGCGTCGCCGCGGTAGCGCCGTTGATGGAGATCTTGACGTCGGACCCCACGGGGACGATGCGCTCTGCCCATCCCCGCGCGCCCCGCTTCGGGAACGTGCCGTTGGTGGTGAGGTTCATCTTCACGCCGAACTGGTGGCACAGGTCGATGAACTCGTCGAAGTGCTCGTAGAGCAACGGCTCGCCCATCGTGCTAGGGATGACCTCGCGTAGCCTGGTGCCTCGACAGCTTTCAAGCACACTCCGCACGAGCGCGATGTCCATGCGACGCTTGGGCTTGCCGGCAGCCCTCCGCTGCACTTGCAGCGTGCTGTGTGGCGAGTGCTCCTCGCACATGACGCAGCGCAGGTTACAGTCATCCGGATTGGTATCAAAGGTGATGCGCCAGGGCCCAGGCTTAGGCTCCTCCATCGACGCTGGACGATGTCGGAGCAACTCGCGATAGATGCCTTCAACCGCGAGAACATGCTCCTGAACCGAAGGCACGTCACCCGAATCCGCGTAGAGGTATCCGCGGCTTCCAAGGCGTGCGCCAAGGCTCGGGTTGTCCACCAAACGCTGCATCTGCTCAGCAAGCGATCGACGGTCTCGGTGCCTGAAGAGCAACCCATTGTGCTCATGGCGCACGTACTCAGCCATCCCGCCAACGTCAGCGGTGATCACCGGAATGCGAGCCTGCTGCGCCTCGTGGATGACCAAGGGGGAGTTCTCCTCCCAGATCGACGGGACCACGATGGCGTCCACGCGGTTGAACACATCAGCGATGATGCGCTCATTCTGATACTCGCCCATCCACTCCACCCGCTCGCCGGCGTGATTGGGCAAGCTGGCGGCGATTCGGCGCAACGACCCGGTGTATGGATCACGTGGCCGTCCCCATATACGAAGGAGCGGCTCTCCTTGAAGCTGGGCAAACGCATCGATCAGATGGTGAATCCCCTTCGCAGGAATGTGCGTGCCGATGTACCCAAGAACAAACCTGTCTTCGGTCACGCGGGTCCTGCCGGACAGGCGTCCGAGGTCGAACCCGTAGTCAAGGAAGGTCAGCTTGCTCTCCGGGAGGCCAAAGTCGTCGCGAAAGCGAGCCAGAAGGTGACGGGATGGCGAGATGAACCGATCGATGTGCGCTGCCATCTCCCGAACGTTGGCCATGCGCTGTTCAACCCACGCCGTCCATCGATCCGAATCCGCCTGATGGTGCTCCGCAGCGCCGGAGAAGTAGAGGGAGTAGCAACGCTCTGCGCACTTGCGGTGGTCCTGCCCATCGCACAACGGGAACGGCTCCTGCCCGCTCTCCGCAGAACGCTGGATGAATTGACCCCGTGGGCACATCAGCCAAAAGTCGTGCAGCGTGTAGACCAAGGGCAATCCGCGATCTCGAATTGTCCTGATCAGCGTGGTTGACAGGTGCGACACGTGGTTCACGTGCACAACGTCAGGTGGGAACTCATCGAGAAGCCGCCGCAGTTCGGTGTCGATGCCGTCGTATCGATACCGATCTCGCGACACAGCATTGTTCACCACTCGCAACTGGATGCGTCGATCAGCCGAGTCAGTCTCGTCGACCGTTGCAAACTGCGTGAGGAACGGGTCTTCCTGGCGAGTGAAGACACGCACTTCATTCCGATCAGCGAGGCCACGAGCCAGTGCCTGGGTGTAGACCTCAGACCCAGCGTTGTACCGGGGGGGATAGCCGTGAATGACGAGTAAGACCCGCATGCACGATTGTACTTCTGAGTCGCTAGCCAGTTCCGCCACATCGCTAAAACGGGACTACCGGGAGACGCTGTGGGCGGCTAGGCATCTGGTTCGAGACGGAACCTCGCCCGCCACCCGCCGTCGAGAAGCTCGAAAGGGTCCTCGTCGATGCCGAAGAACGCTCGAAGTTGATCGGCGAGCGTCTGCTTGCGCTTACGATTGCTCGTTGAAGCTTTGCGGCTGGACCAGGTCAGGTGGCCTCGCTCCTCCGCGAAGGCCCGGAGGAGTTCCCACGCCACCGTCGGCGTGTTGTTCTTGGTGTTCACCATGCCAAGGTCGGCGAACCCATGGCGACCGCTGCGGTCACGAACCTGAACCGACACCGTGTGTCCGTCGAGAAACCGGATGCGGACCTCGGACCATTTCGTTCCGGGGGGCGTCGGGAATCGAGCGGTGCTGGCGGCGGCCTGAAGCTTGACGTGCGAGTTCACGAACCGTCGTAGCACGCCTTCGATGGGCTGCTTGGGCTCGAACACTCCCTCGCCTTGCCACGAGAGCGTCTCGGCGAGCGTGATCCATGCCGATGACCGCCCCTCGACAACGCGGTTGAGTTCTTCGCTTGCGCCGGCCCGCGTAGGCGTGACAAGCACAAACGGCCGCTGCGAGAGCGCCGAGATGTGGCCGGCGCTGCGGAGCAGCGTCTGCGCGTCCCGGGTTGTCGCCAGATACGCCGGGAACCGCTCGCCCTCCAAGGGCACATAGTCCCCCAACCACCACAGCCTGTTGCCCATGCCGACAGAGGACGGCGTTCCCGTGAGTCCGAGCGCCGCGGCCACACCCTTGAACAGCCTGTCGGCGTCGAGCTGCCACAGCACGATGTCCTCACGCCGGAGCGGGGCGGACTCGCACGTCTCGGGGTCGACCGCGACGATGTCGTCCTCGTCGTGGACGACCACCTTGCGCCCCTCGATCGTGCCCGGCCACGGCACGGACATGGCCAGCTCCTCCATCGGCCGCAGCAGCGGCTGGAGGAACTGAAGCTCGTCTCCCATGTGCTCGCGCCAGACCGAGCGCACGCCGGCCCAGCCCTGTACCCGCTCAAGCGACTGCCACAAGCGCATTGCCGCCTCCCTTCACGAATCCGCCGGCGCGTAGGAACGCTTCGATGAGATCGGCGTCGGTGTCACGGGTGTACGTCGCGCGGTTGCCGTGCCGGATCGTGACCAGTCTGGGCTTGCGGCCGTCGGTGAACCGCACCTCGAACGTGGCGGCGCTGAGCAGCGCGTCATCGGGGATCGACTCGCGGGCGTGCTCGAGCGCCAGCAGCACATCGTCAGCCTTCTCGACCTTCCGCCGGTGGAACGGGCCGCCGACGTACATCGTGAGCTCGACCAGCCGCACCGACGCCAGCCCCGTGATGTGCTTGCACGCGAGACTGTTCCGGCCGCGGGCCCGGAGCGGCTCGAGGTCGTAACGCTCCTGGTCGGCCGGGAAGAAGTCGGCCCGGCCGAAGATGTGCTGGCCGACGAGCTGGCGGTACGCGGCGCACTCGCCCTTGGTCGCCGCATTGATCCGCAACTCCCACGTTCGGCGGTCGAACACGATCAGCCCGTGGGCCATGGGCCGGTAGCGCACGCACCCCGGCTTGCCGTCGTCGAGGCTGCCCTCGCGGCGGTAGGGGCCCCCGTGCCGGACGAGGAAGCGCACTTCGTCCCCGTGGTCGAAGAAGAGCACCCGCGCCCCCGGCCCGCGGCGACGGGCCGCGTACCAGGCGACAACGCCCGCCTCCAGCGCCGCGAGCCGCTCGTCGCCCGGCGTGACCCACGCGAGCGACGCGCCCGCCGCGGGGACGAACGTCTCGAACGAGCGCCGGCGCGAAACCGAGATCTCGGTGTGGCAGCGCCGCACTAGGTCGGGGTTCTCAACCCAAACCCGCGCCGCGATGTCCGCCGGCGACGCGTGGTCGTCCGGCAGCGCGATGCCCGCGGCTTCGGCGGCGGCTTGGAGCGACTCCATGCCCATCGGCGTGGCCATCTCGTGCAGATGCCACAGGGCGTCGACCAACTCCACCGGCAGATCGCCGACGTTGCTGAGCAGCGCGATCTCGACGCGCTCGACGTCGAGGCGCGACGGGTCCGTCGGCAGCATCACGCCGCTCGCGGCGAGGAAGGCGGCGTGCGGCCGCAGGAAGTCGATCAGGACGGCGGGGTCGACCTCCCGCAGCGCGTACGCGCTTGTGAACCTTCGGAACAACAGGCTGCTCATGAACCGGGCCTCCGCCTACGAGAAAGCCCCGGTCTCCACCCGGGGCTGTTAACCCGAGTGTATCCCAAACGATGCCTCACAAACGGTATTTGTCAGGGTCCGACAGGGAATCCTGATTCCGTCCACAACATCCGACATTTACTAGACTTGCGCGGCTTTTGCGCGCATGGCAACAACGCCGTCCGGCGCAGGGCCTGACACCATGTCGTCAGTCCGATTGAGCGCCCGCCAGAGCCGCCGCTGGGTCGCCCAGTCCGGCTGCCGGGTCACCGGCCGCAGTTGCTTCTCGGTGATCCGATCCTTGCCGCTCTCGGGTGGCGCGAGGAAGAGCAGTTGCTCCTGGATGTCGGGCGCGAGATTGACCAGGTCCATGATCTGGCTGAGCCGCCCGCGGGTGACGTGGCCGAGCCGCGCGATCTCGGCGAAGTCCTTCACCTGCCCGCTCCGCACGAGCCAGTCGAAGCGGAGCGCGAGCGCCATGAGCTTGGCCACGCGCGGCACGCGCCGAGGCGACTGCCTCGTCACGGGCTTCGGCACGGGGGTCGGTGGGTTGCCGACTCGCATCGTGCGGCTCGTGTTGACGCCGGTCTCGAAGCAGACCTTGAACGTGGCGCGATCCGGAAGGCTCATGGCTTGCACTCCGTAGCGAGGCGGGACGATTCGGGGTGGAAGACCAGCGTCACCTCGCCGGCCTTGCCGTCGTACTCGACGGCCTTGATCAGCGAGCGGAGCAGTTCGGCGCGCTCGCGCGTGCTGAGCTGGTCCCACAGCGGCTGGAACTCCGCGAACGCCGCATCGACCTGGTCACGCCGGAGCTCGTTCTTCGCGGCGTCGGCGAGTTCCTCGTCGATCTCGCGGATCTGCTCGCCGATCTGCCGCGAGCGCTCCGCCACCTCCGCAAGTCGGTCGGCATCGCTGGAGGCACCGGCGCGGCGCTCGTCGCTGGCTAGCCAGCGAAGCTCCCGCTGCAGAGTGGCGCGGCGGTCCTCGAGCTGCGCCGTGAGCTCACGCGAGTGGGCCCGGGCGCGTTCGAGAATCACCCCCACCAGTTCCCGGTCGCGGCCGAGCGCCCGCAGCCGCTCGACCACGAACGACTCCAGCGGCTCGGCGGGGATCGACTTGGACGGGCATGTGTGGTAGCCCCGGCTCTGGGCCGCGTGACACGCGTAGTAGCGGTACGTGCGCTTGCCCGCCTTGGTCGTGAAGGTGTGCGACATGGGCTTGTCGCAGTTGCGGCACCGCACGAGGCCCTTGAGCAGCCCGTGATGGGCGTTGCGGACATCGCTTCCTTTGTCGCGCCCGTTGGCCTCCAGGATCGTCGCCGCCCGCTTCCACAGTGTTGGCTCGATGATCCCCTCGTGCTCGCCCTCGAACAACTGGTCGTGGTGCTGCACCTTGCCGAGGTAGGAGACGTTGGTCAGGATGCGGTGGACGTAGGGGTTGGTCAGCGGCAGGCCGCCGACTTTGGTCCCGTCCTTCTGGGTCCAGCTCTTGGTCCCGGCGTTCAGTGTCGGGCAGGACTTCAAGGAAAGCATCCGCGACGATG
>JAPKGU010000068.1 GCA_026647565.1 Phycisphaerales bacterium | reverse complement strand
TTCTCTCATTAATAAGATGCCTGGTTTTATTAGTAATAGGGAGATGTAAGCTGACAAAATCCGAGTTTGCCCCCGCGTGGGAGCGACCCGAGTGGAAGGACAATCCTCCGATCATTGGAGTTCTTCTTCCCTCGCTCGGAGAGTTCCGTCGCTTCACCCAGCTGCTCATGTTCGACTCATTGCTGGCTCGGGAGAGCGGCGATGCGGCGCGGGTCGTCCGCAACATCGGAACGACGATCGCAATGGCCGAGCAAACGCGAGACCTTCCGTTTCTGATCTCCGATCTCACCGCGCTGGCGATCGCGGCGGTCGCCTGCCGCGAGATCGACGCGACCCTCCACACAGCGCCGAATCTCCTGTCCGAGGAGCAGCTCGTCGCGCTTGCCCACATGCTCTCAGGGTTTCCCCGTGACGGCGAGCCGCTGGTCCGCTTCGAGTCCGAGTCCCTCCTTTTCCACGACACGCTCCAACGTGTCTACACAGATGACGGCCGAGGCAACGGGTACGTCAACATCGTCCAGGCATTCCGACTGCAGTTTCTTGAACCGACGTACCGGCCCACTCGGGCGCAGCAAGCCCTCGGCCCCGTGGCAGCGGTTCTCATGGCCGATCGCGCCTCCATGAAGCGTGAGTACGAGGCGATCATCGCATCGGGCATCGCGGCCGCTCGCACGCCGCCTTGGCAATGGGCCGAGGATCCGGACAGCGCCTTCCAGGAGCGAAAGAAGGACGTGTGGTGGCGCCAACGATTCGCCCTGATCAACGAGCTGATGGCGGCCACGGGCAGTGTTGCCATGTCGCAGCATCGATTCGCGCAGATTCGAGGCGCCACTCTTACCGCTATCGCCCTCAGTCTTGAGAGACGCCGCACGGGCAGCTACCCGGCGTCACTCGACGCCCTCGTTCCCGACCTGCTCCCTTCCGTCCACCCGGACATCTTCGACGGGAACTCGATGCGCTACGCGCTCGTGGGCGGCCAGCCGGTGCTCTACTCCGTGGGTGTCGATCGCAAGGACGACGGAGGACGTCCACCCAAGAACCCCCACTCGGGCCTCGTCTCGACGTGGAAACCGCGCGAACAGATCGATGCACTGATGGCCGTCAACTCCAGCCGCGAGCCCATCGACGGTGACTGGGTCCTCTACCCGCCGCTTCCGCCCCTTCCCCCACCGCCGCCGGAGGGCGCTGACGAGTGATCACCCACCCGCCTCCACCACGTTCTCCCGCTTCGCCTTCCTCGCCTGCTCCCACAGGTTCAGCACCATCCGCGCGTCGGCCGGATACCTGTTGGCGAACCACGCGCGGTCCTCGCGCAACCTCGCCAGGTGCGCCTCGATGTTCTGACCCGTGATCAGCGCCCCGAGGTCGTCACCCGGCATCGCGTGCCCCGCACGCTGAGCGCCCATCATCCGCGCGATCACATCGTCCCCGTACGCCTTCGTGAAGTGGCTCGTCTCAAGCCAGTCGCGCATCGGCTTCCATGGCGCCCCCTCCGCGCGCCGAGGAAGCTCCTCCGCGTTCCGCCCCGCGTGCGTCGTGAAGTCCCACACCGGGATCTCCCACGAAGCAGGATCCGCGGCCCGCGCGCGCGCGTTGTCGTCATCCACCATCTTCACGATCCCGCGCTTCCACGTCTCGAAGGCATTCCAGTTCCCGCTGATCCAGAGCATTTCCATGTCCAGCGCGTGGCTCGGCGGCATCACGATCGTCAACCCCACACCCCTCGCACGGCACGTGTCGATCACCTCTTGCAGCATCGCCCAGCGCGTCCCGTCGTCGTAGTACGGTCCGTAACTCTTCGGATTCGACATGAACCCGCGCAGCAGCTTCGCCGACTCACCCCGGTAGTCGAACCCCTCCCACACCCCCGAAGGCAGGAAGCCCCGATCGTCGTTCGCGTCCGTCACGCGCTGCGTCGTCCGCTCCATCACCTTCCGCGACGAATCCAACGCGTACTTCGAGAGCAGCGTGCCGAGCCGGTAGTCCGGGTATCGGCGCGACTCATTGAAGAGCGACTGCCGGAAGTCCCACTCGAACTGCCTGTTCGCGTTGAACATCAGCATGTCCAGCCCGAGCACCACGTGCTCGAGCGGCTCGTGCCCCGCGGCGTACCGAAAGACCCGCAGCACCTCCCACATGTTCGTCGCGCCCAGGCCCATGTTGTACCCGCCCCCGCTCGGCCCCCCCAGGCCCGGATGCGCGGGGTCGAACCCACGCTCCACACGCGACGTGCCCAGCAGCAGCACGCGGCACTCCCCGTGTCGCAGCACCTCCCCTTTCGACACCCGTCTGGTCCCCACCCACGCCTTCGCGAATCGCGCCTCGCTGAAGTTCGTCCTGAACGCGCGGAACGGATCAACGCCGATATTGAAAGCCGCGATGCCGCAGAATGAGAGCGCCGCCAATGCGAGCAGCGTGACCACAAACGGCGCGTGCGATCGCGCCAGCTGTGTGCCGCCCGCTCCTCCGTTCGTGCTCGCCGCATGCTCACTCATGTCAGAACTGCCAATACACGAAAATCGCCACTCGACTCATGTCAGAACTGCCAATACACGAAAATCGCCACTCGATCCAGATTCAGCACGCTCCAGACCAGCATCGCCACGAGCGGCACCGCCCACAGCGGGTTCGGCCTCCACGCCGGATACGGCAGCTGCCTCGTCCAGAATCTCCACTTGGTCCGCGACGGCGTCCAGTCCAGCGCCGGCTCGTGCTTTCGCATGAACTCCTGCACGTTCGGCATCGTCCACGCGATCACCCACGCGACGCCGATCCACACGATCGCCCGCGTCTGATCGCTCACCCCCCCACCCACACCGACACCGGCGCTCGCCCCCCAACCAAGCACACCCTTCAGCACCAGCCACGCTCCATCGAAGTTCGACGACCGGAACAGAATCAGACTGAACGCGAACGCCAGGAACGTCAGCGCCCGCGCCCACGCGCACCGGATCGTCCGCCTCCACTGCGGTGCATCCGGACTCAGCCGGAATCGTCTCGACCAGATCTGCTGCACCACAAGATAAACCCCGTGCAGGAGTCCGAACGCGACAAACGTCCACGCCGCGCCGTGCCAGATCCCGCTCACCAGCATCGTGATCACGAGATTCAGATACCCCCGCGCCCGCCCTGCGCGGCTGCCGCCTAGGGGCACGTACACATACGCCTTCAGGAACCTCGAAAGCGTCATGTGCCACCGCCGCCAGAACTCCGACACCCCCGTCGCCTTCAGCGGCGAATCGAAGTTCATCGGGAGTCTGATCCCGAACATCCGCCCAAGCCCGAGCGCCATGTCCGAGTATCCCGAGAAGTCGTAGTACACCTGCATGGTGAATCCGATCATCCCGATCCACGCCTCGACCGTCGTCGGCGCCTCTCCTCGCCCGGCCGCCCCGAAGATCGCGTCCGGCCATTGCGCGATCTCGTCCGCGATCACCACCTTCTTGAACAGCCCCATCACGAACATCGTCAGCCCGACCGACAGGTTGCTCCAGCGCGGCGTGTACGGCTCACGACCACCCAGCTGCGGCAGGATCTCGCTGTGGTGGATGATGGGTCCGGCGACCAGTTGCGGGAAGAACGACACGAACAGGCAATAGTCCAGAAACGACCGCTTCTCGCCCGGCTCGCGATAGGCGTCGACGATGTACGCGATCTGCTGGAACGTGAAGAATGAGATCGCCAGCGGGATCATGATCCCCGTCGGCTCCACCTCGTACCCAAGCGTGCCCAGCGTCGATCGCAGCACGAAGTCCGCGTACTTGAACCACGCCAGCGCACCGACGTTCAACACCAGGCCCGCGATCAGCAGCGCCTTTCGCTCCACCCGAGGCCGCGACACACGCCCGATCTCGCGCGCCAGCCAGAAGTTCAGCACCATCGACCCGAGCAGCAGCGGCAGGTGTATCGGGTTCCACCACGCGTAGAACACCAGCGACGCCAGCAGCAGCCAGATCCGCGCCGGCTTCGGCCCGCCCATCCGCGCGATCGCGTAAAAGCCCACCCACGCAAGCGGCAGGAACAGAAAGATGAATGTGTAGGAGTTGAACAGCATCGCGGATGCGTGATCTCGCGCCGACCGCTGCCGGCGCAACCATCGATGGAGCGGGAGGATAGATCACTCCCCCACGCTGGGCACCGTCCCTCGCCCGATCCGCTCCGGCGCCCGGCGAGCATCCGTCGCTACACTCGCCCACGGCCGCCGGCGGAGCCCGGCACTTCCCGACACGGAGCCGAGTGAGGACGGAGCCGACATGAATCCCGCCACCCAGCACAGCGCGAACCCCGACGCCTTCCACATCAACCGCGTCCAGCCCGAATCACCAATGCGCGACGTCATGGGCGGCTCGTCTCGACTCGAGATCAAGATCCACGAGCACGGCTTCGTCGCCCTCGTGGACACCATGCCCCGCCTCGTCCCCGACGGTCAGACCGCTGACTCTGCCATCGTTCAGGCCGCTCGCGTCTCCTATGGCCAGGGCACGAAGAAGGTCTCCGAGGATCGCGGCCTGATCCGCTACCTCATGCGCCATCGCCACACCACCCCCTTCGAGATGGTCGAGCTCAAGTTCCACATCGCGATGCCGATCTTCATCGCCCGCCAGTGGATCCGCCACCGCACCGCCAACGTCAACGAGTACTCCGCCCGTTACTCGATCGTCCCGGACCGCTTCTACCGCCCCACGCTCGAGAACGTCCGCAAGCAGTCAAAGAGCAACCGACAGGGCGGCGAGCAGACCTTCAACGCCGCGGACGCATCCGAGGCCAAGACCGCCGAGGACTTCCTCCGCTTCCTCGACGAGACCGAGGCGATGTACGCCCGCTATCAGGAGTTCACCGAGAAGGGCGTCAGCCGCGAGATGGCCCGGATCGGCCTGCCCGTGAGCGTCTACACCGAGTGGTACTGGAAGTGCGACCTGCACAACACGCTGCGCTTCCTGGCCCTGCGGATGGACACCCACGCCCAGCAGGAGATCCGAGACTACGCCCGCGCCATGTACGCCCTCATGGAGCCCATCGTCCCCTTCGCACTCGAGGCCTTCAGGGACTACGAACTGGACTCGGTTCGCCTGACCCGACTGGAGATCGAGGCCATCCGCTCCCTCGTTTCGGGAGACGGCTCGACACTCCGCACCGACAACGCCCGCGAGCAGGCCGAGTGGGACGCCAAGCGTCATTGGCTCGGCCTGGACGCATTGCCGGGCTCTGGCCAGCCGACGCGGCCTGCCACGTCCACTCACGGCGCGTGAGCCCCACGCAGACCCGCCAGAACCTAGCCGCCGGAGTTGGCACGCCGCTCGCATGTACGTTCGCTCACGCGTGCGAGCTTCGCTGCCGCTCGCGCACCCCGGAGAGTCACCATGAAGCCCTCTGCCGTCAGAACCGGTCACATCGATGCTCTGGAGTCCCGTGTCCTGATGTCCGGCGCCGACGACCTCAACCATCACCTCTACTACCCCGAGGGCTTCTCGAGCCGCACGATCAGCGAAGCCGTTCCGATCACCAACCCCAACGACCAAGCCGCCACGTACGAGCTCTGGGCAAGGTACGCGACGGGCGAGCGCGACCAGCTCATCTCCAGCGGCACGATCGCTCCCCACTCCCGCGCCGGCGTCGTCGTGACCAACGCCCGCCGCGATGGCAGCTCCCTCACCCGCACCGGCGTCGGCTACGCCCTCGAACTCCGGTCCTCCTTGCCACTCGCCGCCAACCTCTCGCACTACGACTTCGGCACAGCGATCGGCGAGTCCTTCACCAACACCACCAGCACCGAGTGGACCTTCGGCGACGGCGTCAAGGACTCCACGAACGTCCGCCAGGCGCTCGTCGTCTACAACCCAAACAACGAGGAAGCGCACGTCACCCTGACCGCCTTCACCGAGTCCGGACAGGTCGTCTCCGTCACGAAGTCCATCGATGCGCTCCGCCGCGGCGGCTGGAACCTGCACCGCGCCCTCGACGTCTCCGAGGGTCTTTACGGCATCCGCGTCACGTCTGACGTCCCCGTCGTCGCCGCCCTCACCCACTACGACATCACCGAGCAGCGCGGATACGGCTCGCTCGGACAGGCCGGGGGCGCCACCGCCGGGTATATCGCCTCGATCGATCCCGAGGACAACTCCGACGACGGCACGCCCGACCAGGGTGGCGGCAACGACGACGACGGCACGCCCGATCAAGGAAATGGTCGCGCCAATCGCCGCGCCACACTCGGCATCCTCAACGCGGGGGATGCGCCGGCCACAGTCACGCTCAAGTTCGTCGACCGCGAGCACGGCGACACGGTCGTCGTCGCGCAGCGCACGCTCACGGTCGCCCCGGGCAGCCACGACAAGGTCGACGTCGCCTCACTCGGCATCGTCGCCGATGAGGGGTTTGGCGTCGTGTACGAATCCGACCTGCCCGTCACCATGGCCGCGTCCGTCTTCCGGGGCAACGACGCCGTCGGCGTCGAGGCGACCGCGATCGCCGCCACCACGTGGACCTTCGGCGAGGGCTTCATGAGCGCCGCCCGCGCGGGGCTCAGCGTTTTCGAGGACCTGTACGTCTTCAACCCCGGCTCAACGTCCGCCAATGTCACCGTCGAGTTCTTCCTCGGCGACGGTCGCACCTACTCCATCTCCGACTCGATGGACTCGCTCAAGATCGAGGACTTCGAGCTCCACGACCTCCCCGGCCTGATCGCGCTCGGACCGGCCTCCTACTTCGGTCTCCGCGTCACTTCAACCGTTCCGGTCGTCGCCGCCTTCGAACACTGGGACTCGGTCCTCGGTGGCGGCTTCGCAACGCAGGGACTTGCGGGAGGCGCGATTGTGCCGCTCGCCGAAGTCCTTGTGCTCTGATACCAGAACCCGGATTGAACGCCGTACAATCGGCCCCATGTCACAGATCCCGAATCCGCAGGGTCCGAACAATCCGCAGGCCGTCATGCAGCAGGCCGACGCGGCGCACCGCGCAGGCGACATCCGAACCGCCGAGCGGCTGTACCGCGGGTTGCTGGCGATGAGCCCGATGAACCCGGAAGTCCTCTTCCGACTCGGCTCGATCTGCGAAGCGACCGGTCGAACGCAGGACGCGATCATGATGTACAAGGGTTCGGCCTCCGCCACCGAAACCGTCGCGGCACCGCACGCGGCCCTCGGCGCGCTCCTCGAGCGAGCCAACCGCATCGAAGAAGCAACCAGCGCGATCCGCACGGCGCTGCGCATCGACCCCCGCCATCCACAGGCCCTGATTGTCGGCTCGCGCCTCTCGCGTCGGAACGGGAACTCGCAGCAGTCACGAGACATGCTGGAGATGTGCCTCAAGCGCTCCGCGGGTGCACCCCCTCGACACATGGCAACGGTCCACCTCGAACTCGCCAATACCCTCGACGCCCTCGGCGACTACGACAACGCATTCGAGGCCGCTCGCGTCGGCAAGCAGCACTGGCTCCAGATGCCCGAGGCGAGGCGCTTCACCCTCCAGAACATGGAATCGATCGTCAACGAGACGCTCGCCTTCCTCCGCCCAGGATGCGTCGACGCATGGGCTGATCCGGGACCGGATCCGCACGGGCTGGCACCGATCTTCTTCGTCGGATTCCCCAGATCGGGCACGACGCTGACCGAGCGGATGCTCGAGTCGCACCCCTCTCTCGCGGCGTCCGACGAGACCCCGTTTCTCGGCGACCTCATCAAGTCCGCCGCGAAGATGCTGGGGGCCAAGAGGGTGGACGGCTTCCTCACGCGCCTCGGGGAGCTGACGCCGGCACAGATCGGCGAACTGCGGGCGTCGTACTGGGCTGCGGCAGCTCAGCGCCTGACGGGCGTCGACCTGACGCAGAAGCGTCTTGTCGACAAGATGCCCCTCAACATCTTCAGTCTCCCGATGGCCAGACGCATCTTCCCCAACTCGAAGGTCATCATGGCCCTGCGCGATCCGCGCGACTGCGTGCTCTCGAGCTTCATGCAGATGTTCGAGCCGAATCCGTCGATGATCCACCTGGCGACGCCGGAGACGGCGGCCGCGTTCTACGCGAAAGTGCTCGATTGCTGGTTCGGGACCAGAGAGCACCTGGGGCTGGCCTGGATCGAGAGCCGCTACGAGGACCTTACGGCCGACCCGGAGAGCGCCGCGCGCCGCCTGATCGAGTTCATCGGTCTCCCGTGGGACCCGGCCGTGCTGGACTTCCAGCAGCGCGCGTCGGAGAAGGTGCTCTCGACGCCGTCGTACCGCGCGGTCTCCGAGCCGATCTCGCGCAAGGCCGTCGCACGCTGGAAGCGGTACGAAGGGAAGCTCGCCCCGGTCCTCCCGACGCTCGATCCCTATGTGCGCCGCCTCGGATACGAGCCCGCGTAACGCCCTCGCCTCAGGCCCTCTCGCCGAGGATGACGCTCGGCTTCCTGGTCCGACGCGTGATCGCGTCCTGCGACTCAACGCAGCGACGGATGATCCCCTCCGCCTCGTCCGGGTCATCGGTGAATGTGAGCAGATCGACGTCCGACGCCGAGATCGTCCGCGCCCCGACCATCGGCCCGGCGATGAACTCCCGCAGCGGCTGCCAATAGTCCGTCCCCATCAGGATGATCGGAAACGACTCGACCTTCCCCGTCTGAACCAGGGTGGAGATCTCGAACAACTCATCCAGTGTGCCGAATCCGCCCGGCAGCACGATGAACGCGTGCGAGTACTTCACGAGCATCACCTTCCGGACGAAGAAATAACGAAACTCGACAAACTTGTCCAGATAGGGATTGGGCTGCTGCTCCATGGGGAGCTTGATGTTGCATCCGATCGATCGTCCGCCCGCGTCCCGCGCCCCGCGATTGGCGGCCTCCATGATCCCCGGGCCTCCCCCTGTCATGGTCGTCAGGCCCATGCCCGCGACGCGGCGACCCATCTCCCTGCCGAGCTGGTAGTAGCGATGGTCTTCGGCGAATCGCGCCGAGCCGAACACCGTGACGCACGGCCCCGCAAAGTGCAACTCACGGAAACCGCGGATCGTCTCAACGAAGACCCGGATCGCCCGCCCAAGCTCTTCGCGGCGCGTCCGAGGACCGGCGAGGAAACGGCGCTCTTCCAGCCCCGCCGCGATCTTCCCCCACGCTCCGATCTCGTCTCGCTGGTAATCCCTGGTCGATTCCATCTTGCCTCGCTTAGCGCTCAAAACGGACGATTCGGACAACTCGGAGGGAGCGTATGTGAGCATCTCCAACTCTGTGCCCCCCCTTTCATGGGTCGGGGCTCTCTCACGTGCCGGCTCGGTACACTAGCCGGGAGGATCCCGGTGTTTCCCAGGCACCCGTGGCTCCGCCCCGAAAGGCGTGTGACACATGTCACCTAGTGCGGCTGCTCCGTTCGTCGATCCATCAGTTCTTTCCGTTGCCCTGGACGCACTGGCCGACGACACGCGATGCATCGTGTGCGTGGTCAACCTCGATGGGACCATCCTTTGGGTGAATCGTCTCACGGAAGCGCTCTGCAATGCGGAACCCGGAACGCTCTGTCCGACCCATGCCTCGCAAGTGTTCCCGCCTGAGTACGTCTCTGAGCGTCTTGAGATGATGCGTGAGGCCGTCGCCACCGGAAGGCCCGTTGTCTGCGAGGGCATCTGCTGGGGTCTCTATCGACGCACCACCTTCCGACCGATCCCGACGCCACCCGAAGAAGTGCCCCGCGTGCTCTCGGTGTGCCGCCCCAAGCCCGCTGATGAGGCGAGCCCGAATGACTCAGGCGATCCACCCGCGCGCCGTGCCCGATTCAATGACCTTGGCCCGCTGGCAGCACTCACCGACCGGGAACTGGAGATCCTGGATCTGATCGGACGCGGGCTTTCCACCGCCGAGATCGCGCGCCACCTCCATCGCAGCATCAAGACCATCGAGTGGCACCGGGTCTCACTGGGTGAGAAGCTGGGCGCCACGAACCGCGTCGGCCTGGCCCGCATCGCCATTAATGCCGGGCTCTCAAACGGGCCCCTCCCCGCCCCGGATGGCCCAAAGTCGCCTTGATCCTGCTTCGCCCGCTGGTACACTCTACTTGAGAATCGCTTCTCAGGCAGATGCCCCGTGACCGGCACACCGTCCAAACTCGAGCCTTGGCTGACGCGGGTGATCCTCCTGATCTCCGTCGCGACGCTCGCGCTCCAACCGTTCACGGCCGCGCTGCACGGCCTCTCGCACCGCCACGACCATCTCCACGTCACCCCGGGCGCGCACACGGCCCCGCACGCGCTTCCGAGCATGTCGTCGCGCTGCCACCATGGCCATCATCATGGTCCGGCAGACACGGAGCTTGCCCACAACGACGTGGCCGAGGAAGGCAGCGCTTCGGGCGCCCCCACTCCACCTGCTCAAAGCCCGACCGACTCGCACGACGACTGCCCGATGTGCGCCAAGCTCGCCAGCGGCTTCCGTTCGGTCCTCTTTCTGACAGAGCCCTCGTGCCTTGTCGGGAGACAGGGCGTGTTCGCTTCGATCGGCGTCCCTGCCGATCGCACGCCGACAGCGCCGGCACTGCCTCGATCCGCACGAGGCCCACCGCTCCGCGTCTGAACAACTCGGACGAAACCCACGCCGCGCCCGCGATTGGCCATGCCTGACGCGCGCATCGGCCCTCCACAAGTTCCAACTCGCCATCGGACTCGCGCCGACGCTCGCCCCGCCGTTTACCGGCGAGCGACCCCGGCACAATCGTCCCCGTCCGTGCGGACAGGAGCACAACGTGCGTCCTCGCGCCTTCACCCTGATCGAGCTGCTGGTCGTCATCGCCGTCGTCGCGCTGCTCGTCGGCATCCTGCTTCCAGCCCTGGGAAGCGCTCGACGCACGGCGCAGTCCGTCAAGTGCCTCTCCAACATCCGTCAGCTGACGATCGCGCACACGCTGTACATCGACGATCACCAGGGCGTGTTCATCGACGCCGGGCTGGACCACGGCGGCCTCGGCGACCTCGACAAGGCCTGGCCCTTCACCCTTCGTGAGTACGCGGGCGGCTCCCTCGCCCTTCATTCCCCGCTCGATCGGTCACGCTTCTGGACCGAGCCCGAGGGCGGACTCCACCCCGGCGTCTCGCTTGCCGCCGCCTCAACGCTGCTCTCCGACGACGACCCGTCCAACGACCCGACCTCGACCTCGCTGGCGCGCTGGACGAGCTACGGACTGAACAACTACGTCACGGCGAGCAAGCACCCGCCCTCGAGCATCATGCGTCAGAAGTCCTACGACGCCCTCCATCGCATCCCGCGTCCGCACGCCACCGTCCACTTCCTCCCGATGACGGCGGGGGACAACGACCCCATCACCAGCTCCAGCACCTTTGCCCGCGCCGATCACGTCCACGCCGAGGACTGGGAGAACGCGGGACCCGAGGCCGCCGCCGCCTACGCCGCGACACAGATGCAGCTCAACCTCCACCACGGCAAGCCCGAGTCCTTCGACGCCAAAGCCGGTTACGGCTTCCTCGACGGACACGCCGAGGTCCGCACATTCCGATCCCTGTACCGGTCCTTCGAGGACAACAACTTTTACCCCGAGACCGCCAAGTAACGAGCTCCCTTAAGGGGGCGGTTTCACCGTTCGGAGAACCCGACATGCAGCACGCACGCACCCGACTGATCGCCGCATCGTTCCTGGCGTCGCTCGCCCCGCTGGCGCACGCGCAGCTCCACGACGGCGACATCATCCTCGCCATCGACGGCGGACGCATCACAACCAACGCCATTGACGGGTCCACGCTGGTCTCCAGTCGCGTCTGGGGAACCTCGTTCGGATCCTTCGACTTCACCGACTCACCCGGTTTCGACACGCCGGCCGTCACATTCCCGGGCACATCCCAGGTCGGCTTCAATGTCCTCCGTGCACTCCAACGCTGGAACGGCTCCGCATTCCCGATGGATGCTTCCGGTATCCCGCCAGAACGCCTCCGCATCCGCAAGACTGGCTTCGGGGACGTTTTCACACCCACCACCGACACCTTCACGCCCGGATTCGGCATCTCCGTCTCGTCCGGCGGCGAGTTCCACCAGCACGTCGGCTTCACGCTCCAATCACCCAACGGCGCGGGCATCTACCTCCTCGAACTCGAGATCTGGTCCTCGATCGCGTCCATCGAGACGTCCGAGCCTCTCTGGATCGTCTTCAACAACGACCTGGCGCTCTCCGAGCGCGACGAGGCCGTGCAGTGGGTGATCGACAACCTCATCACAACGCCGTGCCCGTCGGACGTCAACGGCGACACCGACTCCGACATCCTGGACTTCCTCGATTTCATCGATTCATTCGGCTCCTGCGAGAACCTGCCCGCCCCTTGCGCCGGCTCCTCAGGCATTGACGCCGACTTCAACGGCGACACATTCGTTGACATCCTCGACTTCCTCGACTTCTTCGACGCCTTCGGCACCGGTTGCCCCTGAACCGTCTTCGGTTGTGCCGCTCTCCAGAGCGGTGTCCATCTCGCGAATCACACACAGTCTTGTCCCCGCACGTTTACCAACATCCCCCGCTGGGGAAAGAAAGAGAGATCTCACATGAAGCGTTTCATCTCCTCCATCGCGCTCGTCTCGGCCGCATCCTTCGCCCTCGCGGACGAAGGACACCTCGACATCACCGTCTACGAATCCGGCGGCATCCTCTTCATCGGCGGCATCGACCACGACACCGAGATCATCACCCCCGGCGTCCGCGTCTTTGAGGGCGAGTTCCAGAACACGGGCATGAGCATTTTCGCCGATGAACCGGGCTTCGACATCCCCGACGGCGCATTCGCTCCGAATGCTCAGCTCCTCCTCAGCGTCCGCAAGTCGCTCCGCGTATGGAATGGCTCCGACTTCTTCTCGGCAGCCCCGACCGACATCACCCTTGAGTTCGGCCCCCAATCGCTCACGACTCCCGCGTCCGACACCATCGTCGGTCCGATGATCTTCGACCTCGACGATGAGGGCGGACTGCACGACCATCCGGACTTCATCCTGAACGCGGACCTGACGGGTATCTACCTGCTTGAGATCGAGTTCGCCATGAACGGCTTCGGGACGTCTTTGCCCGCGTGGATCGTGTTCAACTACGGCCTCGATGAGCACGACCACGAACTCGCCGTCGAGTGGGTCGAGGAGAACCTGGTCCCAGCGCCGAGCACCCTCCTCGCGCTGAGCGGGCTTCTGGCGCTGCGCCGCCGGCGCGACTGATCGCCTCATTCCTGACACCGCTGCTCATCGCGGGGCCCGGGGTCGAACCGCAACGACCCGGGCCCCTTCTCGCTTTCACTCCTCCCTTCGGCTCCGTCTCCGTGCCCATCGCCCCTATTCTCTCCCATGCCCGACGCTCTTCGCATCACCGACCTCTCGTACACGTACCCTGGCGCGACCGCGCCCGTCGTCCGCGTCCCGTCGCTCTCGCTCGCTCCCGGCGAGCAGATCCTCCTCGCCGGCTCCAGCGGCAGGGGCAAGTCCACTCTTCTCCAGCTGATCGCCGGACTCCTCGACCCCACCGCGGGCACCGTCGAGATCGACGGCGTCGCAATCCACTCCCTCCGTGCCGCCAAGCGTGATCTCTACCGGGGCGCCAAGATCGGCATGATCTTCCAGACCTTCAACCTTCTCTCCGGATTCTCCGCGCTCGAGAACGTCATGGCCCCGATGATGTTCAGCGCGGTCCCGAGACGTGAGCATCGCGATCGAGCCGCGGCCCTCCTGAAATCCCTCGGCATCGAGCGCGTCAACGCGGAACCCGACCAACTTTCCGTCGGCCAGCAGCAGCGCGTCGCTGTCGCCCGCGCCCTGGCCTGCGATCCCGTGCTCGTCCTCGCCGATGAACCGACCGCGTCGCTCGACCCCGAGAACGCCGTCGCCGCGATGGACCTCATCCAGAACGCCTGTCGCGAGCGAAACGCGGCCCTCCTCTGCACCAGCCACGACCCGCGAACCGCCGACCGATTCTTGCGCCGCGCCTCCCTCGACGAACTCGCCGCGACACCCGCCGGAACCCACTGATGGCCATCACAGACCTCACCATCGTTCGACGCAGCATGACGGTACGGCTCTTCTCGACCGTCACCACCATCCTCATGGTCGGTGTCGCTGTCGCCCTCATGCTGACGCTGCTCGCCCTGAAGGACGCCACCAGGAACGCCTTCAGCAGGGGCACCGGCAACATGCACCTGCTCGTCAGCGCCGACTCCTCTCCCCTCGTCTCGGTCCTGAACGGCGTCTTCTACGCCAATCCACCCGCTCGCCCCATCGAGTGGGCCAAGTACGGACAGCTCGTCCGCGCCGCGCCGTGGGAGTTCTTCATTCCCACACAGCTCGGAGACTCCTACCTGGGCAGCCCGGTGCTCGCTTCCACGACCGAGTTCTTCTCCAAGTTCGAGCCGAACGCGGGTGAACCGTGGTCGTTCGTGGATGGCCGTGCATTCGAGAAGCCGTTCGAGGTCGTTGTCGGCTCGACGCTCGCCGGGACGAGCGGACTCAAGCTCGGCGACACGATCTACCTCACCCACGGCATCGCCTCCTCGCGCCAGATGGGCAACCCCGACGCCGCGAAACCGCACGTCCACACCGACTTCGCGTACACCGTGGTCGGCATCCTCGCGCCGACCGGCTCCGCCCACGACCGCGCCCTCTTCACCGATCTGGACAGCACGTGGATCATCCATGCCCACGACCGGCGCAAGCGTGAGGCGCCGGACACCGTGACCACAACCGTCGAGGACCTCACCGACGCGGACAGGAAGATCACCGGCATCCTCGCCCGTGTCGCGACTCGCCCCGGATCCGACGTGTCGTCCGCGATCCCCGCCACCGCCTATCGCCTCCGCGCCGACCCCACCATCACTGTCGCAATGCCCAAGACCGAGATCGATCGACTCTTCGCCATCGTCTCGAACATCGACAAGGTCTTCATCGCGATGGCCGTCGTCGTCATCTTCTCCAGCGGCATCTCCATCACCCTCGCCCTCTACAACTCGATGGAGCAGCGCCGACGCCAGATCGCGGTCCTCCGCGTCCTCGGCTCCAGCCGCGCACGCATCCTCCGGCTCGTTCTCGTCGAGTCCGCCCTGCTCGGCGTGCTCGGGTGCGCTCTGGGATTGACCGTCTCGCTCGTTGGCGGCCAGGCCGGTGCCTCGGTGCTCAAGGCCCAACTGGGAATCTTCCTGGACCCCATGCTTCCCTCGACGCCCACCGTGCTTGTTCTGGGGGGGACGACCCTCCTGGCAATGCTGGCAGGCCTCATTCCCGCGATCATGGCGTATCGAACCCCGGTCGCCAAGAATCTGAAGCCCATCGCCTGAGGTCCCGGTACCCACTGAGGGCCGCTGGCCAGAGGCAGCCGCATCGGAGAGGCCACGCCACCCCTGTCGCACATGGAGTCACGACTGATGAACATCCGCCTCACCGCCCCTCGCGTGATCACACCGATCGGCGCTCTCCTCTTTGCCGCGGCGATCCTGGGCGCGCCCGCGTCGGCGTACGCCGGTTCGGCGGCACACCAGCCCGCCGCAGCCGAGCCAGCGGACACGACCTCCAAGTACGCAAAGTCCGAGGCCAAGATCGTCAAGCAGGAGGACGGCACCCTCCTCGTCGACGACAAGTTCATCGTGAAGGGCGAAGGCACGAAGGAGAAGCCCTACGTCATCACGTGGGAGATGCTGGTCGCGACGACCGAGGAGTTCGATCCTCGTGCGAAGAAGACGACCCTTCCCGGGCGGGTCATGATGCTCTCCGGCAAGCACGTTCGCATCGACGGGTTCGTCTGCTTCCCGCTGGCGATCGAGCAGCCGCGCGAGCTTCTGGTGATGCTCAACCAGTGGGACGGGTGCTGCATCGGCGTGCCCCCGACCCCCTATGACGCCGTGGAGGTCCGCCTCGCCCAACCGGTTGTCGACGACGGCAGGTTCGCGAATGCCGGATCACTCGAAGGGCTGTTCAAGGTGGAGCCCTACCTTGTCGGCGAGTGGCTTGTGGGCCTGTATCTCATGGAGAATGCACGGTTCATGCCGAAATCACTGGGTGGACTTGGCTCCTGACGCGCACCACCCCTTGCGAGCTCCTTGCCCTCCGCGCGCGTCCTCGATCGACACGTCCCGGAGTTGACCCGTGCCGTCCGTCCCGCTGATCCCGATGCTCGCGGCGCTCGTGGCGTTCGATCCTCCGCCGCCGGAGCCACGCGTCGGGCTGTCGCCCGTGACGGAGATCCCGCCGACAATCGCCGCTCCCGCGAGCGCGACGCGGGACCCCGACTTCGACCCCGGGTTGGGGCCGCACGACCCGAAGCGATTCTCGTTTCTCGGCGATGGCGCGGTGCGCCAGCGCCTCCGCGAGTCGTGGCTCAATGAGTCCCTCGCCTCAGACGACGACGATCTCGTCAGCACCCTCACCGCCCGCGCACGCGCGGGATTCGCCTTTGACGTCGAGCAGGAGCCGCTGTTCGCCGATCGAGCGGACATCCACACCGCCACCGGAAACCCCGGAGACCACGCCGAGCAGCACTTCACGATGGCGAATCTCGAGCTCTCGCGCGGCGTGTTCCTCCGTGCGGACGGCGCCAGCCGCGCATTCTCCACCGACCGTCGCTACACGACGCTCTCCGCCGAGGCGTACTTCTCCATCGGCGCAAACGCCGGCATGGCGCTCGGCTTCGACTTCCTGCGAGCCGGGATTCCCGGTGAGGACGCGTCGCTCCAGGACGGCCTCTTCGCCCGGTTCATCATCGACTTCTGATCAGCCAGGGCCAGTCTCCGAATCAGTCTCCGAATCGGTCTCCGAATCGGTCTCCGAACCTCTGCCGGTGTCGGGCAGTCTCGCACGCCATGCCGCGGCCTTCTCCGCGTGCCCCTTGCCCGGCTCTGCGGCATCCGCGTCTTCGTGCAGGCGAACCAGCAGCTCGACGCACGCGACGGTGTCCTCATGGTCCGGCCCTTGAGCCTCGGAGAGAATCCCGTGCGCCTCAACGAGCGCCGGCTCGGCGCGGGCTGGCCGGTCGGGGCTGAACCCCTGCTCCACCCACGCGCCCCCGAGCGTCATGAGAAACCTGCCGAGCAGAGGGGTGTTCGACTCGATGTACACGGCTCGTGCGTGGACCTCGAACGGAACCATGACTTCGACGGCCTCGGCTTGCCGGTCGATGGCCCGCAGCAGGATTCCCACGTTCATGGCCGATGTGACGGTGTTGACGTGCTCGTCGCCGAGCACGCGGCGCCGACCGTCAAACGCCTCTCGGAGATACGGCTCGGCCTCGGCGAAACGATGCTGATCGAGGTACTCCGCGCCGAGGTTGTTCACCGACACCAGGGTGTCCGGGTGCTCCGCCCCGAGAACGCGCCGCTTCCGATCCACGACCTCGATCATGTAGGCCTCTGCCTCGTCGAGTCGGCCGAGCGCGCTCAGCAGGTGCGCCGTGTTGTTCATCAGGCCCAGCGTGTGCGGATGGTCCTCGCCCAGCACACGCCGCGCCTTCTCCAACGCTTCCCGGAAGTACGCGGCCGACTCCTCCTGCTTGCCCTGCTGGAAGAGCAGGAACCCCATGTTGTTCAGCGAGAGCACCATGTCGGGGTGGTCCTCTCCCATCACTCGTCGCTTGCGATCGAGCGCCTCGCGCCAGTACGGCTCCGCCTCGGACAGCTTCCCCTGAAACGCGAGCGCAGCCCCGAGGTTGTTCAGCGACGTGATCGTCTCGCGATGGTCGTCGCCCCGGACTCGCCGACATGCCTCGAGCACCCGCCTGTGGAGCGCCTCGGCCTCCGACAGCCGCCCCATATTCTCCATCAGACTCGCCATGTTGCTCAGAGACGTGATCGTGTCCGGATGGTCCGCGCCCAGCACGCGCCCGCGCCGCTCGAACGCCTCACGAAAGAGCGGTTCGGCCTCCGCGAGCTTGCCCTGAACCTGCACCAGGTACCCCATGTTCGCCATGGCGGATATCGTGATCGGGTCGTCATCACCGAGCGCACGACGCGACCGCTCGAGAGCGCCGGCGTAGAACGGCTCGGCCTCCGCGAGCTTGCCCTGCATCCCGAGCAGCACCCCGATCCCGCTCATCGACTCGATCGTCAGCGCGTGATCCTCTCCGAGTGAGCTTCGACGCAAGTCATACGCCCGCTTCTGTTGCTCAAGCCCCTTGTCGTAGAGCCCCAGGTCGCGATACCGCTCGGAGATGGCCTGCCTGAGACGCGCCTCGACGAGCGGCTGGTCCGCAAACTGCTCCGTGATCGCGTCCGCTGCGGGCGCGAGGATCGCCTCGTCGATCAGGGCCGTCGCCACGTCTGTCGCGTTGACGCGCAGCCACTCCTGCCGGAACGCCTCGGCCCTGGCGGCGTGCTCCTCCGCCGTGCCCGGCTGGGCCGCCATCGCCTCGCCGAAGCGCTTGCTGACGTCCTCGGTCAGGCGCACGCCCGCGGTGGTCGCATCGACCTGCGCGAGCATGCTCTGCTGGAAACCGGCGACCTTCTCGAGCTCATCCGCTCGCGCTTGCTCCGCGTCGCGGGCGGCGCTCGCCTCGCCCTCAGCCCTCATCGCCGCATCGGCCCGCTCATCGGCGCGTGCCGCCTGGCGCGCCGCCTCACGCGCCTGCCACAATGTGCCCGCAAGTCCGGCGACCAGCGCGACGAACACTGCGGCCGCCGCGCCGACGACGACGCGGTTCCGCGCGACGAACTTCCGCGCCAGGTAGACCCGCGACTCGGGCGCCGCGACGAGCGCTCGGCCGTCGAGGTACCGCTTGAGATCTTCCCCGAGCGCGGAGGCGCTCTCGTACCGCCGATCCCGCTCCTTGCGCATGGCCTTCAACGGGATCCACTCGAGTTCCCGCCTCAGCTCACGAACCAGCGACACGCGCGAGTCCCGCCGCTTGGACGCGATCGACTCGGCCTCGGCTCCCGCGCTGCCGAGCCGAGCGCTCGGACGGGGCGGTTCTTCCTCGCGGATGATCCGCTGGATCTCCGCGTACCCGCGCCCCCGTAGGCGCTTGGAATCGAACGGCTGCGCCCCGACCAGCAGCTCGTACAGCACCACGCCGAGCGAGTACACGTCCGTCCGCGTGTCGATGTCCATCCGCCCGCCCGCCTGCTCCGGGCTCATGTACTCCGGCGTTCCGATCAGCACTCCCTCGGTCGAGAAGACCGAGTTCTGAACCTCCGACGCCTCGGTGGCCTTTGCGATGCCGAAGTCGATCACCTTCGCAACCGGGCGCCCCTCCGCCTCCGTGACGAGCACGTTCGACGGCTTCAGATCGCGGTGGATGATCCCTTTCATGTGCGCGTGATGGACCGCCTCGCACACCGGCACGAACAGCTCGAGCCGCTCCCTGACCGAGAGCGTGCGTCTGTCGCAGTACGACGTGATCGTCTCGCCTCGCACCAGCTCCATGACGAAGTACGAGCGCCCGCGCTCCGTCATGCCACCGTCGAACACGCGCGCGACGTTCGGATGGTCCATCACCGCGAGCGCCTGGCGCTCCTGCTCGAATCGTGCGATCACCGACCTTGAATCCATCCCCGGCTTCAGGATCTTGAGCGCAACGCGCTGGACCATCGGCTCGCGCCGCTCGGCGAGCCAGACCGTCCCAAAGCCGCCCTCGCCAAGAACCGATACCAGCGTGTACGGGCCCACGCGATCCCCCGGCGATTCCAGGGCGCCCGCCGGATCGCCCCCCGACCCGGCGACCCCGAACATGGCGCGTGTCACCGCCGACGTCGGCGTCTCGGGCCGCTCGGAATGCTCGCCCGTCGCACCCGTCTGATTCGGATCACTCATTCCCGCACTCCGATCAGCGAGATCATCGCGCCGCCTCCCGCGCACCCACCCGCTACCTCATCAGCCCCACGATCACGTCCAGCCCGCGCTCCAGCTGCGTCCGCGTCGTCGCGAAGCTCAGCCGGATGTGCGTGTCACGCGACGAGAACGCCGATCCCGGAATGACCAGCGTGTTCTTCTCAATGCACCGCTCAACGAACGCACTCGCCGAGATCCCCAGACGCTCCGGCACCCTGGGAAAGGCGTAGAACGCCCCGCCCGGCGCCGAGATCTCCGTGACCTCGCGAAGGCGCGAGACGACATAATCGCGCCGGGCCTGGTAGTCGGCGACGACGGTGCCCATGTCCTGCGACAACGCCTCGACGCACCCCCACTGCGCCGGAGAGGGTGCGCACACGTACGAATACTGCTGCATCTTCGCGATCTGGTCCACGATCACACGCGGACCCGCCACGTACCCCATGCGCCAACCGGTCACGCCGTATGTCTTGCCGAATCCACGGACCACCAGCACGTGGTCCCAGGCCCCCGGCTCCCGCGCGGCGCTCGGGCAGCGAAGACGCCCGACGCTGTCGCGCTGCGTGCGCGCCTCATCAAAGCAGAAGAGATCGTAGATCTCGTCGCTGACGAGCAGGATTCCCCTCGCGCGGCAAAGCTCCAGCAGCTCCCGCTGCTCAGACCCGCTCATCACCACGCCCGTCGGGTTTCCCGGAGAGCAGACCAGGACGATCTTCGTTCGCTCCGTGATGAGCGGCGCCACCCGAGCCGCCGTCAGCTTGAAGTCCGGATATGTGTCGCACTTGACTGCTCTCGCACCGCACATCGTCGCGAGGTGCGGGTACGCCACGAAGTAGGGATCAGGAACGATCACCTCGTCACCCGGCTCCAGGAGCGCCAGAAACGCCAGCATCAAACCGCCCGACGTTCCCGCCGTCACGATCATCGACGCGTGTTCGCCACCGCCCGAGACAGGACCCGACGCGTCCCAACCCAGATCGTCCTTCAGATCGGCAATGATCCGCGCCCGAAGCTCCGGAATGCCGCCTGTCTGCGTGTAGCCGTTGCGATCCTCGAGGATCGCTCGCACCGCGGCGTCCTTGACCGCCCGGGGCACCGGGAAGTCCGGCTGCCCGATCGACAAGTTGTTCGGGTCCTTGAGCTTCGCGCCCAGATCGAACACACGCCGGATCCCCGACGCATCGATCGCCCTCGCCCGCGACGAGACAAGTCGTCCAACGCCCATGGAGATCCTCCAGACACGCGACCCGACAGC
>JAPKGU010000067.1 GCA_026647565.1 Phycisphaerales bacterium | reverse complement strand
TCTCATCTTTGCAAACGCCATTTCTGCATAAAAATTGGTATTTACAAAAACGGTGGTCTCTTAATCGAATCTCCATCATTTTGACTCAACATTTTATGCCTGGTGTTGTTCGAGGGAAGGCGCAGACCCCGAGCTTGCGCTCGGGGCTCCCTTTTGAGTGCCGACAGGATGCCAGTCGGTGTATGTGCCCATCGAGTCGATCTCGTGGATGTAGTCGAGGGCGTCGGATTCCATCTTGTCGGTGAGGGCCTCGACGAACCAGCTGCCGCCGAGAGGATCGGTGACGCGGGTGACGCCTGTCTCGTGGGCGAGGATCTGCTGTGTGCGGAGGGCGACGGTGACGGCCTGCTCGGTCGGCAGGCCCAGCGTCTCATCCATCGAGTCGGTGTGGAGGGACTGGCAGCCACCGAGGACGGCGGCCATGGCCTGATAGGCAACGCGCACGATGTTGTTGAGCGGCTGCTGCTCGGTCAGGGAGCAACCCGCGGTCTGGACGTGGGTCTTCATGAACCAGGAGCGCTCGGACTTGGCGCCGTAGCGGTTCTTCATGACGCGTGCCCAGATGCGGCGGGCGGCGCGGAGCTTGCAGAGCTCTTCGAAGAACTCGTTGTGCGAGTTGAAGAAGAAGGAGAGGCGCGGGGCAAAGTCGTCGATATCTAGCCCGCGCTCCATGCACGCCTCGACGTACTCCATGCCGTCGCGGAGCGTGAACGCCAGCTCCTGCGTCGCGGTGCTCCCCGCCTCGCGGATGTGGTATCCGGAGATGGAGACCGAGTTCCACTTGGGCACGTGGCGCGACTGGAACTCGATGGTGTCGACGACGAGCTTGACCGACGGCTCGGGCGGATAGATGAACTCGTTCTGGGAGTGGAACTCTTTGAGGATGTCGTTCTGGAGGGTGCCGCCGAGCGTGGACCAGGAGATGCCGCGCTGGTGGGCGTGTGCGAGGTACATGGCCCAGATGACAGCGGCGGGTCCGTTGATGGTCTGGCTGACTGTGACCTTGTCGATGGGGATATCGGCGTAGAGGCGGTGCATGTCCTCGATGGTGTCGATGGCGACGCCGCACTTGCCGACCTCGCCCATGCAGAGCGGATCGTCCGAGTCGCGGCCCATGAGAGTGGGGAGGTCGAAGGCGGTGGAGAGGCCGGTGTTGGCCTTGGTGGAGGTCTTTGCCTGGGCGAGGAGATACTTGAAGCGGCGGTTGGTGTCGTCGGCGGAGCCGAAGCCGGCGAACTGGCGCATGGTCCAGAGGCGGGTGCGGTAGCCCTGCTCGAAGAGGCCGCGGGTGTAGGGGAACTGGCCTGGGGCGGCGATGTCGCGAGGGATGTTCTTGAGCGATTCTGGTGGCGTGTCGGGCCCGTAAGTCGGCTGCACGACGATGCCGCTGATGGTGACGGCGTGTGGGTCGACCTTTGCGCCGGTCGCTGTGGATGTGCCCTTTGAGGTGGCGCCGGGGGTGCGGGTGTCGGGCATGGACATGGAGAGCGGCTCCGTGGATGGGGTCGCGGGCGAGCGAACGTGAATCAGACCGAATCTAGCGTATTCCGAGTGGGCGAGCCAGTCTTTGTGAGGGGCGTGTGAGGGAATCGAGTGTGTGGCGGTGTCGCAGGTGCGTTGGGGCGTGCTCGGAAGTACGCTGGCAGGGCGTGCGCACGGGTCGGATTGCCGCGGGGCGGCAATGTCGGCCCGGTGCCCGCGTTGATCGGCGAGCGCCACGAGGGCGCTGGTTGCTTGTTCATTCACATGGAGAACTAAGTCGTGAAGAGGTCGCTACAGATCGGATCGGTCGTGATGATGACGATGCTCGGCACGGGGGCGACGGTGCTCGCGTTGCAGCCGGAGAGGCCTGCGGGCCAGCCGGGGAATCAACAGGGTGGGCAGCCGGGTCAGCAGGGGCAGCCGGGCGGGCCGCCGGGGGAGCGGGGGCCGCGCGGTCCGGGCGGACCGGGTGGCGTGATCAGCGTCGAGCAGGCGATGCGCAGCATGAACCGGCCTGTGCGTCAGCTTCGGGGTCAGATCGGCGATGCGACGAAGCGTGACGAGAATCTGAGGATGATCAACGAGATGCAGCGCGGGTGTGTCGCGGCGAAGGGCCTGCCCGCGCCTGAGGGCGTGCTTGCGAACCTTGCGGATGACGCGGCCAAGGCGGAGACGAACGAGCACTATCGGCGGGATCTGATCAAGGCGCTGCGGATTCTGGTGGACATGGAGGTCGCGGTGATGGACGGGAAGGGCGACGAGGCGTCGAAGAAGTTGGATGAGCTGATCGCCGCGAGGGACAAGGCGCACGAGGAGATGGGGATCAAGGACGACGAGTGAGTCGAGTGGTATGAGATTGGCAAGCGAATGGCGGGCGGGGCCGATGCGGCTCCGCTCGCTGTCTTTGGGCGGGGGGTTGTGAGTTGAATCCGGGGAGCGAGGGTGCTCGAAGGCGTTGGGCCGGTCCCGCGTGTCGCGGGCGCGGCGCAGAAACGTTCATCGAGACCGCCTGACCCGGTCCGCGCTGTCGCGCGGTTCGGGATGGCTATCGCACGAGGAGTTAACGCATGAGCATGTCCATCCTGAGCGTCCTTGCCCTTTCGCTTGCTTCTGGCACCACCGAGCCGCCCTCTTCGTGCTCGGAGAAGTACGCGTGCCCGGTGCAGCAGGCGCAGGCGATGTCCGCGTCGAACGAGACGGAGCTGGCTCCTCAGGACATCGTCGCGACGGCGATCGGCGCCGGTTCATTCAAGACGCTGGCGGCGGCGCTGACAGCGGCGGGCCTGGTTGAGACGCTCCAGGGCAAGGGTCCGTTCACGGTGTTTGCGCCGACGGATGAGGCGTTTGCGAAGCTCCCGGCGGGCACGGTTGAGAACCTGCTGAAGCCGGAGAACAAGGCGCTCCTGACGGCGATCCTGACGTATCACGTGGTGCCGGGGAACGTGATGGCCAAGGACGTGGTGAAGCTGAGCAACGCGGGCACGGTGAACGGGCAGCGCGTGGACATCAGGACGAAGGACGGCAAGGTGATGATCGACAACGCGACGGTCACGAAGGCCGATATCGCGTGCAGCAACGGCGTGATCCACGTGATCGACAGCGTGATCCTTCCCGCGGACAAGGACATCGTGGACACGGCGGTGAACGCCGGCTCCTTCGGCACGCTCGTGACGGCGGTGAAGGCCGCGGGCCTTGTCGACACGCTGAAGGGTCCGGGACCGTTCACGGTGTTTGCGCCGACGGACGAGGCGTTCGGCAAGCTGCCGAAGGAGACGATCGCTTCTCTCCTTCTGCCCGAGAACAAGGCCAAGCTGACGTCGATCCTGACGTACCACGTCGTGCCGGGTCGGGTCTACGCGGACCAGGTCGTCAAGACGCCGAGCGCCACGACGGTCCAGGGCGGCAAGGTGTCGTTCAAGGTTGACGGTGGGAAGGCGATGATCAACGACGCCAACATCGTGACGACGGACATCGAGACGTCGAACGGTGTGATCCACGTGATCGACACGGTGATCATGCCCAAGTAATCCGCTTTCGGGTGCATCGAGACGGGGTCCCGGATCGAATCGCGGTCCGGGACCCTTTGCGTTTCTTGGTCGCTTTCTGTGGTTGCTGCGGATGGAGTCGCGAAGTGAGTGCAGGCGTCCTTGTCATGCCGCGAACGATGAGACTAGACTCTCAGCGATTGACAACGACCGCTCCCCAGCAAGGAACGCTGCTCGAACGCGTGGCCCGAGGCGACGCGGGTGCGGTGCGCGATGTGCTGGACTCGTATGGCGGTCTGGTCTATTCGCTGGCGCGACGATTCACCCGGAACGAGCAGGAGGCGGAGGACGCGGCGCAGGAGATTTTCCTGGACGTGTGGCGGAGCGCTCCGCGCTATGACGCCTCGCTGGGTGCTGAGGTCACGTTCATCGCGACGATCGCGCGGCGTCGATTGATCGACCGTGCGAGGAAGTCGGGGCGGGACGCAGCGAGGACGACGCTGGCGGTCGATCCGGAAGAGGCGTCGGCGCGTCTGGCGAATGAACGATTTGAACGTTCTGATGAACTGGAGAAGGCCCAGTCGGCGTTGGCGACGCTGAGCGTGGATCAGCAGAAGGTTTTGCGACTTTCAATCTACCACGGGCTTTCGCACGAAAGGATCTCCGAGGCGACGGGTCTGCCGCTCGGAACGGTGAAGACGCATGCTCGGCGCGGGTTGATTCGGCTTCGGGAGTTGCTCGGCGTGTCGAAGGTGAACGGCGACAACAGTGCGGGAGGTGCGGCATGAGCGCCTCCAACCACGCGAGCGGCGCGAGCGGCGCGGGCGGCGATCGCCTGCTGGATCTCCTGTGCGATCGGGCGACCTGTGGGTTGTCGGAAGCGGAGCGGGCGGAGTTCGAGGCGCTGTGCGCCGAGTTCCCCGAGTTGAATGACGGATCGATCGAGCGTGCGGCGGCGGCGGCGGACGTCGCGATCTCACGGGGCGGCGTCGAGCGGATGCCGGACCATCTTCGTACGAAGATCCTTCTTGACGGTCAGCGGATCGTCAGCGGCCAGGGCGCGAGCGGTGCGTCACGTCGCGCGCCCGAGCGCACACCGACGGCTGCTCGAGCGTCTGGTGCTCGACGGTCGGATCCGATGCGGATCGGCGGGTGGCTGGCGGCGGCGGCCGCGATCGTTGTGGCGGCGATCGGCTGGATGAGGCCGGGCGGGACGGGGGTCGCTCCCGACACGACGCCTCCTGTGGCGATTCGGCCGGCGTCGGAGGTTCGCGCGCAGCTGCTCGCGTCGGCGCCGGACGCGGTGGTGATTCCGCTGGCGGATTGGGACAACCCCGAGCAGGCGGGCGTGACGGGCGACGTGGTGTGGTCCGAGTCGGAGCAGGCGGGGTATCTGCGTCTTGCCGGTCTGAAGCGGAATGATCCGGCGGTGGAGCAGTACCAGTTGTGGATTGTCGATTCGCGCGGCATGGGTCAGCGGATCAGCGGGGCGCTCTTTGACGCGACGCCGGACCCGGTGACGGGCGAGGTCGTCGTGCGGATCGAGCCGCGGATCGCGACGCAGGGTGCCGCGGCGTTCGCGCTGACGATAGAGAAGCCGGGCGGGGTGTGGGTGTCGGACATGACGCGCCGGGTTGTGATCGGGGCGAAGGGCTGAGCGAGCGACGCGTCTGGGCATGACGGGCGAGCCGTGGAGGACCGCGGCGCGATACGCTTGGATGATGCTCGACGGGTCGATCAGACTTCCGGCGTCCGAATCGTTGGTTCCGTTGGCGCTCGCGCTGTCGCTGGGTCTGCTTGTGGGCGTGCAGAGGCAGCATTCGGGCCACGTGACGGCGGGGATCCGGACGTTCTCCCTCGCGACGGTGCTCGGGGCGGCGTGCTCGCTTGCGGCGTCGTTTGCCGGGGCGTGGGTCGTGGGGGCGGGGCTGCTGGCGATCGCGGGTCTTGCGGTGGCGAGCCACATTCAAGGCGGCGATTCCGAGAACGGGTCGCCGGGCCTGACGAGCGAAGTGGCGCTGATCGTGATGTTCGTTGTCGGTGTGCTGACGCCGCACGCGGAGGCGGTGGTGCCGGTCTCGATCGGCGTGGTGACGGCGGTGCTGCTGCACGCGAAGGAGAGGCTGCACCGGTTCTCGGAGCGGCTGAGCGACGCGGAGGTGCGGTCGATCCTGACGTTTGCGTTGATCTCCGTGGTGATGCTCCCGCTCCTCCCGACGGAGCGTTTCGGGCCTTACGAGGTGTGGAGCGCCCGGAACGTGTGGCTGATGGTGGTGCTGGTCACGGGGATCGGGCTTGCGGGGTACGGCGCGCACCGGCTGTTCGGAGCGAGGCGCGGCGTGCTGATCGCCGGTGTGATCGGCGGATTGGTCTCTTCGACGGCGACCACGGCTTCATTTGCGCGGCGCGCGAAGGAGGGCGGGCCGACGCTGGTGTCGGTGTTCGTCGTCACGGCGGCGTCCTGCGTGATGTTCGTGCGGGTGCTGGTCGAGATCGGGGTGGCGTCGCCGCTGCTGCTGCGGCACGGCGCGGGGCCGATCGGTGTGATGCTGGCGGTTTCGGCGGGCTGCGCCGGCGCGGTCTGGCTGCGGGTTCGGCGTGAGCCGGCGGAGGCGCCCCCGGCGAAGAACCCGGTGGAGTTGAGGCCGGCGCTCCTGTTTGCCGGTTTGTATGCGCTGGTGCTGCTGGCGGTGGCGTGGAGCCGCGAGTCGATGGGCGACCAGGGGATCTACGTGGTGGCGGCGGTCTCGGGGCTGACGGACATTGATGCGATCACGCTCTCGACGTCTCGCATGGCGGAGTCCGGCGGCCTGGCGCATGAGACGGCGTGGCGTGCGATCGTGATCGCGACGATCAGCAACATGGCGTTCAAGCTCGGGATGGTGGGTGTGATCGCGGGGGCGCGCCTCCTGAGGCCGATGGCGGTCGTTTTCGGGGTGGTGGGCGCGACGGGGGTGGTGATGATGCTGGTGTGGTGAGGGGGCGCGGCGGTGCGGGCTCAGCGGAACCGCTCAAGGTCGTTGAGGATGAAGTCGTTGCCGACCAGGTCCGCGGGGATCGGCGCGAACATCACTCGATCACGCTGACGAGGTGGGAGCGACGAGACGCCGTTGTCGTCGGTTCTGTCGGCACCGACGGAATAGAGCAGGAAGGGGCGGCCGAACGCGTCCTCCCCAGGCGCCAGTCGTCGGTAGCGGATCGGCGCATCGTCCCACGGGTCGATGGGGAGTGATTCGGTGTAGGCGGGAACGAGGGCGTCGAGCGAGTCCGGGTAGACGCCGTGGTCGGCGCGGTATCGCTCGATGTGGAGCGAGAGGATGGCGGCGCTGGTCGCCAGCGAGGTGATATGGCGAGCGGGAACGACCTGTTCGAAGTAGGAGTTGAAGAGCGAGGTGGCGAGATGCGTAGGGCCGGGCATTGCCCGCATGCCTGAGACGGCTCGGAGGTCGGGGACTTCGAAATGGGCGCGAATCTGCTCGGCCCGTTTGCTCGCCTCACGGGTGTTGGAGCGGAATGTTCCGATGGGCCGGGATTTCGCGCCCCACGCGGCGGACTGGGACGTGAGACCCATGACCTTGTCCGAGAGCGGTCCGAGGCGGATCGCGCCGGCGTCCTCAAAGAGCCAAGCGGCAGCGTCTTCGAGGATCATGCGCTCGCCGTTCACGATGAAGTCGTCGGGCGGGCGGGAGGCCTGGCGCACGTAGCAGTCAAGGGTCGGCTGGATCCACTTCGCGGGGAGGCCCGTTCGGATGGTGTCGAAGACGCGTGTGTTGGCGAGTGTGTGGTAGTGGAGAGACCAGTAGAGTCCGTATGTCCGAGGGCTGAGCGCCGCGATCCGGGCGCAGGCGAGGATGCCTTCGAGGGATTGGACGAACGCGGCCTGATCGGCTCGTTCAGCGGCGATGACCGCGCGGGCGGCGAGCATGTTGGCGACGTTGTTGAGACTTGCGCTTCTTGAGTACCACTCGCCGGCGATTGGCACGCGCGGACCGGGCGGTGGCGGGGTGTCCATCGCGCGGCGCGAGCGGATCAGTTCATCGATCAGAGGCGCGATGCTCTCGGCTTCGAGGCGCCGGAGCGACTCAAGGGTGTAGGCGCGGACCGAGCTGGTATCGGTGTTCGACGAGTACCACTGTGCATACTGAGACGATGTGAGGAAGATGAGCTGGTAGTCGGCGAAGTTGTACGTGCCGTCGGGATCGGCGACGCGATACTCGAGGCGTGCCGCGGATTCTGCTTCCTTCATGCGTTCGGCGATGCGTTCGGCGATGGCGAATCCGTCCGGATCGTAGGGCGTTGTCCCGTCTGGTTGGCCGGACTCGAGGAGCGCGAGCCATGCCTCGGGGGATGGTCGCGCTCTGCGGGCGGCGGCGGCCTGAACCTGCAGGAAGACCTCGTAGCCGATTCCAGCGAGGATGACGAGTCCGATGAGTGCGGCCAGGCCCCACGCCGCACGCTTGATCCATCGCTTGAGCCCGAGCGGCACGCGAAGGAGGATGGGGGCCTTGATGTGATGCGGTATCTCCGGCTTGTATCGCGGACGGCCTCCCTCGTCGGTGGTGAGTTCGCTGAGGGAGGGATCGACGGCGGTGGCGTTGCCGCACTCGGGGCAGAGGACGCGCGACTCTGCGTCGACGGCAAGGCCGACGAGGGAGTAGCGGCAGGTGGGGCAGAGCCCGCGCGAGCGGAGGATCCATCGGATGCGGTCGATGACGAGGAAGTCGCGGGCGAGGAAGCCGAGGATGGGTCCGAGGGCGACGGTGGCGATGATGAGGATCGTGTAGAGGATGGCTTGCCAGAGCGGGGCGGGCCGACCCAGGTTCATGATGGGGACGTTCTGGGTGGTGTTGTTGATGAACCAGATAAGGAAGAGGGAGCCGCCGATGAAACCGGCGATCGTGATCGCGAGGATGATCGCGGCGTGGACGATGGTGCGCGCGAAACCGCCACGGCTGGCGCGCATGAAGCGTTGGCACTGCTCGTCGGAGTAGGTGTCGAGCTCGGGGAAGGCGCGGTAGAGGTGTTTGACGGGGAGGCGGGGAAGAGGGAGGCGCAGCAGCCGCATGTGCGCAGCGTACCACGGGACGCGGGGGCGTTGGGAGCGCGGGCGATGGGGTGGTTGCCCCGGGTGTTGTGATGGCCGAGTTGGTTACTTCTTGGAGTAGTCGAAGACGCCGCGGCCAGACTTGTCGCCGAGGCGGCCCGCGGTGACGAGCTGCTTCAGGAGGGGGCAGGCGCGGTAGCGATCGTTGTTGAGTCCGTCGGCGAGGACGTTCATGATGTGGACGCAGGTGTCCAGTCCGATGAAGTCGGCGAGGCGCAGGGGGCCCATGGGGAAGTTGCAGCCGAGCTTCATGATGCCGTCGATGGCCTCGGGCTCGGCGACGCCCTCCATCCAGGCGTAGAAGGCCTCGTTGATCATGGGCATGAGGACGCGGTTGGAGACAAAGCCCGCGCGGTCGTTGGCCTTGAGCGGCGTCTTGCCCATCGCGGTCGCGAGGGCGATGGTGCGCTCGACGACGGCTGGCGCGGTGGCGAGGCCGGGGATCACTTCGACGAGGGCCATGAGGGGGACGGGGTTGAAGAAGTGCATGCCAACGACGCGCGAGGCGGCGGGGCCGGCGGCGGTTGCGATCTCGGTGATGCTGATGCTGGAGGTGTTGGTGGCGAGGACGACGTTGTCAGAAGGAAGGAGGGCGGCGAGCTTCTTGAAGAGGTCCTTCTTGACGGCGGCGTCTTCGACGATGGCCTCGACGACCCAGTCGCACCCCTTGAGCCCGTCGAGGTCGGTGACGAAGGTGATGCGTTTGAGCGCGGCATCCATCACGTCCTGCGTGAGCTTCTGCTTCTCGACGAGCTTGGAGAGGGACTTCTGGTGGACGGCCTTGCACTTGTCGGTGGCGCCGGGGAAGGCGTCGAAAACGGTGACGTCGATGCCGCTGACGGCGGCGACCTGGGCGATGCCGCCACCCATCTGACCGGCTCCGATGACGGCGAGGCGCTTGACGTTGTGCATGGCTGTCTCCTGCGGTGCGTCCCGCGTGGGATACGGGATATGCGGATCGATTTGTGTGGTCTGGAACGGAATGGACCCAAGGATACGCGCGTGGTAGTGTGGCTCCCATGCCGAGTATCGATCAACTCCTGAAGGTGCTGGCGGCGGAGCCGAACGACCCCTTTGCGCTGTACGGGCTGGCGCAGGCGTACGCCAAGGCGGGGCGGACGGCGGAGGCGGTGGAGCATTACGACAGGTGCCTCGCGGCGGATCCGACGTACTGCTACGCGTACTACCACAAGGCCCGAGCGCTCGAGGATGCGGGACGGGTGCCTGAGGCGGTGGCGGTGTTGAGGGAGGGGTTGGCGGCGGCGAAGCGGACGGGGGATGCGCACGCGGTCTCGGAGATCTCCGGCTATCTTGATATGCTGGAGTGAGCGGCGCGGTGCGGGAAGGCGCACTCGCACGCTCTCCGGGCGATCCATGTCGAGCGACGATCGACAACGCGAGCACGAATCTTCGGGGACGCTGTTTCCGTCCGGGCATGGCGCGGATGTGGTGAGTGTCGTGCGCGAACTGGCGGGGTCGCCGAAACGGGTGTCGGTGCTGGTCGGGCGGCGGCGAGTGGCGGTGCTGCTTTCGACGCAGGCGCTGGAGCTGGGACTGGCGCCCGGTGTCGCGTGGACGGATGAGATGGCGGCGAGGGCGGGGCGGCTTGAGCGGGTCAATGCGGCGAAGGCGATGGCGATGCGGCGTCTGGCGGCGCGGGCGAGATCGCGAGCGGAGATGCTCGCGTGGCTGGAGACCAAGGGCGTCGACGCGCGGATCGCGACCGAGGCGGTGGAGCGGCTGGCCGAGGTCGGGCTGATTCGCGATGAGGATGTGGCGGAAGATGAGGTCAGGCGTGCGGAGGCCAAGGGGCTGAGCGGGCGGGCGATCCAGGCACGGCTGGCGGCGAGGGGAGTGGACGGGCGAGGCGGCGAGGCGGAGCGAGCGGGCGATCGCGAGCGAGCGCTGGATGTGGCGCGTGGGATCGTGGAGGTCGAGCTTTCGAGGCTCGCGGCGGGGACGGTCGATGTGAACGTTCTTGCGAGGCGGATGCTCGGTTCGCTGTCGCGCAGGGGGTACGAGGAAGAGGCGGCGAGAGAGGCGGTCGAGCGTGCGCTCGGCGAACGCGGGTTGCGGGTTGAGCCGCGGGACGAATAGCGACACCGCTCGGGAGAGCGGTGCCACCAAGGACGCAGCCGCGGCCATTCTCTCAAGGGGTAAGCGATGGAGTTCCTGACGAATCTCTGGCTGCCGATTCTGGTTTCGGCGGTGGTGACGTGGATCGCGGGCGCGGTGATCTGGATGGCGCTGCCTCACCACAAGAAGGACATGTCGGAACTGCCGAACCAGCAGGAAACGATTGAGAGGATCCGGGCGCTGGGATTGCCGCCGGGGAACTATGTGTTTCCGGGGGGCGGGTGCGGCAAGGAAGCGATGAAGGACCCGGAGGTGCAGCGGTGCTGGAAAGAGGGGCCGCTGGGGTTCATCAGTCTGTGGAAGACGCCTCCGAAGATGGGCCCGAGCATGATGGGGACGTTCTGCGTGAATGTGGCGGTGAGCGTGACGATCGGGTACCTGGCGTGGGTGACGATCGGCAGCGGGAAGCCGGGCGTGATTGAGGGGATCGAGACGACACCGGGGTTTGGGCGCGTGTTCCAGGTGACGGGAACTGCGGGGATCCTCGCGTACGCGTTCTCGCACATTCCGAACGGGCTGTGGTTCGGGTCCTCCAAGCGGGCGATCGCGATGAACATCGTCGATGGTGTGGCCTATGGGTGCATCACGGGAGCGGTGTTCGCGTGGCTGTGGTGAGTTCGCATCGGCCCGAGGGCCGATGCGAGCATGGAGACAATGGAGGCGCTCACCGGGTGAACCGGCGGACGGGGGAGGTTTCTTCGCTGTGGCATCTGAGCGGCGCGCGATGAGCAGGCCCTCGCCCTCATGCGTTTGCGGCCGGCAGGGGGCGGAGTCCGAACCACTCGCGGATGATCCAGCGTCCGAGATAGATGAAGGGCGTGACGAGGATCGCGAGGTAGAGCTTGAGTTCGTAGCCGCCCGCGGCGATCTCGAACGCGCCCGCGGGCGAGGTGGCGGGATTGCCGAGGATCAGGGGTATGAAGACGAAGAAGACGAACGAGACGACGAGCGAGTCGAAGAACTGAGAGATCACGGTGCTGCCTGTGGCGCGGAGCCAGACCATCTTGCCCTTCGTCAGGCGCTTGAAGACACCGAACAGGAGGATGTCGAGGAGTGAGCCGCAGAGGAAGGCGACGAGCGAGGCGATGTACATCAATGCGGCCGCGCCGAAGATGTTCTCGAAGGCGGCCTGGGTGGCGGTGCCGGGGATGTCCTCGCGGATCGGCACGGCCCTCGAGATGGCGATGAGGATGAACGCGAGGGCGGCCATCGCGAAGGCGATGTAGACGACGCGGCGTGCGCCCTTCTTGCCGTAGTACTCGTTGATGAGGTCGGTGAGGAGGAAGGTGATGGGGAAGGGGAGCATCCCCATCGTGTGGGTCCACTCGCGCCCGATGAACTCGAAGCGGAAGACCTTGACCCCGATGATGTTCGCGAGGACGAGGCAGGTGATGAAGATGGCGGCGAGCCAGATGTAGATCGATTGGCGCGGGGAGAGGACATCCGGAGGGAGTGGATCGAGGGCGGAGGTGTGGCGGTTGAGCACGGGTTGTAGCTCCGCGGGACGGGCGACGGGGCGGGGCGTTGAGGGTTCGTCAGGATACCGCGAGTGGATTCGGAGCGGGAGCACCGCTCTGGAGAGCGGTGCCACCACAGACACAAATGAAGGGGCGGCAGGGCCCGAGGGTTGCCTGCCGCCCAAGGAGGGGACGAGGGTGGAGCGACTCTGGATCAGAAGCGTGTGGCAGGGATCTTGTCGCTGGGCGTGTGGGCGTCGGCGAGGTGCGTGGAGCCCTTGCCGATGCGCATGCCGTAGAAGGACTTCCAGACGAAGAAGACGGAGATGATGAAGAAGGCGACGGTGAGGAGATGGGTGAGCATGGTGTGCTGGCCGTCGTGCTTGAGACTGATGGCCAGTTCGACGGCGAGGATGCCGAAGAGGGTGGAGAACTTGATGACGGGGTTCATGGCGACGGACGAGGTGTCCTTGAAGGGATCGCCGACGGTGTCGCCGACGACGGTCGCGGCATGGAGTTCGGTGCCCTTGGCCTTGAGTTCGGTCTCGACGATCTTCTTGGCGTTGTCCCACGCTCCGCCGGCGTTGGCCATGAAGATGGCCTGGTAGAGGCCGAAGAGGGCGGTCGAGACGAGGAAGCCGATGAAGAAGAAGGAGTCGAAGAATGCGAAGGCGAGCGTGGAGAAGAAGACGCCGAGGAAGATGTTGAACATTCCGGCCTGGGCGTACCTGGTGCAGATGTCGACGACCTTCTTGGAGTCCTCGACGCTGGCCTTTGCGGCGCCGTCGAGGCGCATGTTCTTCTTGATGAACTCAACGGCGCGGTAGGCGCCGGTGGAGACGGCCTGTGTGGAGGCGCCCGTGAACCAGTAGATGACGGCGCCGCCGGCGATGAGGCCGAGGAGGAACGGCGGGTGCATGAGGCCGAGCTTGTCGAGGTTCTGCGTGAGGCCGTGGGTGAGGCCGACGATGAGGGCGAAGATCATCGTCGTGGCGCCGACGACCGCGGTGCCGATGAGCACGGGCTTGGCGGTGGCCTTGAAGGTGTTGCCGGCGCCGTCGTTCTCCTCGAGGAAATCCTTGCCCTTCTCGAAGTCCGGCGTGAATCCGAAGGACTTCTGAACTTCGTCCTTGATGCCGGGGATGGTCTCGATGGTGGAGAGCTCGAAGACGGACTGGGCGTTGTCGGTGACGGGGCCGTAGGAGTCGACGGCGATCGTGACCGGTCCCATGCCGAGGAAGCCGAACGCGACGAGGCCGAAGGCGAAGACGGCGGGAGCGACCATGAGATCGCCGAGCGACTGGCCGGCGGAGGTGGTGAGCGTTGCGATGTAGGCGGCGATCCCCATCAGGCCCATGATGGCCATGCCGATCCAGTACCCGGAGAAGTTTCCGGCGATGAAGCCGGAGAGGATGTTGAGCGACGCGCCGCCCTGCTCGGAGGAGGTCACGACCTCGCGGACGTGCTTGGAGTGGGTGGAGGTGAAGACCTTGACCAGTTCCGGGATCAGCGCCCCGGCGGCGGTGCCGCAGGTGATGATCGTCGAGAGTTTCCACCAGAGGGATGTGTCCCCGTTGATGTCCGGGATCAGGATGTAGGACGCGGCGTAGGTGAGCACGATCGAGATGACGGAGGTGATGAAGACCAGGTTGGTGAGGGGCTTCTCGAAGTTCATCTTCGAGGCGTTGCCGTACTTGCCCTTGGCGAGGAACTGGTTGAAGAAGTATGCGCCGGCGGAGGCGCCGACCATGATGATGCGCATCATGAAGATCCAGACGAGGAGCTGGACCTGCACGGTGCCGGCGGCGGAGGCCGCGGCCTCGGGCGTCGCGCCGCCCGTGGTGTACCCGGAGAGGTTGGGGAGGATGGCGAGCATGATGAAGGAGATGAGGGCGACGCCGGTGACGCCGTAGGTCTCGAAGCCGTCTGCGGAGGGGCCGACCGAGTCGCCGGCGTTGTCGCCCACGCAGTCGGCGATGACGCCGGGGTTGCGTGCGTCGTCTTCCTTGATCTTGAAGACGATCTTCATGAGGTCGGAGCCGATGTCGGCGATCTTGGTGAAGATGCCGCCGGCGATGCGGAGCGCGGCGGCGCCCAGCGACTCACCGATGGCGAAGCCGATGAAGCACTTGCCGGCGAGTTCCGAGGGAAGGAACAGGAGGATGACCAGCATGATCAGCAGTTCGACGCTGATGAGTGCCATTCCGATCGACATGCCGGCCTTGAGGGGGATGTCGTAGCAGGGCCAGGGTTTGCCGCGAAGGGAGGCGAACGCGGCGCGGCTGTTGGCGAAGGTGTTGACGCGGATGCCGAACCATGCGACGCCGTAGGAGCCGGCGATGCCTATGAGTGAGAAGAGCAGGATGACGGCCATCTCGAACGCGGAGACCTTCACCAGCAGGAGGAAGTACGCGGTCATGGCGATCGCGATGAAGGCCCAGAGCACCATGAGGAACTTGCCCTGTCGGAAGAGGTAGGCCTTGCAGGTGGCGTAGATGAGCTCGCTGATCTCGAGCATGCTCTTGTGGACGGGCATCCGCTTCAGCTGCGTGTAGATCAGGAGACCGAACCCGAGTCCGAGGGCGGAGACCACCAGCCCGATCAGCAGGAGGTTGTGCCCGCTCTGGCCGAGGAACTCCGCCTTGATGGTCTCGTTGCGGAGGTCGGGCATGACGATGTTGACCTCGCCGCCGGGCTTGTGCCCGCCGCTCTCGCTGGCGGAGGCGGGCGCTGCGAGCAGAAGCCACGGGGCGAGGATCAGTGCCGCGAAGAGCGGGAGGCGGGCGAGAGAGCGGATGGATCGAATCGAATGTGCAGCGGTCTGGAATAAGGACACGCGCCGGACTCCTGAATGTATGTGTGGTGTGGTGCTTCGACGGACAAGCGTCGGAAACCGTGATGGCTCGGGCACCGAGATCCCGAACCGGGTGTCAATGGGGGATGAGGATATCCCCTTTCTGTGAGCCAATCTGATCGGTTCGATGGTGAGTTTGGGATCAATGCGGGCCGGGGGCCGAGCGGGGCGATCGCGGCACGGGCGTCCTCGGCGGCTCGACCCGGTCCGGGAGGTTGCGAACCGCACTCCGGGGGCTATACTGTTCGCTCATGCCTCCCGCGGCTGTTCGGTTCCCGTCAAGAGGGTCGAAGCGGTTCGGGCGGTGCTTTGAATGGGCGATTGGCGCAGTTGGCTAGCGCGCATGCATGACACGCATGAGGTCACAGGTTCGAGTCCTGTATCGCCCACTTTGCTCTGAAGTCAGCGACGCGTGAGACGCGACGCGCCGGGGCCTGCATCCATCTCGCTGTCGGCGGACTCGTCCTTTTCGGCTTGCGCGAAGCAGCGGCGATGCTTGAGCGCGGCGAGCGATGGATCCGGATAAACTGCGAAGGTAGTCCGTTGATGGATCGCTCGGTGCGGGCGGTGTCAATCTCGTGGCCCATCGCGGGCAGTGAGGTGGCTGGCAATGTGGACGGCGCTACGTGACGTGCGTCGCAAGCCGCTGCTATGGCTGCTGGTGTTCGTGCCGTTGCTGTTCGTGGTGAAGGGTGTGCGTCCCGACGGGCACACGATGCTGTTCGTGATGTCGGTGCTGGCGATCGTGCCCCTCGCGGCCTTGCTGAGCCACGCGACAGAGTCTGTCGCGGCGAAGACCGGGGACGCGGTCGGCGGGCTCCTGAACGCGACGCTGGGGAACCTGACGGAGCTGATCATCGCGGTGACGGCGCTGCGGGCGGGGGAGTATGCGCTTGTGAAGGCGTCGATCGCGGGGGCGATCGTTGCGAACACGCTTTTCATGCTCGGCGTGTCGTTCCTGCTGGGCGGGTTGCGGCATCACGTGCAGGAGTACAACAGGGCGAACGCGCGCATGCAGGCGGGGATGCTGTTTCTCGCGACGATCGCGCTGCTCGTGCCGTCTTTAGCCGCGACGAGTGAATCGGTGCAGGCATCGCCGGGCGTGCTGAGCGACCTGAGCGTGGCGTTGTCGGTGCTGCTGATCACGACGTACGGGCTGGGGATGTTGTTCTCGCTGAAGACCCATCGGGAGGCGTTCCAAAGCCCGAATGGGGGCCACGGGGAAGGAGACGAGGGCGACGAGAAGCCGTGGCCGGTCGGGGTCGCTGCGGTGACGCTGGGCGTGGTGACGGTCCTGGTCGCGCTGGTGAGCGAGGTTTTCGTGGAATCGGTGCAGGAGGCGGCGACGACGTTCGGCATGTCGCAGGCCTTCGTGGGCTTTGTGGTGGTGGCGATCGTCGGGGGCGCGGCGGAGATGGCGTCGGCGTTCGCGGCGGCGCGGAAGGACAAGCTCGACCTGAGCGTCGGCATCGCGCTCGGGAGCGCGGCGCAGATCGCGCTTTTCGTCGCGCCGGTGCTGGTGCTGCTCAGCCATGTCGTGGGGCCGTCGCCGATGGACCTGCATTTCTGGCCGGGCGCGGTGGCGATGATCCTGATCGCGACGGCGGCGGCATCGCTGCTGACCAACAGCGGGCGCACGGCGTGGTTCGTCGGGGTGCTGCTGCTGATGGTGTACCTGGTGTTCGCGATGTCGTTGTACATGCTGCCGCCACGGGCGGCGTGAGGGACCGATGGGGGCGAACAGCGATTCGGAGTCCGGGCATGAGGGGTCGCGTCGGTTCCGGCGTGCGCTGGAGCCGATCGATCGCGTTTCGGAGGTGCTGTTCGGGCTGATCATGGTGCTGACGTTCACGGGCTCGTTGAGCGTCGCGGAGGCGGGGCGCGACGATGTGCGGGCGATGCTGATCGGCGCGCTCGGCTGCAACCTCGCGTGGGGCATCATCGACGCGGTGCTGTACCTCATGGGGTGCATGGCGGAGCGGGGCGGGGGGCTGCGCAAGCTGCGGCAGGTGCGGGAGTCGAGTGACGCCCGGGAGGGGCGGCGGATGATCGCGGAGGCGTTGCCGCCGATTGTGGTGTCGGTGATGGATCCGGCAGAGCTGGAGTCGCTGCGGGTTCGGTTGAAGGGGCTGCCGGAGCCGCCGAAGCGGGCGGGACTGAGGCGGGATGATTGGCTGGGCGCGATCGCGGTGTTTCTCTGGGTGTTCCTGTCGACGTTTCCGGTGGTGGTGCCGTTCATCTTCATGTCGAGCACGCAGCCGGCGATGCGGGTGTCGAACGGGATCGCGGTGGGCCTGCTGTTCCTGACGGGGTGGGCGTTCGGGCGTTGCGCCGGCAGGAATCCGTGGGTCACCGGTGCGGCGATGCTGGTCCTTGGGCTGGTGCTGGTCGCGATGACGATCGCGCTGGGAGGGTGAGAGCCTTGCGACGAATGAGGGCGTGCCTGTGCGCGGCGATCGCATGGAACGGCGGAGCGGCGTGGGCGCAGGCCACGATGGAGTCCGTGGTTGGTGAGTCTCGATTGCCCGCGATGCGCGACGATGTTTCGTCGCGATCGGACGACTCGGCGAAGCAGCGGGCGGGATTGATCGACTGGGGGCCCGTCACGGTGGTGGGCAGGGGCTGGGACCGCCTCAACGAGCGCATGGAAGAGGCGACGGGGGTGCGCCTCGGCCTCGCGTACACGCTGAGCTTCCAGGCGGCCACCGACGGGCCTGGCGATCGTTCCGGGGCGGAGGGGGATCTGGACCTGTTCGCGGCGTGGCAGATCATGGGGAAGGAGGACGGCACGAACGCGGGCGCATTCAATCTCAACGCGCAGCACATCCACCGGATCGGGCAGGTGGCGCCGGCGAATCTCGGGTCGGAGCTCGGCGCGATCTGGGGGACGTCCGACGGGATCGGTGCCGACGAGTCGTTCCCGATTGTCCAGCTCTACTACGAGCAGTGGATGTTCGACGACCGGTTGATGGCGGTGGTCGGGAAGATCGACACGACGAACTACGTGGGGACGAATCGGTTCGCCGACGACACGCTGTACTTCATGAACCGTGCGTTCTCGAGCGACCCGGCGATCAACTACCCCGGCAACGGGCTCGGTGCCGTCCTCGGCTGGCAGGTGACGGACAGGATCATCGTGGGCGGGTGCATCGCCGACGCGAACGGGGTCGAGACCGAGGCGGGGTTCCACACGATCGAGGCGGGGGAGTTCTTCATGGCGGCGGAGGTCGGTCTGACGCTCGACATCGAGGGCGCCGGCGAGGGAAACTATCGACTCACGGCGTGGCGGAGCGACGAGGCGGAGGACGCCGAGCTGCCGGAGGATTACGGCTTTGCGCTGAGCGTCGACCAGGAGATCGGGGAGAGAGCGGTGCCGTTCTTCCGCGCGTCGTGGTCGGATGGTGACGCGACGGGCGTGTCGGCGGTGGTTGGAGGCGGGCTGGGGGTCGAGGGCCTGATGGGGCGTGCAGAGGACACGGTTGGCGTGGGCGTCTCGTGGGGCTCGTCAACGGACGACGACGTCGAGGGCCAGGTGGTGTCGGAGGTGTTCTATCGCCTGCAACTTGCCCGGAGCGTGCAACTGACGTTCGGCGCCCAGGTGATCGCGAACGCTCCGGACCTTGAGTCGGAGGATGCGGGCGGGGAGACGGTCGGCGTGTTCGAGGCGCGATTGCGGATCACGTTCTGACATGCGCCTGCGGGCTCGTCGGGTCCGGGTCAGACCTTCTCCGAGATCGCGGTCAGGTCATCGACGGTCCAGGGGCCGGATCCACCGGGATGCCACCACATCCGCAGCACGTGGCCATCGGCGTTGAGGCCGAAGACGCTGAGGGTGCCTGCGGCGGAGGTGGAACTGGTCAGCGAGCCGGTGGGGACGTGCTCCGGCGGGGTCGAGATGGGAAGGAGCCGATTGAAGGCCCAGTCGCCGCCGAACGAGGGGACCCACCAGTAGACGCGAACGGTGCCGGTCGCGTCGACGCCGACGTAGTTGATGCCGCCCCAGGGGGTGGTGTAGGCGCTGAGATTGCCTCCGACGAGCGGCTCGCCGTCGTGGAGGGTGGTGAGGTTGTTGACGGCCCAGTGGCCTGCGAAGCGGGGGATCCACCAGGTGGTGAGGAGGTTGCCGGAGACGTCGAGCCCTGTGAGGTTGATTCCTCCCCAGGACGTGAGGGTCACGGAGAGCTGGCTGGCGATGGGAGGCGCGCCGGTGATGGCGCTGAGGTTGTTGAGACGCCACTTGGTGAAAGCCGGGTTGTTGGTGTTGATCCAGATGGACTGGATGTTGCCTTCGGTGTCGACGCCGGCGAGGTGCCACGTGTCCCATGAAGGGACGTAGCTCGTCAGGCCGGTGAGCGTGGGCGTGCCGAAGCCCTGCGAGACAAGGTCGTCGGCGATGTTGACGAACAGGTACTCGTACTCGCCGTTGTCGTTGGTCAGGAGCGACTGGCGGAACGCGACGACGCGTCCGTCGTCGGTGATGCCGGCGATGACGACGATCTTCTGGCGGATGGAGATGAAGTGGGTCAGGTCGCGCGTGGGTGAATCGGTCGCGCCGGCCTCCGTGATCAGGTAACGGAAGGACCATGTGCCGGTCGACGAGCGGGCGAAGAGGAGCAGGCCGTGGGCGGAGGGCGCCGCGACGTACACGAGCGAGTCCTTGGGGTCGACCCAGATGATCGCGTCGCCGATCGCGGCGGGCGCGCCCGTCTTCTCCTGGAGTACTTCGTAGGTCCAGCCCTGCTGATAGACGAGCACATTGCCCAGATCGTCCACCCATGCCACGTGGTGGACGTTGGCCGAGGTCGCGGCTCCACGCGGCGCCGGCGGGACCGAGGCCTCCACGGCGCCGATATCCACGCGGCTGCCCCGGAGACGCGGCTCGCCCCGCTGGTCGGTGGCCAGATTGAGAGGGTTTGCGCCCATGCCGCGGGCGGGGCTTGAAAGAAGGAGAGCGTGGGTGGCGCTGGCACCGCCGTTGTCGGCGAGGGGCGGCGAGGCGGCCTGGCGCGCCCGCCCCTTCGTCAGCAACGCCAACTGCTTCGTCGTGCCGCCGATGAAGTTCGCCGAGGAAAGCTGCGTGACCATGGAGCGCTGCGTGGCAGCCGGCATGCCGGTCCTGCTGCTCAGCGCCGGCCAGGCCGGGGCGACGGCGCCGGCGCCGATCGCGATGGCGATCGTGCAGGCGGTGGCCGAATGCCTCGCCGGCGTCGTCTACGTCAACGCCATCGCCCCCGGCCACCCGGCGATCTTCGGTACCTGGCCCTTCGTCAGCGACCTGCGCACCGGCGCGATGTCGGGCGGCTCGGCCGAGCAGGCGCTGCTGACCGCGGGCTGCGCCCAGATGCACCGCTTCTACGGCCTGCCGGGCGGGGCGGCGGCCGGCATCGCCGACGCCAAGCTGCCCGACATGCAGGCGGGATGGGAGCAGGCGATCTCGAACGTGCTGGCCGGGCTCGCCGGGCTCAACATGGTCTACGAGGCGGTGGGCATGCATGCCTCGCTGCTCGGCTTCTGCCCCGAAAGCATGGTCCTCGGCGACGACATCCTCGGCCAGGTGCAGCGCTGCGTGCGCGGCATCGAGGTGACCGACGAGACCACCGACATCGCCGCCATGCGCGCCGTCTGCCTTGACGGCCCCGGCCACTACCTCGGCGCCGACGCGACCCTCAGGCTGATGCAGACCGAATACGTCTACCCCGCGATCGGCAACCGCATGAGCCCCAAGGAATGGGCCGAGGCCGGCCGTCCCGGCCTGCTGGCCGCCGCCACGGCGCGCAAGCGGGCGATCCTCGAGGGCGCCCCCTGCACCATCGGGGCCGCCCTCGACGCCCGCGTCCGGGCGGCCTTCCCGATCCGCTTCCGCGCCTGAGGGCCGCCTGCGAGGAGCACCACCATGCCGGCTGCATCGCTCGACCGCGTCCTGATCGGCGGCGACTGGCTTGCCCCGCTGCCCGGCGCCGGCCGGATGCCGGTCGAGAACCCCGCCACCGGCGAGACAATCGGCGAGGTCGCGCTCGCCACCCCCGCCGACGCCGACCGGGCGGTCCGGGCTGCCCGCGCGGCCTTCGCCGGCTGGTCGGCCACGCCGGCCGAGGCGCGCATCGCCCTGCTCGGCCGTTCTCG
>JAPKGU010000066.1 GCA_026647565.1 Phycisphaerales bacterium | reverse complement strand
GAGACGCAGAAGAAAAAGTACCTGCCGCTGCTGGCCACGGGCGAGATGGTGGGGGCGATTGCCATGAGCGAGCCGGCCGCTGGCAGCGACCTGCAGGGCGTGAAGACCACGGCCATCCAGAGCGCGTATCGTGAAGGAGTTCAGGGAAACCGGTCATGTACCGAATGTGGCGGTCGAGGGCGTGTCGCTGACGATCGCGGCGGCGGATGTGTCGGCGGGGACCTTTGATGTGGCGCTGATACCGACGACGCTGGAGGTGACGACGCTCGGCGGGCTGAGGCCGGGATCGCGCGTGAACCTCGAGACGGACATCATGGCGCGGACGATCGTCCACTACCTGCGGAACTTCACGGGACGATGAGGGCGAGGCGGCTTACGGGCAGCCGTTGCTGAACGCGTCCATGAAGTCGAGGAAGTCGAGGATGTCGACGAAGGTGTCGCCGTTGAGGTCGGAGTTGAAGATGGCGCCGCAGGGGGCGGGCTGCTGCTCGCAGGAGGAGAAGTCGTCGATGAAGTCGAGGAAGTCGAGGATGTCGTCGAGTCCGTCGTCGTTGTAATCGGCGACGCACTTGAGGCCGACGAAGTTTGACGCGGCGTCGAAGTTGATCCAGCCGGCGTTTTCTGACCAGGCGTACCCGCGGAAGCGTCGGGCGTCGGCGTCGAGGCGTGCCTGCTGTCCGAAGGCGGTGAGGGAGGCGCGGGTGTCGAAGTTGATCCAGCCGAGGTTCTCCGACCATGCGAAGCCGAAGAGGTCTCCGTTTGCGGCGATGTTGACGCCGGTGTCGGCGCCGTCGGTGTTGGTGTAGCGTGTGCCGCCGGCGCCGGTCGGGGTGCCGTCGCCGAGGTTGACCCATCCGACGTTCTCGCACCAGACGAAGCCGGAGAGGAAGGTTGCGAAGACGCGCGGCTCCTGGGCGCCGGCGTTGGCGCCGCGCCAGTTCATCCATCCGATGTTCTCGCCCCACGAGTACTTGCGTGCGGCGTCGATGTCCTGGGCGTTTGCCGCGGAGACGACGAGGGAGGAGAGGGCGATGATGACGAGGGAGCGGTTGATTGAGCGGTTCATTCGGGCCTCCGTGAGATCGCATGGTACAACAAGGCTGGGGTAGGCAAAAGCCCCTTTGTGCGTGCTCTCACGGTTCCATTGAGCGTTCCCCGACCGGTTTCGGCGCGCGGGGGGGCAGGACTTTTTGATGAACAGCGGTTGCCGGGCGCTAACATCTCCCCTGTGCGGCCGTAGCTCAGTTGGATAGAGCGGCGGTTTCCTAAACCGCAGGTCGTGGGTTCGAATCCCGCCGGCCGTGTTTCCCGCACTCTCTTTGGTTGCGCCGGGCCTGCACCCAGGCGCTGGAGCCCCGGTATTCTCGGGCGTCCCCGGCGGCGCGTGCGCGTCGGGGGGGTGGAGCGGCGAATCGGAGTGGAAAGATGCCCAGATTGACAGGCCTTGCGGCGGTTTGTGTGCTCGCTCTCTGCACCCCGTTGGCGCCGGGGGGTGCGTTTGCCCAGGATTCGGGGGCGACGGGGCTTTGGCGGGCGAACTGCATGGCGTGCCACGGGCAGAACGGCCAGGGCGGGAACGCGCAGTCGATGCTGGATGATGAGTGGCTCGTCGGTCCGACGGACCGGGACCTCTTCGACGCGACGAAGAAGGGGATCGTGGAGTCGGGCATGCCCGCGTACGGCGAGACCATGAAGGACGAGCAGATCTGGGCGCTGGTGGTGCATATCCGGGAGATGCGTGCGGCGGACAGACGCGAGCGGCTGGGGTCTCCGCGGCCGAACGGCGAGGGCGTGTTCACGACCCAGCACGCGAGGTTCCGGATCGAGCGCGTGGTGACGAGCGGGTTGGAGACGCCGTGGAGCGTGGACTTTGTGGGGGCGGCGGCGCCGGAGGGGTTGCTACGCGATGCGATGCTGGTGACGAGTCGATCGGGGGCGGTGAAGGTGTGGAAGGACGGGGCGTTGAGCGGGGCGATCGAGGGGACGCCGGCGGTGCGCAGCCGCGGACAGGGCGGGATGATGGATGTCGCGCCGCACCCGGAGTATGCGACGAACGGGTGGGTGTACCTGTCGTTCTCAGACGCGAACGGGCGCAACGGGTTCACGAAGGTGGTGCGGGGGCGGGTGCGGGCGGATGGCGATGGCTGGAAGTGGACGGATGAAGAGGTGATCTTCAAGGCGAGGGAGTCGCACTACACGGGTGGGGACATCCACTTCGGGTCGCGGATCGTGTTCCAGCGGAGGAACAACGCTGCGGATGGCGAGTGGATGCTCTTCTTCTGCATGGGTGAGCGCGGGATGATGGACCTGGCGCAGCGCCTGGATCGACCGAACGGGAAGGTGTACCGGTTCCATGATGACGGACGGATTCCGGATGACAACCCGTTTGTCGGGCGCGACGACGCGTATGAGGGCGTGTGGTCGTACGGGCACCGCAATCCGCAGGGGTTGTGCTTCGATCTTGAGGGGCGGCTTTGGGACACGGAGCATGGGCCGCGGGGCGGGGATGAGCTGAATCTGGTGCAGAAGGGGGCCAACTACGGATGGCCGCTGGTCTCGTTCGGGATCAACTACAGCGATGCGCCGTTCCGGACGCCGTGGCCGAGCGAGGATCAGGGGATCACGATGCCGGTGTTCGTGTGGCTGCCGTCGATCGCGGCGTGCGGGCTGGACACGGTGCGGCCGGGATGGGGCGGCGAGGCGTTCCCGGCGTGGAAGGGGGACCTGGTGGCGGGCGGGCTGGCGGGACAGACGGTGGAGCGTCTGCGCATCAGCGGCGAGACGGTTGTCGAGCGCGAGGAGCTGATCCATGGGATGGGACGGGTGCGGGATGTGGTGACGGGGCCGGATGGATCGGTGTACGTGGTGCTCAATCAGCCGGATCATGTGATCAGGTTGGCGCCGGTGGAGTGAGGAAGAAAGCGTGAGCCGTAAAGCGTAAAGCGAGGATCGAGAGGCGAAGAGGGGACTCACCACAGAGGCACCGAGGGCACGGAGAGAGGCGGGGAAGGGAGGGGACTGGGGCTTGGAGGTCGTTGTGGCGAGTGACGAGGCCGTGACGTGGCGGCAGCGCGGAATCGACACGGGTGGCGACCGGCGCGGTACAACTCTCGGACACACGGGAGTTGAACCATGGGCATACTCGAGAGTCGGAGCGGCGGCACGGGCGGACGCGGACGCGCGGTGGGTCTGGGTGCCGCGGCGCTCGTTGCGGGCGCGATGCTGATTGGCGGCGTGCTGATCGCCGCGGGGCACCAGCCGGGGAACGCGTCGCAGCGACGATACGAGCACGGCGTTCTGACGCTCGCCGGACTGGACGCGTCGTTCCTGACGTCGGACGCGAAGGCGCGGCGCTGGCAGGAGATCATCAAGGCGGCGGGGCAGCCGGTGGTCGAGGAGTACAACCGGATGTCGATCGTGGACACGCTGCTGAACGGCGGGTGGGAGATGGTGGACTACGAGTTCGTGATCGATGCGGCGGGGAATGATGTGGAGAGGTATGTGCTGAGGAGGCCGAGGTGAGGGGCGGCGCGTCCCCGTTCACGTTGTGGGCGGAGTTTGCGGGCTTTGCGGCAGGGCTTGTCGGAGAGCCGCGGCGGATTCGGCCGCGATGCGCAGCCTCCGCGCGAGGCGGAGAGCGATGATGGCTGTCACGAGATGCAGAAGTCCTCGGATGGGCCCATCGAACGACCAGGCCGCGCCGAACATTGTGGCCGGAGAAATCATCCCGAGGACCATGAGCGTGTAGACGACGCCGTACATCACGCCGATCCATGACATGGCGATGAGCGCCGTCCATGAAGACCAGCGATGGAGAGATTGGGCGTGCAGGCGGCGGGCGGCGTGGCGCAGGATGAGCGGCGTCACAAGCCAGAACATGACGATCCAGAGGATGTAGAGGTACCGCAGCACCGCGAGCAGAGAATCGATCGCGGCGCTCCCGGCGGCGAACAGGGGGTTCCCGTTGACGACCACCCGTGTCCATCCAACGAGGAGCGCGGGAACGGCGATGATCGCGCAGATTCGTGCCAGCCGGGCGAGCACAAGGGCGAAGCTCGAGCGAGAGACCAGCACGACGGAGGCGGCACGCCAGAGACCAAGCGATGCGCCGATACCGCACACGGTGGTGAGCAACGGCGTTGACCAGTAGGTCCACATCGGCATCCCCCACGGAGAGATCGTGCCGAGGATCACGAAGGTGAGAGACGCGAGCGACCACGCAAGCAGGAACCACCCGACGAGGAGGATGCCGGCCCGGGCACCGAGAATGGCGGTGGGTTCTGTCGCCACAATTGCGGGGCGAGCGTGCGCGAGGGCGGATTCGGCGTTGCACTCCGGGCATGGTGCGCCCGACGCAAGCCCGGCGAGGTCGTATTCGCAGAGCGCACATGTGTTCGGCTCATGCGTGGTTTGCTTGGCGGATCCGAGTCCGAAGAGACGCGGCTCGCGCCACGCGCCTGGCGAAGCTCGCCCTGGGTAATCGACGACATTCGGCGCGCGTACCCGGGCTTCGGCGAGCAAGCGTCGAAGACGGATAGCGGCACGAGCGAGGATCAGGAACGCGGGGATGTGGCACAAGGCCAGCATCGCTATCGAGAGGCCAGCCCACACAACGGCGAACTGGCCGGGATCGTCGCGCGGCACGGCGAGCACGACCCACGCGATGATCGCGAGCATGAAGGGCATGAAGATGAGGATGCCCGCGGCACGCCGGACCCAATCCGAGGAGATCGCGAGAGCGCTGCCGGCTCGCACACCAAGCGTTTCCGCCAGGCGCAGCCAGCTCGCTGCGGCGATCGAGATGAGCACAAGTTGCGCCACAACGAGCACCGCCGGGATGATCGCCAGCAGGGACGACACCAGGACGTCGATCGAATGCACGCCGCCGAGCGCAGGGGAGAGGCAGAAGCTCACGAGGATGGCGAGGGAAAGGCCAATGCCCCAGGCCGAGAGTTGGCGTACGTCGCGGCGTCGCGCGTCTCGCCGCAGGTGACCTATGTTCTGAGGAGCCGCGGCGGTGAGGCGGAAGCCAACGAGGAATCCCAGTGCCGCGACGAATGCGAATGCGGCACTGAGCGCCAAGGCCTCCGAACCCTGGAGGCGGTGTGGGTCGCCCGATCGAAGGAAGATTCCATAGCCCGCGAGGGCGAGGGAACCGAACCCGATGAGCGCGGAAGCCCCAACCACCCGCGCGCCGGACTCCATGGTCTTGAGGGTCGCGCGCGGGAGGGCAGTCAGCGGACCGCGCACAAAGTCAGAGAGAATCGCCGGCGTCTTGCAAGCGGGGCAGATCCCGCCGGGCGCAACGGCTCGGATGTCCGCGTCGCACTGGGCACAGAATCGGCTCGCGCTCGGGCGTGCGGGTGCGTCCGCGTCGTCCCCGAGTTGCGCGAGATCGCTGGATCTTTCCGGCTGCATGGATGCCCCCACAAGTGTCGGGGCAGCATACCTGCGGCTACACCGGCGTGCGAAGGCGCCGCCTCATTCCCGCCGACGCGCGACGGTGTACCAGACGAAGGTGGTTGGCTTGAGGGATTCGACGCCGGCGCCGTTGTCGTAACCGAGCGCGGCGAAGATCGGGTGGAGGGCGGCCTCGTCGCGCTGGTCGAAGACGAGGACTTCCAGCCCGGCGGCTTCGAGCTGCTCGCGCGTGAAGGGGGACCAGCCGTCGGCCCAGGGGATGTAGGGCGGGACCTTGCCATCGGGGCCTGGCTCGGCGGGATTCTGGGCGGAGCAGATGTTGTAGATGATGAAGATGCCGCGGGGGTTCAGGGCGTCGTGGACGTGCTTGAGGAATGTGGCGTCGTCGACGCCGAGTGTGACGAGGGTGCGCGGGTCGGCCTCACGGGCGGGGTGGATGTAGCCGGCCTTGAGCGTGTTCTTGCTGGTGATGAGGTCGTAGTGAGAGCCGACGGCGGCGACGAGGGCGGATTCGGCGGGCCAGCGTCCGTGGTGGAGGTGGACGGCGCCGCCCCCCACTCCTGTGTTGGGGCCGAGTGGGCCGGTGTCGCCGGGTTCGGCGTAGAGGGCGGCCAGGAGCGGCTCGACCTCGATGCCGCGGGCTTCGGCGCCCATGAGGGCCATGAGTCGGAGCTGTCCGATGGAGCCGTAGCCGAAGTCGAGGACGCGGGCGTTGTGGAGGGAGGCGAGGCCGTGGGCGGCGGCGAGGTCGAGGAGGCGGGCGTAGACGAGCGGGGAGCCGTAGCCGGTGTAGTAGAAGAAGTCGGGCGTGCAGTCGCGGCGTGTGAAGGCGGCGCGGTCGGCCTCGGGGAGGGCGTCGAGTTGTGACTGGGTGAGGGCGCGGGCGCGATCGGCGGAGCGCCAGAGGGTTCGGGCGGGGGCCTCGGGGAGGTTTGGCGCCTGGGCGAGGAATGAGCGAGCGAGATCGGTGGAGACGAGGGTGCTGAGTGCGGCGGCCTCGGAGGTGAGGCGCTCGACGGTGGTTGGGGCTGGGGCGTCCGGGGCGGGTACGTCCGGCGCGGGTGACGGCTGGGCCGAGGCGCGCGGCGTGGTGAGCGTGGTCAGACAGCAGATGGCGAGCGCGATGGGGTTCACGGGTTGTGCTCCGAGGTGAGGATGAAGCGAAGGAGCCGGACGCCCTCCCTCTCGGTCGGGCTGCATGTTCCGGATGTCGAGTTGCGGGGTCGAGTAGGATTCGGGGGAACGCACATGAGCAGACGCGAGCGGACAGTGCAGGAGGGGGCGGGCGAGAGACCGGGCGGGAGGTCGCTGCGCGAGGAGGTCGGGAAGCGGGACCCCTTTGAGAGTCTGGCGCAGGAGGCGTATCTGTCGGTGCAGCGTACGGCGAGCGTGCTCTCGTCGGCGTTCACGCGCCTGTTCCGTGAGCACGGGCTCTCGGAGGCGACGTACAACGTGCTCCGGATCCTGCGCGGGGCGAGGTCGGAGCGGACGGGCGGCGGGTCGCGGACGTGCTCGGAGATCGGTGAGCTGATGGTCTCGCCGGTTCCGGATGTGACTCGCCTGGTCGATCGTCTGGAGGCACGCGGGCTTGTGAAGCGGGCGCGGGGGGCCGACGATAAGCGCGTCGTGCGGGTCGAGATCACGAAGAAGGGACTGGACGTGCTGGCGACGCTCGACGGGCCGGTGATGGCGTTGCACGAGAGGCAACTCGGATCGATGACGAAGACGGATCTGGCGCGGCTGGTGCTGTTGCTGGCGAGGGCGAGGCAGAGCGCGTCGGCGACGGACGGGGAGGATGCGGGCGCGCCGCGACGGTGATCGGCATGTCCGTCGCCATATGGTGCGTGCGCGGGGCTGTTTCTGGCCCTTCCGTGTGACAAACCCGTTGCGAACAGGCGGGATTCGCGGACGTTCTTCGTGTGGCCAGATGCGGCTCCGGTTGGCCGGATCGCGTTGGGGCCTCGGCGGGGGTGACGGGGGTGGCGAATGACGAAACCAACGGGTGCGGAGTTGCGAATCGGATGACGCGGAGTGGGATAGCGGGGACGGCCGCGAGTGGCAGGGGCCGAACCCGGACGACGAGCGTGGGCCAGCGCGATCGTCGGGAAGAACCAGAAGGGTGGGCTGCTGGGTGGTGCGAAACGTCGCGCGCCCGGCGGCATCGGAAGTGAAGATTGAGTCGGAGCCGGTGGTGATAGAGGGCGCGTGAGCGCGGACCCGTCCCCGGCGACAAGTTGTGACCTCCCAGACGCCCCGCCGCAACTCTGAGACCTCCAGCGGCGGGGTGTCATTTTTGTCTCGTGCGGGGGTTGGTTGCGTGTCGTGCGATTGGGGCGTCGGCGTAACCCCGGTGAGCGGGGCGCATCTGATTATCTGTTTAAACAGATATATGGCGCGGGCCCGCGGGGCCGGCGCCGAAGGAGGTTCCGATGATCACGGTTCGACGGGCTGACGAGCGTGCGATGACGAGGATCGGCTGGCTGGACGGGCGGCACACGTTCAGCTTCGGGCGTTCGATGCTCCCCGACGGCGTGCCGTTCGGCGAGGGGTTCCGTTCGTTGCTGGTCGTGAACGACGATCGGGTGAAGCCGGGGATGGGCTTCGGCGAGCACCCGCACAGCGACATGGAGATCATCACGTACGTGCTTGATGGTCAGCTGGCGCACAAGGACTCGACCGGGAACGCCAGGACGCTCGGGCCGGGGTGGATCCAGCGGATGAGCGCGGGTCGGGGGATCCGTCACTCGGAGTTCAACCCTTCGGCGACGGACCCGCTGCGGCTGCTCCAGATCTGGATCCTGCCGGAGAAGGAGGGGCTGCCCGCGTCGTATGAGGACACGCGGTTCACCGACGCGGACCTGCGGGACCGGCTGGCGCTGCTCGCGGGGCGTGAGGGATCGGGGGCCAAGGCCCTGATCCACCAGGACGCGTTGTTCTTCGCGTCGCGTCTCGGCGCCGGGAAGCGTGTGCGGCACACGCTCGGACCGGGGCGGCACGCGTTCGTGCACGTGGCCAAGGGGAGCGTGACGCTGAACGGGCGGGCGCTCTCGGAGGGTGACGGCGCGTTCATCAGCGACGAGGGCGAGGTGGTGATCGGCGCGGACGATGCGCTGGGCGCCGGCGCGGAGTTCATCCTGATCGAGATGGCATGATCCGGAGAGCGCCGGATCCCGCGGGGGGTCCGGCGCGTCTGCGTGCGGGCGCGATCAGATCGAGAGCGCGTCGCGCATGACGCGGTAGAGGTCGGTGTTGTCGATGATGGGTCCGATGCGTTCAGCGCCGGGTCCGAGGGCGGTGACCTCGACCATGTCGGCGGTGTGGTTCGGGGAGAGGAAGGCAACGCCGAAGTGGTTGGCGAGGATGGACCCCAGGACGAGCATGCCGGAGTTGGCGGGGGCGAAGGGATCGACGCGTTCCTTCCGGGCGGCCCGCAGGACCATGTCGGCTTCTTCGGGCTTGAGCGTGACGCCGGCGCCGTCGCGTACGGACTGGAGGAGCGTGTCCTTGCGTTCTTCGTCGCGCGACCTTGAGAGCTGCGAGGCGATCCATTCGAAGGAGCGGGAGACGCGGAGGAGGCGTGCGAAGCCCTCGTTGCCGGCCTTCTCGTAGAGGGTCAGGCCGGGGTTTCCGTTTCCGTGGTCGGTGGTGACGATGAGGAGGATGGAGGGATCGCGGGCGACGAACTCGAGCGCGGCGCCGATGGCGTCGTCGAAGTCGAGCTGCTCGGCGATGAGTGAGCCGGCGTCGTTGTCGTGGGCGGCGTGGTCGACGCGCCCGCCCTCGATCTGGAGGATGAAGCCGCGCGGCGAGCGTGTGAGGCGGGTGAGGGCGGCGCGGGTCATGTCGGAGAGCGAGGGGACGGAGGGGCCGCGATCGAGGGCCCACTGGACGTGGTCGCGTGCGAAGAGTCCGAGGAGTCTTCCGGCGCCTTCGCGTCCGGTGCCGACGTCGAGCGAGGCGAGTTCGAGGTCGCCTCTGGATCGGACGGTCGTGAGATCTGGGTGCCGGGCGAGGAGCTCGGGAGGGAAGTAGCGTTCGCCGCCGCCGAGGACGAGGTCGACGCGTCGATCGAGGAGTTGCGGAGCGATCTCCTTCTCCATGTCGCGGGAGGGGACGTTTGCGATGAAGCCGGCGGGCGTGGCGTGCGTGACGCGTGTGGTGGTGACGAGTCCGGTGGCGAGGCCGGCCTTGCTGGCGGTCACGAGTATTGGCTCGTGCTCGACGCCATCGGGCGTGATGTTGACGACGCCGTTGTTGATCTTCCTTCCGATGCCCCAGGTGGAAGCCGCGGCGGACGAGTCGGTGACGAGCGAGTCTGCGGCGTGTGTGCGTGACGAGGATCGGACGACACCCGGCACTTCCCAGAGCGAGACCCATCGCGAGGCGTGTCCGGAGCGTTGGCGTCGTGCGAGATCGGCGAGTGTGAGCGTTCCGGTCGACATGCCGTCGGCGACCATGAAGATGATGGAGCGTGCGCGGCCGGACTTCGGAGGGGCGGGAGCGGCGTCGGGCGCGGCGCGGGCGACAGCGGCCGCGGCGAGACCTGAGAGGGCTGGGGCGGACCAGAGGAAGTCGCGGCGGCGCATGTGAGGGTCCTTGGGGAGTGGGCGCGGACCTTGTGAGCGTACCACGGGAGGGGGCGGCGAGCGGCGTCGATTGTCAGGAAGAGCGCATGATCCGGCTCGGGGCGGATGAAGTCGGCGCGTGCAAGGAGCGGGGACGCGTTCCGGTCGTAACGCGTCCCCGCTTCAGATCGCGTGTTGATGGCGCCCGCTTCAGCGGCGGCGGCGGCGCGAGACGAGGCCGGCAAGCCCGAGGAGCGCGAGTGCGCCCGGCGCCGGGACGAAGGAGACGTTGTCGACGAGCGCGCGGATGGTCGTGTACTGGCCGTTGAGTCTGGCGTAGAGGCGGACGGAGTCGAAGTCGAAGCCGCCGAGGTCCATGTGCATGCCGGCGGGGTTGTCGCGTCCGTTGGGATCGGAGCCGGCGACGATGAAGGAGGTGGAGCCGACGACGTCGCCGCCGGAGAGGGCGTCGAGGATGACCTCGATGCCGCCCCATGGGCCGTTCTCGTAGAAGAGGATGTCGAGGGAGACGCCGTTGACGACGGCGCCGGTGGTCATGGAGACGTTGGAGAGAGCGCCGAGGGAGACGTTGTCGCCGGGGATGAAGGCGGAGCCGAAGGTGAGCGCGTTCTTGGCGCTGAGGAACTCGGGGAAGTCGTTGGCGGCGAAGAGCGCGTTCTCGACGATGATCTCGGTGCCGTTCTCGCCCGCGACAAAGGGGACGCCATCGGGGTAGAAGCCGTCGACGGAGTTGGCGTCGAAGAAGGTGATGCCGCCGGAGGTGAAGGAGGGGCCCTTGAAGCCCTCGGTCTCGGTGTCGAAGTTGGCGGACTGTGCGTGGGTGCCGGCGGCGGCGGTGAGGGCGAGTGTGAACGCGATCGCGCGGGCGTGATTCATGCGGGACTCCGGATGATGGTGGCGGCGCAGCAGCGGATGGCGGCCGAGCGTTTCGGCGCGAGAAACATTCCTTTGTGGGCCGGCGGACCGACCGCACGCATTGCTGGACGCGGACGTAGCTTGCCACAAAGCGGGCGAGTTGCCAGCGGTTTCCCAGAAACCGGCGCGGATCCGGGTGATTTCCCGGTGTGTGATCGGTGCGCGACCGGAGCGAACCACGATCGCACCACTGGATGTGGTGAGCGCGAGCGAGCTTTGCTCAGACGCGCGAGCGTGCGGCGAAGAGGAACCACTCGATGGTGAGGATGGCGAGGGCCGCGGCGAGGAAGAGGTGCCAGACCTCGCGAGGTCCCCGGGTCGAGGTGGTTGCGGCGATGGTGGAGGCGCCGACGGAGAGGCGGTCGCGCGTGGCGAGCGCTGACTCCGCGGGGTCGAGGAGGGCGACGGGAATCGGCGCTTGCTGGGGCGGGGCGGCCTGGGCGTCTGCGATGAGGGCGTGGAGGCCGACGGAGCGGGGCGCGGCGGCGCGGAGAAGTCCGCCGACGGGCGCGAGATCGGCACGGATCACGAGGCCGTCGGGTCCGAGGAGGGCGGCGACGGGGGAGGCGAGCGGCCAGGGTGTGGCGATGGGCGCGGCGGTGGTCCAGACGTGTCCGGATTGGGATTCGTCGCGGCGCGTGAGCCATGCGACGGCGTTGTCGAGGAAGAGCGGCCACCCGAAGGTGAGCGTCCAGGTTGTGCCGGAGGCGGGGAAAGCGAGTGTGATGGAGCGGAGGCCGTCTCGATCGGCGGCGCTGATGACGGGACCGTCCTGGGTCCATGCGAGGGGAGTGGCGTCGGCGGGCATCACGGCCCGGGCGGCTGGTTCGACGTTGACGAGCACGCCGTCGAGCGAGACGTGGCGCATGATCGGATGGGTTCGATCCCATGCGATGACGGGCGAGGCGATTATGGTGCGCGGCTCGGGGGAGGTCGGGGCGCCGAGCCGCAGGATCGGGACGCGCGGGGGTCGGGCCTGCTCCCATGAGGGCGCGACGGCGTGGAGGACGATGAGATCGGCGAAGAGATCGGTGTCGGGAGTGAGAGCGGCCATGGATCGCCACGCCTCTTCGGAGAGCGTGCGGACGAGTGCGCGGGGGGTTTCGCGGAGGGCGTCGGTGAGGGGCCAGGAGCCGTCCTGGTCGGGGTTGGGGCCGGGGGTGACGACGAGGATCCGGACGGGGCGTGCCGCGGGAAGGAGGATGGACGCCTGATCGTCGGCGGGGAGCGCGTCGGCGGCATCGAGGCGGACGGAGTAGAGGGTGTCGGCGGTTGATTCTGCGAGATCGACGCTGAGGGGCGCGTCGGCGCGTGGCGGGATGGTGAGGGGCCGGCGCGCGATCTCGGAGTCGCCGGCGCTGATGACGGCGAAGATGGAGCGTTCGCGCGAGGAGGCGTTGTGGACGCGGGCGAAGAGGCGGGTGCGCTGATCTGGGCCGTCGAGCCGTCGGGCGGCGAGTGCGACGATGCCGAGGTTGTCGCGCGCGGGAGGATCGGGCGCTGGGCCGACGCGGATGAAGTCGATGCGTGCTCCGGGCACGCCCCGCGAACGCACGGGCGGGAGGTCGCCGTCGCTGATGATGACGATGCGTGCGGCGGACGACTCGCTCTCGGCGCCTTCGGCGAGCATGGCCTCTGCGAGGTCGAGGGCGGCGTCCAGCGAGGTGCGTCCGGCGCCGTCGAGCACGATGGGCTGATCGGTCGGGCGGAGGTTCTCGAGCTGGCGATCGGCGGAGGCGGTGTCGGATGAAAGCCCGGCGATGATGCGCGGCTCTGCGGCGAGGGCGATGATGGCGACGCTCGCACGATCGGTTCTGGACGCGGCACGGAGCAGGGTTCGCGCCTCGCGTCGTGCGGCGTCGAGACGCGTCGGGCCGACGTTCTGCGGAGATGACGGGGTCGAGTCGCGCGCGGCCATCGAGGCGGTCTGGTCGATGATGAGGATGGTGCGTGGGGCGCCGCGGTCCTTGGCGTGGATGGCGGGGCGGCCGATGGCAAGAGAGACGAGCGCGGCGAGCAGGAGGTGGAGGAGGAGGAGCCAGGAGGGGCGGAGCATCCGGAGGGGGACGTTGACCTCGAGGTCGGTGGCGGCGGGCGACCAGAGCAGGATGGACGAGACCCAGAGGGGCCGGCGCCTCAGCCGGAGCAGATAGAGGGCCACGACGGCTCCGATCGCGAGGAGCGCGGCGATCGCGGCGGATGCTGGGGCCAGAAGGACCACGTCGCAGTGTACGGGGCGGCGCGGCGTTGGCGCGGGCGGGTTTCGGGCGCGCGGGACGTGCGCGAGTCTCCATAGGATGTCGGGTCCCGCGGCGTGCGTACCGGGCGGGAAGCGCATGAGCGAAGCAGCGAGTCATCCGGGGGAGAGCGAGCGCGCGGTGATCGTGCGCGCCACGGACCTGACGAAGGACTTCCGCATCTACAAGCGGCCGACGGACCGCCTCCTGGAGTGGGCGAGCGGGGGGCGTGTGACGCGGCACGGCACGTTCCGCGCGGTGGACGGGGTGACGTTCGAGCTGGGGCGTGGGCGATGCCTGGGCGTGGTGGGCGCGAACGGGGCCGGGAAGAGCACGCTGCTGAAGATGCTGACGGGGGTTCTGAGTCCGACGGGCGGGTCGTGCGAGGTGAGGGGGCGGGTGCTGTCGCTGCTGGAGCTGAGCGCGGGGCTTGACCCCGACATGACGGGACGCGAGAACGTCCGGAGCATGGCGACGCTGCTGAACTTTCCGGCCGATTACGCGCGAGAGAGGTCGCGCGAGGTGCAGGAGTTCGCGGAGTTGGGTGAGTTCTTCGACCGACCGGTGCGGGTCTATTCGAGCGGGATGCGGGCGCGACTGGGCTTCTCGATGTATGCGTGCTTCCGGCCGGAGGTCTTCATCGTTGACGAGGTGCTGTCGGTCGGGGACGTGTTCTTCCGCCAGAAGTGCGCTTCGCGGATGCGGGCGCTGCTGGACGAGGGGATGACGATGCTTTTCGTCAGCCACGACGCGCAGGCGGTGCTGAACCTGTGCGATGAGGCGATCCTGCTGGAGGCGGGGCGCGTGGTGTTCCACGGTGCGCCGGAGGAGGCGATCCGGAGGCATCTGACCTCGCAGGAGCCGCGCGGGAAGGGGAAGCGGCGGGTGGTGGAAGCGGCGAGGACGCTCGAGGGTGCGGCGACACCGAAGGAGCGTTCGATTGTCGAGCGTGATGTGATCGGCTCACGCGGGGATCGTCGGCACGGGTCGGGGGAGGCGCGGATCGTGGCGTGCCGCGTGACGAGCGAGAAGAACCGCGACACGCTGTCGGTGGCGCAGGACGGGAAGTTGAAGTTCCATCTGCTGATCGAGTCGGATCGGGTGGTGGAGCGTCCGAGCGTTGGCGTGCAGTTCTACGACCGGCTGAACAACCTGGTGTTCGCATCGGCGACGGTGCACCTGGGGTACCAGCTGCCGGCGCTCAAGCCGGGGACCCGGATGTGCGTGCACCTGACGGTGACGATGTCGGTGCGGATCGGCCCGTACACGTTCGGGCTGTCGCTCGCGGAGCCGTCGGGCACGCGGGAGACGGGCGCGGCGTTTCTGGACTGCGTGGAGGGTCTTGGCCCGATCGAGGTTCACGCGATCGACGAGAAGGGGCCTCGGTTCTTCGGGGCGGCGCGGCTGCCGATGTCGGCGTTTCACACACTGTCGAGCGGGGGCGCGGGGGAGGGTGCGGTGCCGGTGGGCGTGGACGGGGCGACGGGCACGACGGGCCAGGGGAACGGATGAGCCCTGCGGGCCATGTGGATCGGCGCGAGCGTGTTGAAGGCGTCGGGGTGCAGCAGGAGCGGGGAGTGGCTGGGCCGCGTCTGGTCGGGGGGGAATGCGTGGTCGGCCTCGATGGTGACGGACGGATCGACGGCGCCCTCGTGGCCGTCGGCGATGAGCGACGCCAGGATGTCGACGGGATCGGTCGGGCCGGCGCGCGAGAGGAGCTGCTCGCGAAGGTGAGAGCAGAGGGCCAGCGACGGGTCGGGCGAACGGAGGGAGGCGGAGGCGGGGGAGAGTCCGAGGCCGGTGTGCGTGTCACCCGATGTGGTGCTGGACCAGCCGACGGCGAAGGGGGCGCGTCCTTCGGCGACGATGCGGACGAGGTCGGGAGAGGGGACGCCGATGCACGCGGCGCGGGGATCGGGGATGAGCGTTCGAGCGCGATCGAGGGTGGATCGCTCGAGCGCGGCGCGGAAGAGCCGGTCGCGTGCCTCGATGGCGGCGGTGTTGTCGCAGAAGGACGCGACGCGTGAGAGGGCGCTTGCGCCCATCGCGGCGCGGGCGCCGGGCGAGATCGCGTCGTAGCGACCGATCGCGCGGGCGAGGTCGGCGGAGTCGTGCGGGTTGAAGAGGAAGCCGTCGGTGTGGTCTCGAACGATCTCGCTGATGCCCCCGTAGCGCGGGGCGACGACGGGCAGGGCCAGGGCCATGGATTCGATGGCGGCGTAGGGGAAGTTGTCGAACGCGCCGGGGACAGCGGCGAGGTTCGCCTCGGCACGGGCAGACGCCAGTTGCTCTGGCCCGAGTTTGCCGAGCGCGCGGACGCGATGGCGCATGTCCTGGGGAACGATGGTGTGGATCGATCGATGTCCGAAGGGTGCACCGGTGCGGGGATCGGTGGTGTCCTGTCCGGCGAGGAGCACGTGGGCGTCCACGCCCCGGCGCACGGCGATGACAAGGGCGCGGAGGAGGATGTCCACGCCCTTGCGCGGTTCCAAGCGCCCGACGAGCAGCGCGCGGACGGGTCCGTCGCAGGAGCGTGCGGGACCGGGGAGGGTGCGGATGCGTCCGAGCGGGTAGGGGAGGACGTCGACGCGAGGGATGCGCCAGCGCGTCCGGACCCAGCTCGCGAGGTCGTGCGAGGGGCAGATGACCAGATCGGCGAGGCGCGCGGACTCACGCTCGGCGTTTCGCAGCTCGATGGAGGCGCGTCGGGGCGGGGCTTGGCGATTCTCGATATCGATCCACTGGTTGGGCGAGTGGATGTGCACCACGTAGAGCGGCGATCGGCCGTCGGCGCGCGCGGGCCCGGGCCTGCCGATGCGTCGGTCGTTGAGCGTCCACCAGAGGATTGCGCCGCACTCGGGCGCCTCGACGACGTGGATGTCGTGCGCTCGGACGATGCCGGGGATCGCGAGGGCGACGGCGCGTGAGAGGACGCTCCAAGGTCCGAGCTGGGCGAACATGGCGCGGGTGACGGGGTTGTCGACCGCGGGCGCGGGGCGTGACCAGTCGTCGCCGAGCACGAGCGGGAGGCGGTGGACAAGGACGCGGGGATCGGCGGCGTGGGGCGCGGTGGATGAGGTGCCGTCGTGGGAGACGGTGAGGACGACGGGGGTGTGTCCGGCGTCGGCGAGGGCGCTGGCGGCGTGCTCGGTGTAGGTGCCGATGCCGCCGCCTCGGAACGGGGGGAACTCGCGCGAGACGAGGAGGACGTTCACGGGGTGCGCTCCGGAGTACGCGCGGGGAGAAGGGGCGCGGCGTTCCATCGTGCGAGGAGTTCGCGTCGGATCTGGATGGGAGGGGGGCTTGGCAGGATCGAGAGCGCGTACTCGACGAGCCAGCCGAGTCCGATGGGTCGAAGAGACTCGGGGTCCTCGGCGATCGTTCGCGTCCGCGTGGCGCAGGTGCGTGGAAGGGAGCCGATGCGCAGGCCCGATCCGACGAGGAGCGAGGCGATGGCCCAGGTGCACGCGGCGTCGAGCACCGCGTCGGCGGGCGCTTCGCGAAGGGGCGAGAGCGCGGGGAGGGCGCGGGCGCGCAGGGCGATCGGGCCGACGGAGGTGGGGCGAGAGAGCAGATCGACGAGTTGCAGGTCGTCGCCGGCGTGGCCCCCGACGCGGACGGTGGCCGGACCGGTTGGCGCGTCGTGCCATCGCCACCACCCGACGGAGGCGTCGAGGGAGGGGTCGGCGCGAAGGACCAGCCGGAGCGATTCCTCGGCGTGCGGCTCCGGGACCCAGCGCGGGCCGGGGAGGATGACGAGGGGGTCCGAGCCGGACGGGTTCTGGCAGGCGCGAGCGAGGCGACGGAGGGCGCCGAGCTGGGCGTCGGCGCGGATCGACGTGAGACAAGGGTCCGAGGCGGCGTCGCGGGGGTCGGGCACGGGGTTGGTCGGATCGGTCTGGTCCATGGCGCGTTTGCGCGGCATCGTATGGGAACGCGGGGGTGTACTGTTGAGCGATGCTCGGACGCGCTGATCCCAACGCGACGGTGATCCTGCTGCACATCCCGAAGACTGCGGGGACGACGCTTGCGATCGTGCTGCGGAACTGGTATGGCGCGCGAGTCACGCGATCGGTGGGCGGAGGCCCGGAGGCACGCCAGCGGTTTGCGCGGCTTCCTGCCGGCGAGCGGGGCGAGGTGCGGCTGTGCATCGGACATCAGGATTTCGGGATGCACGAGCACATCCCTCGTGCGAGCACGTATGTCACGATCCTCCGGGACCCGGTGGCGCGGGTGGTCTCCCACTACCACCACGTGTTCAGCGAGCCGACGCACTATCTGCACTCGGAAGTCGTGCTGCAGCGGATGACGCTGGAGCGGTACGTGCGGAACCCGTTTCCCACGGACGAGTTGGACAACGGTCAGACGCGGATGCTGGCGGACTTTGACCTGAGCCGGTCGGTGCCGATCGGGACGCAGCCGCGGGAGTTGCTGGAGAGCGCGCTGCGGAACCTGGACCGGCATTTCTGCGCCGTCGGGCTGACGGAGTTGTTTGACGAGTCGATGGTGCTGATGGCCGATGCGCTCGGTTGGGACACGATTCCGCCGTATCTTCCGACGCGGGTCTCGGGACGCGGGAAGTCCGAGCCGATTCCTGGGGGGATCCGTGAGGAGATCCTGGCGCGAAACGCGCTGGATGTTGAGCTTTATGGGCGTGTTCGGGAGCGGGTGGAGGGGCTGATCGAGGCGGGTGGGGAGGCGTTCCGGGCGCGGGTGGAGGGGGTGCGGGAGCGGAATCGGCGGGCCTCGGTGCAGGCGGCGCAGAGGGTGCGGGTGCCGGAGGGGTGGAGCTGAGCGGCTTTCTTGCGGGGGGGTGGGGCACTAGCATCTGGCCCCTATGGACCTGAGCAAGATCATTACCGGGCAGTTGATCGTGAACGTCGTGGTCATTCTCGTGGTTGTCCACGTGGTGCTGCTGACGGTCGCGTACCTGATCTACCTCGAGCGGAAGATCTCCGCCTATATCCAGGATCGGGTCGGTCCGAACCGGGTCGGCTTTGACTTCGGGCTGCCGATCCTGAAGAAGCTGACGTTCGGGTTCGGGTTCTGGGGGCTTGGGCAGCCGCTGGCGGACGGGCTGAAGTTCCTTCTGAAAGAGGACTACACGCCGTCGGGTGTGGACAAGATTCTTTTCACGCTGGGGCCGATGTTCTCGATCATCCCGGCGTTGATGGGATTCGTGATCATTCCCTGGGGCGGGGTGTGGGTGATGCCGGAGTTCACGCTGCCGCTGATCGGGACGATCGCGGGTGGTCCGGTGCACGTGGCGGGGGCCAACGTGAACGTGGGGATCATCTACATGCTCGCGGTGGCGTCGGTGGGCGTGTACGGGGTGTCGCTGGGCGGGTGGGCGAGCAACAGCAAGTACTCGTTCCTCGGGGGTCTGCGTGCGACGGCGCAGATGATCTCGTACGAGATTCCGCTGGGGCTCTCGCTGCTTGCGGTGCTGTTGATGGTGGGATCGCTGACGCCGGAGCGGATCATCGGGTATCAGCTCGAGCACGGGTGGCTGATGTTCAGCCAGCCGCTGGCGTGCGTGGTGTTCTTCATCGCGATCCTTGCGGAGGCGAACCGGGCGCCGTTCGACATCGCGGAGGCGGAGAGCGAGCTGGTGGGCGGGTACCACACGGAGTACTCGGCGATGCGGTTTGCGATGTACTTCCTCGCGGAGTACGCGCACATGATCACGTCGTGCGCGTTGTTCGCGCTGCTGTTCATGGGCGGGTGGGACATCGCGCCGTTCCACAACCTGCTGCCGGCGCAGACGAGCAACGTGTTCGTCGTGCTGCTGAAGTTCGGTGTGTTCTACGGCAAGGTGCTGACGCTGATCGCGTTCATGATGGTGATTCGCTGGTCGCTTCCGCGATTCAGGTACGACCAGGTGATGCAGGTGGCGTGGCAGAGCGTGATCCCACTGGCGCTTGCGGTGGTGATCATGACGAGCGTCATGGTGCAGATCCGCGCGACGGGCATTCTGCCGATGATTCTGGCGAACGTCGTGGTGCTGGCCGGGGTGATGGTGGTGATGCCGTATCTGCCCAGGAACGAGCCGAACCGCAAGCTGCGGCTTGCCGGCTCGCGTTTCTACGCGCCCGAGGGTCACGACATCAGCACGGCGCCGACGGACCCGATGGCGCTGGAGGATCGGCCGGTCGAGGGTTCGTTGCCGGCGATGTGATCGGTTGGGCCGAGCGGGGGGGCGATCGGATCAGGCGGAGGGCTGGGGCGTGGGCTTTGCCTCGGCGGCGGTGCCTGCCCTGGGTCTTGACTGGAGCGCCGGCGAGCGGACCGCCCTGATGTCCTTGATGAGCAGGGACATCTGGCGCTGGCCTTCCTGCCACCTCCACGCGTGGAGTTCGAGGTCGTTGATGCCTCGCGAGAGCGAGACCGGGAAGGCGATCACGGATTTCTCACCGGGGGCCGTGAGCGGGATCGACCGATCGGCGCTGGTCCAGTTCGGCGTCCTCAGCCGGAGGATCTGCCCGGGCTCGTTGTTGACGTACCGGATGACGAGCCGGTACATGCCGGCTTCGGGGGCGTTGAGCTGGAACCTGCCGACGGGCCCGAGCATCCAGCGGCACCTTGGAAGCCCGAGTTCGGGGTAGGGACCTTCCCAGGCATCGAAGCCGCTGACGGCGCGCCAGCACGGCTCCATGAGGGCGAGGCATTCGGGCTCGGGCATGGTGGGGTTGGTGTTGTGGATGGTGATCTTGCGGCCGAGGTCGAGCGAGTCCTCGAGGCCGGTCTCGCGGAGGACCTCGACGAGCCGGTGTGCGGCGGAGACGATCGACCACTCCGAGCGGACGTGGATGGGCGCGAATCGCGCGATGCTGAGCCGTCGCACGGGGTCGTTGTAGAGCGCGGCGATGGCGTCGGCGAGTGCGTCCGGGTGTACGCGATCGGCGACGAGGCCGGTGACGCCGTGGGTGATGGCCTCTGGGACGCCTCCGACGGGGTATCCGACGGAGGGTGTGCCGCAGGCGGCGGCCTCGACGAAGACCTGTCCGAAGGCCTCTTCGAGCGACGGCCCGACGAAGAGATCGCAGGCGCTGTAGAGCATGGCGAGGCGTTGAGGATCGTCCATGTATCCCATGGCGCGCATGGCGCGGATCGGCGGCTCCTGGCCGTCGGGCACACGTCCGGCGCAGACGACGGTGGCGTCCTTGAGGTTGAGCCGTTGGAGGGCGGCGGCGAGGTGCGCGAGTCCCTTGCGTTCATCGTCGAGTGAGGATGCGCTCGACATGATGAGAAAGCGGTCTTTGGGGAGGCCGAGGAGCTCGCGGCAGAGGGCCTTGTCGCGGGGATAGAGGGCGTCGGTCTCGAAGCCGTACTTGAGCCAGGTGACCTGGGGCTTGGCGAGGGTTCGGGTGCACGCGCCATCGGTCGCGAGCGCGCCGGATGCGGCGTGGGCGACGAAGCGGCTGTCGCCGGCGAGGATGAGGCGAGAGGCGCTGGAGATGACGCGGCGTTTGCTCTCCCATGCGTCGGCGATGAGATCGGGCGCCAGGTCGGGATAGCCGGGCGCGCACGTGCAGTCGGAGGAGCATCCGCGCCTGGAGCGGTAGGCGTCGCAGGGGCCGGGGTACGCGCAGCGTCCCGTGAGCATCCAGAGATCGTGGAGAACGAAGATGGTCGGGTAGCGGTCGGCGATGACGCCGAGGACCTCGGGCGAGATGCGGGCGCCGTGGAGGTTGCCGACGACGACCAGGTCCGGGTCGATCGCGGCGAGGGCGCGCAGGGCCTCGGGACCGGTGACACGGGCGTCCTCACGCGTGGGGAGCGTGCCCGTGGCGGCGACGGCGACGACCTGATGCCCCATGGCGGCGAGCGATGCCCCGACGCGCCGGTGCGCGATTCCGGCGCCGTAGGCGTATCCGATGTCGTTGAAGAGTGCGACGCGAAGACGGTCGCGACCGGGGCTGCGGGAGGTCCCGGGCGTGATGGCCCGTTCGTGCGCGAAGGCGTCGCGGACGGTCGGGAGTTCGGACTGGTAGTCGCCGGCGGTTTTCTGCTGGTCGTGGAGGCGGAAGCGTGCGATCGGTGCGCCGATGACGTGGAGGCGGGCGCCGGCGTGGGCGAAGCGGAGCCAGAGTTCGTAGTCCATGCTGTAGAAGGCGTCCTCGCGGACGTGGGCGCCGGCGCGTTCCCAGATGTCCCTGGTGAAGAGGACCTCGGGCTGGTAGAAGAACTGGCCGCGAAGCCAGCAGCCGCCCAGATCGAGCAGATCGAGGAGGGGGAGCGGCCCGTTCGAGCAGGATGTGAGGTGTCGGTGGACGAGTGAGCCGTCCTTGTAGAGTTCGCAGACGCCGGCGACGAAGATCAACCCGCCGTTGACGCTGACCTCGAATCGCCCTTCGTCGGAAGGGACGAGAGTCAATGTCTCGATGACATGCTC
>JAPKGU010000065.1 GCA_026647565.1 Phycisphaerales bacterium | reverse complement strand
GGTCTGGCATGTCGACCGCCCGACCTGTTCGGGGTCGCTTCGCGCGAACGCGAAGCGCTCAGTCGGGCCGGGATCCAGCCGGGTCGATCGCACTCATCTCGACTCCGGCCCCTGAAAAATCCAACGTGCCCGAGTCCTGGAAGGAAGCTTTGGGCTTGCGGATCTCCCTGTCGAAGAGGATCTCGGCCAGGGCTCCCGGCATGATGTACGTCACCGTGGCACCGAACGAATAAGGGATGCGATCCCCGCTGGGCATCCGATCCGCGCCGATCGCGACGGGGAGCACAAAGGTCTGCGTGGAGTACCGCCGGAGAGTCGTCTCGGGGGTCCGGGTCGCACGGAAGACCTCCGTGCCCCCGAGGGAAAGCCCGTACACCGCCTCGTAAAGCGGGATCTCCTTGCCGTTCGGATTCGAGGCCTCGATCTGGAACAGCAACTCGGTGCCGACCTCGTTCCGTTCGCGCATCTGAACGCCCGTCACGCGAAAGGTCGGCGCCTTGGCCGACGAGCAGCCGCCGAGCAGCCCGGGGATCATCAGGCACAGAAGCACGGAGACGACGCCGAGTTGCCGAGTCGATCGTTCCATCGCGTCAGAGGGTACCACGCTCGCGGGCCCGGCGGCACGCTCACTCCTGACGACCGATCGCGACGAACTCCGACGACTCGACCCCTGCCGCCAGCAGCATCGGCGACGTCACCTCGACCACGCTCTCGTTGTACGCCTCCCAACGGAATGCGAGCCAGACCATCGCCAGAACACAGAGCCAGGCCGCTCCCTCTGCCAATGGCCGGTGACGGGCACGGATCAGCACCATCCCGAAAAGCCCGATGGTCAGCCCCCTGAACGCAACAACGATCCATGGACAGTTGTAGAGCATCAGCGCCCGCGCCAGCGGGTTGGCCTCGTGCATCCCAACACTTGTCGCGTACAAGAGCGTCAGATAAAGGTCCGCCAGCGCCACCAGCACCGTCGCCGCGACCAACAGGAGCACCCGCCGCGCACGCCTTCGCGCTGGCTCGGTCATCGCGGCGGGTTGCGCCAGTGGCATGGAAAGCCATGCGGACATCGCTGGCGCATCGGGGCTTGACAACTCCCGGTTGAGCAAACCCGCTCACCCGAGCCGACTTCGTGTCCGATTGGGGGGAACCGTCCGGGCGGCACGCATCAAATACAGTGTTCCCGCCCGCATACCCGGAGCCCGACTGCAACGTGCCACGTCCGATAGCAACCCCGGGCCAGACTCACACGCGACGCGCGCGTGGGGCCGCCATTCTGGTCTCACTCGCCGCCGTCGCACCGCTCGCGATCGCGCCCCACGCCGCCGCCCAGGGCTCGAACCCGGTCTATGTTGACGATTCTCCTGCGGCGCGCGACACCCTCCTTCGCGTCCCTGAACTGATCGAAGCCGGGAACCTCTCCGAAACCGTCCGATCCCTGCAGCGCCTGCTCGACAACGAGGCCGACCGCGCGCTCGAGCTGCCCACCGACTCGGACATCTTCGTCACCGTGCGCAGGCGCGTGAACGAGACCATCCTCGGTTCGCCGGAGGTTCTTGCAACCTATCGCGAGTTGATCGGCCCGGTCGCGTTGGCCGCTTTCAACGCCGGCGACCACGAGGCCGTCGAGCGCTCATCGTTCCTGACGACCGCCGGCGCATTGGCCACGCTCCGTCTGGCCCAGACCCATCTTGAGAACGCCCGCTTCGAAGCCGCTCGCATCACGCTCTCGCAGATCGAGAGACACCCCGATCGAGCGGAGGCCTCGATCGCGGCCCCCGCCGCATCGCTCGCCGCGGAGATCGCTCGCTACCTCGATCGCCCGGACGCGTGGGCCTGGGCCGACACGCTGTCTCGCGCCGCGGGGCTTGGACCGGCCGATCGTCGCTCCATTTCCGCCCCACCGGACACCTCCGGCCCCGCACGCTCGGCGCTCGCATCCGCGCCGCGCCCGGAGTTCGGCGACATGGTGTGGACACCGCTCCGCTCCAGTCCGCTCGGCGGCGTCGCCCTTCCCGAACGCGACGATGCGCTCGAGCAGATCCGCCGCGCCGCGGGCGCGCCGCCTGCCATCGAGCCGTCCTGGGTCATCCCGGTGATCGCCGGCGAGGTTGTGTACGCCAACGACGGCGCCACGGTCACCGCGCTGGACCGCTTCACGCTGGAGGAACGCTGGCGCACGCGCCCCGCCGACCCTGCGGGTCGATACGAGCCGCTCGAGCTGGCACGCCGACCAAACGACCGCAACTACTCTCGCGGCTTCGACGACGCCAACTCCGTCACCCTCACCCGCTCGCTCGTCCTGGCCACCACCGGCGTCGCATCGTCTGCGGGACGCACCGGCGATCCTCGCATCCACGCGCTCGACCGCCAGTCGGGACGCGTTGTCTGGTCCGCAGACCCGGCCGACATTGACCCGGCTCTCGTCGGCGCGGCCGTGCGAGGCCCGCTGCTCGTCGACGGTTCCACCGTCATCGCAACCGTCCGCAAGCGCGTCCCGCAGCGCCGACTCGTCAGCGTGTACCTCGTCGGGCTGGACCTGGCAACGGGGGCGCGACGCTGGGTCACCACCATCGGCAGCGCCGGCGAGCAGTCCTCCAGCCGCCTCGGTCGTGCCACCGAGGGCGCGATCCTGTACCGTGGAATCGTGTATCGCTCGGACGACGTCGGCGTCATCGCGGCGGTCGAGGCCTCCGGCGGACGAATGGTCTGGACGCGACGCATCCCCGCCGCCACCATGGTCGGACCCATTGAGTCGTGGCCATACGCCGCGGCGCTCCCCATCGCCGACGAGCAAGGACTCGTCGCCCTCACGCCCGATCGGCTCGACATCGTCCGGCTCGACCTCGCGACCGGTCGGACGCTGGCGTCGCGCTCCGCTGCGGCGCTGGAACAGCCGAAGTTCATCGTCCGCGTCGGCAACGATCTCGCTGCCGTCGGCGACCGTCGCGTCGCCTTCGTCGACTTCCGGAACTTCGACACCGCTCCAGTCCGGGCCAGCGCCCCCTTCGACACCGACAGCCCCAGCGGACGCGTCGCGGGTCGGGCGTTCGATGCGGGAGGGATCCTGGCCCTCCCCGTCCGCGCGGGCCTGGCGCTGATCGACCCGGCGTCGCCGCGCGAGCCGCGCATCGCGCCGCTCGATCACGGAGGAAATGTCGCCCTCTCCGATGGACAGGTCGTGGTCGCCGACCACCGGAACCTCCACAGCTTCCTGGTGTGGGACGTCGCTTCGGCCCTGCTTCGCGAGCGCGTGGACCGCGCCGACGACGATCCGCGACCGGCGACCACCTACGCGGATCTCGCCTCACGCTCGCGCCGCTACGACGAGGTGGTCCCCGCAGTCGATCGAGCCCTTGCGATCATCGAGCGCGACGCGACCGCGTCGGAGTCCGACCAACACCGCCAACGCCTCCGCGCGGTTGTTGAAGGGCTTGTCGGCGCCAGCGTCATCGGCTGGAGCCCAGACGCCCCGACCCAGGACGCACCGGGTGCGACGCCCAGAATCGACGACCTCGCCCTTCTTGACGCCCTGATCGTTCGCATGGCCCGGCTCGCTTCTTCGCCCGACGAGCTTGTCGCGCACCACCTCGCCGCCGGGCGCCTGCGCCTCGCTCAGGGACGCCCGAGCGACGCGATCGAGTCCTACCAGCGCGTCCTCGCGACTCCCGCCCTCGCCGGCGCATCCTGGCGAGCCCCGGGGCTCTCGCTCCGGGCCGATATTGAGGCGACTCGCCGCATCCGCCAGCTCGTCCTCGACCTGGGTCCTCGCATCTACGCTCCCTTTGAGGCCGAGGCACGCGAATCTCTCGCGCGTGCGGGCACCGAACCGATCGGGCTTGCCGCCGTGGGGACTCTCTATCCTGCGTCGTCCGCCGCGCCGGAGGCCCTGCTTCGTGCCGCCCGAGCTCGCCTGGCCTCGCCGAGGCCGGACGCCGCGGCGGCGCTCTCACACCTGCGCGACGCCGCGGACGCCGTGGAATGGGCGACGCTCGCCGGCGTTGCCCTTGATCCGGTCACTCCCTCCGAGATCGCCGGGTTGACGCTCCGCCTGCTCGCCGAGAGCGAGCGCGTCGAAGCGCTCACCGCGTCCGTCGCCCGCTTCGATCGCTGGGCTCGCACGATCCCGAGCGACGGAGGGCGCACGCTCGATGTGACCGCTCTGGTCGCAGAGGCACAGGCCCGCGCCGGATCGGCCTCCCGCCTCCCGAGGGTCGGTGCTCCCGTCGGCGACGCCGCCGTGCAGTCGCTCATCGGCTGGTCCCTTGTCCGTACGGTCTCGGGCGAGAAGAACGGAGCCCCCGACCTGGCGCTGCTCATCTCCGCCGACGGCAAAACCCTGGGCGCTCACGCGCCCGTGCAGACCGGGGGCGGCCTCCGCGAAGTCTGGAGGCGCGACTGCCTTGTCCCGCCGCAGGTGCTCTGGCACGACGCCACGATCATCTGCGTCCTCTGGCGCGGCTCGGACGGCGGCGTCATCGAGCGGATCGACCCCGCCACCGGCCGCACGCTCTGGACCAGTGACACGATCCGCTCCCTGTTCCCGCTGGACGCGCAGGCCCAGCGTCGCCTGATCGACGCGGCCGGGCGCCCCGTCACGATCCAGACACCCACAGACGGCGTCGTCGCCCTCACAGACCTGCTCTTTGCCACCGACGGACGCACGATCGCGCTCGCCGAACGCTCCGGGCGCGTCGCGTCCATCGACGCCGCCACTGGCGCCACCCGCTGGACCTCCCGCACCTCACTCGATCGTGTGTATCAGATCGACACCGACGCCGGCCTGGTCGTTCTCGGGGGGGCGATCGAGCGGCCCACGGGAGCGGACCAGCCCGCGGAGCTCACGGACGCCATGATCGCGTGCGACGCGCTCGAACCCGGCGAACGCTCCGTCGCGACCGACGTTCCCGGCGCCATGGCGTGGCTCCGCGTCGACCCGCTCGGCGTCGCCCTGGCCGGATTCGAGGACGGCATCACGCGGTCCGAACCGTCCCGAGGCAAGCGCATGTGGACCCGGTATCGCGAGGCCACCGACCGTGTCGTCGATGCCTGGAGCATCGGCGGACGCCTCCTCCTCCTCGACAGCACGCGCACCCTCTGGATGGCCGATCCGGAGTCGGGACGCATCGACGAGGAGCCCCTCCGGTCCGACGATCGACTCGCCACGCGACAGCCCGTCCTCGCCGTGCCGCTCGGCGATCGGATCGCTTTCTCCTCGCCGCGGGGAGTTGTCATCTATGACAAGGGGGGCAACCGCGTCGGCTCAGACGCGATCGGGGCGCCCGACACCCTCCTTCCCGCGCGCGTCGCCGATTCCGTCCTCGTCACGATGGACACAAACCCCACGGACACCGGCGAGGGACGGCGCTCGTACACGCTCAGTATTCTCGACAATCGCACCGCTCGCCTCGTCGCCACGCGCGAGATCGCCATGCTCCTGCCGCCCGAGGACATCGCCCTCCTCGACGGACACATCCTCGTCTCTGCCGGCGGCGTCACGCTCGTGATCAGCGCGCCCGCGCCCTGACGACCTCAGTCCTTCAGCGAAGCAGGGTTCTCACCACGCTCGATCAGCGCGATCTTCTTCAGTCGGCGCTCGTGCCGCCCGCCCTGGAATGTCGCGCCGAGAAACGCATCGACGATCTTCTCCATGATCCTCTGGCCGAGGAGGTCCGCCGAGAGGCACACCACGTTGGCGTTGTTGTGCGTTCGCGAGAGTTCCGCCGTCAGCTCGTCGTGAACCACCGCCGCCCGGACCCCGGCGATCTTGTTCGCCGCGATCGACATCCCGATCCCCGTCCCGCAGATCAGCACGCCGGCGTCCGCCTTGCCCGACGCGACCGTGTTCCCGACTTCGTAGGCCCGCTCCGGGTAGTCGCACGGCGCGCCGTCGAGCCCGCCCGAGACCGCCACCTCGTGGCCCTCGGAGCGCAGTTTATCTGCCAGCTGACGGGCCGCGTTCACCCCGCGATGGTCCGCTCCGATCGAGATCCTCATGCGCCACGCTCCGTTCTCTTCATGATCCGCCGGATCATTCGCGTCTCAGCGGTCCATCTCCTCGATCCGCGCACGGATCATCCGCTCCAGCGCCGACGCCACACGCTCATACTCCGCCCCGGACTGCCCGATCGGATCCTCGACATCCCGCCCCTCCGGATCAAGGACCTTCACGCGCCCCTTCGACCCCGGCGCGATCGATTCCACGGCGCTCGCGTGCCGACGGGTCATCACGAAGATCACCTCCGCACGATCTGCCATCTCGCGCGTGAGCGATCGCGACACGTGACCCGAAAGGTCCACGCCCCGCGCCGCCATCACCTCCAGCGCCTCGCGCGTCGCCCCTCCACCACCGCCGCTCGTCCCCGCAGACTCCACCACCGTTCGCACCGGACCGGGCGCCGACTCGGAGATGATCCTCTTGGCGATCGCCTCCGCCATCGGGCTGCGGCACGTGTTCCCCGTGCACACAAACAGGACGCGACGCTCAAGCGCCCCCCAGACCTCTCGCGCCGGCAGGGCTCCCTCCGCCGCGATCCGCACGCCCCCGGCCCTCGTCAGCACCAGCGTCGTTGACGCGACCCCCAGCGCACGCACGCCCCCGTCGGACATCACTCTCACGAATCCGCCACGGCCCGCCCACGCCCCACGCATCCCCTCGTCGGTCATCGTGCGGAGCGCCGCTGCGGCAACGCCCGCCACCGCGCCACCCCCCGCCATCTGGATGGTGGCCTGTGCCAATGGGTGTCTTGGAACGCGCACCGACAGCGCTCCGTTCGTGTCCACCACGCCCTGCCCGACGCCCAGACGCGCCCGGGCTCGCGTCAACTCTCCGGTATCCAGCTCGATGAGCAAACGGACCGGTCCCGGCAGCAAGCGCCGTATCACGCGCGTGTGGGCTGTCGAGACCCCGCCCTCTCGCGCCGCCTGCAGGATCTCCTCCAACTCTCGCGAGCCGGAAAGATGCAGCGTCCCACCAAGACCTCGATCCGACGGCGCCAGTCCCACCGCCAACTCAAGCGCCCGCACCGACTCGGGCAGGTCAGCCCGCACCAACGCCCCGGGCACCGTCTCGGTCGGAACGATCGCCAGCCCGCCCGCACCGATCACGGACGCGGCAACCTTTGCCTCGGAATGCCAAGGAGCGCTCTGCGTGTCGGTCAATGGTGGCGCGTCGGGGCTCACACCCCCAGTATGACTCGATGGCACGCCGAGTTCAAACCCACCCCTCAGACACCCCGCGACGCCTGATACAGGTGGATCGCCGTGTGACGATACACGTGGGTTTCCGGACCCACCGCCCCAGGAAGCCGCAGATCGACGTCCTCTCGCGCCGGGCCACGCATGATCTGGCTCAACTGGGCCTCAAAGGCCTCCAGCGCGGCCTCGGCCGCCGGATCGGACAGATCGATGGAGAGCTCCGCCGGGGCCGGTTCCGCCTCTGCCTCTTGCCTCGTCGCTCGCCCCGTTCGCACGGCGCGTCCCCCGCCATCGTCCGCCGAATCGTTCAACAGATGGGTAAACGGCCAAGGGGTCCGGTGTACCAGGTAGCCCCCCTCGTCCAGCATCCCGAGCGCCCGCGTCAACTGGTCGCGGACCCGACGCCAACCGAGCGCATTCTCCACCACCGCGTACGGCGGGTCGAAGAACGCAACATGAACGCGCTCGTACACCCGCGCCAACGAAGACGCCGCCAGAGCATCGCCCACCACCACCTCGCACCGATCCTGGCAACCCAGCGTCCGGATGTTCTGTTCCAGCACCCGCGCGACGGCCCGATCTCGCTCGATAAAGGTGCAGAACGACGCCCCGCGGCTGATCGCTTCAAGCCCGACCGACCCGGTCCCAGCGAACGCGTCGAGCACCCCCACGCCCTCAAAGTGTCCCCGCAGGATCGAGAAGAGCGACTCTTTCACGCGATCGGGGATCGGACGCGTCTCCGACTTCTCCGGAGGCGACTGCAACTTTCTCGAACGAAACTCGCCGGCGATGATCCGCATGGGACAAGGGTAGTTCCGCCGCCATTCCCTAGAATCAGCCCGACCCTTCCGGAGCCACACCATGTTCGTGCAGGACCTGATCGACGCTCTCGACCGCCTCGCGCCCCTCCGGTATGCCGAGCCATGGGACAAGGTCGGGCTGATGATCGGCTCCGCCCGGCAGACGCTCAACGGCCCGGTTCTCCTTTGCATCGACCTCACGCCCAGGGTCATGGACGAGGCCCTGGCGATGAACGCCGGCGCGATCATCGCCTACCACCCGCCCATCTGGAAGCCCCTTGAACGGATCACCGACGATTCCCCGAGAGGTCGAGTCATCCTCCGCGCCGCCCAGGCCGGCATCGCCGTTTACGCGCCCCACACATCCTTCGACGCGGCTCCCGGGGGACTCACCGACTGGCTCTGCGAAGGACTGAGCGGCAACGTGGCGGCCAAGGACGGCAAGGGCGTCATCCACGGCGATTCCCGCGCCCTCACGCCCCGCACCGCGCCCGACGAGTCACAAGAGGTCAAGATCGTCACCTTTGTCCCCGCCGGCGAGACACTCGAAAGAGTCCGAAACGCCATGGCCTCCGCGGGCGCCGGCATCATCGGAAACTATCGTGTCTGCTCGTTCGGGGCCGAGGGCGTCGGCACCTTCCTCGGGAACGAGAACGCAAAGCCGGCGGTCGGGCAGCCCGGGCGACTCGAATCCACGCGTGAGGTCCGCCTCGAGATGGTGTGCTCACGCTCCGCCGTCGCACTTGTGATCGAGACCCTCCGCTCCTTCCACCCCTACGAAACCCCAGCGATCGACGTCTACGAGCTGCTCGGCCAGCCCGAGCGCCACGTCGGCACCGGGCGACGCCTCGTCCTCGACCGCCCCGCCACCGTCGCCGAACTCGGCGAGCGCCTCCGGGGCCATCTCGATCGCGTCCGCCTCCGCATGGCGCTCGTTGATAGCGACAAGCCCATCACGCACGTCGGCGTCGTCGCCGGCGCGGGCGCCGAACTCGCGATGACCGCCGTCAAAGAAGGGTGTGAGGTCTTCGTCACCGGAGAGATGAAGCACCACGAGGTCGTCGAGATGCTCAACGCCGGGTGCTCCGTCCTCGTCGCCGGACACACCAACACCGAACGCGGCTATCTCAAGCGTGTCGCGGCACACCTCGAGAGCTCGCTCCCGGGACTCCGGACGCACTGCTCGACCGCCGATCGTGACATCCTCGTCGCCGTGCCGTAAGCGTCGGTCGTCCGCATCCACACGCTCGCGGATCACAATCCGATTCCCGCGCGCCGGGATCACCGGCATCGGTCTTGCTCTCGGTGGTACGCGCAGGTTCCCGATCGCGCCCTCGCTCCGCCATCCCGGCTCCGTTCGCTGCTGCCTCCACACATTCCACCAATAGGCGCCCGCGCACACGCGCCGTTGCCCGAGGAGTATCGCATGCACTCGACCATCACTCACCCCCGCACGCTCGCCCGGCCTCTCACGGTGCTCGTGCTCGCGATCGGCCTGTCCCTGGGCGCCATCGGCTGCCGCTCGCTCCCGGACGTCCAGCCATTCGCCGACTCGACGAGTGCGATGCGCAGCACGATCAAGGCGGCGGGCAAGACCGCTGTCTTGCAGGTGTCCGCGATCGAGACACCGACCGCAGAAACCACAACGCTCGACCCGGAACCGACGACCCCCCTCGCGAAGGAGATCGTCCGGAACTGGCAGACGCGAGATCAACTCTTCGTCGCCCTCAGTGCCTACGCCGATTCGCTCTGCGCGCTCGTCCGCGCCGGGAACGACGGACAGGCGTCTGCGCTCAAGCTCGCCGAGTCGATCAAGTCGCTCGCCTCCACCGTCTCGTCCGCCTTTCCCGCCGGAGAACCAGCCGTCACGCTCGTGACCAAGTCCGCGGCCATTGCCTATGGCGCGATCGCCGAGCAGCGGGCGGCCAAGCGGTTGCACGAGGCCATCGAGTACTCGAACCCGACGATCCGAGCCGTCGCCGCGCTCGTCGCCGCCGATCTTGCAGACCTGCGCCGCCTCAACGCCCGATCCGAGGGCAAGGCGCTGGTTGCACTGGACATGTCGATGGAAGATCTCCCTCGCCTCAATGATCTGCACGCCGAGCGCATGAACCTCCAGGTCGGCAACGCATCCGATCGCGCCACGCTCCTCGAGGTTGGCGAGTTGATCGCACTGGAGACCCAAAGCCCCTGGTACGCAGACTACGCGAATCGGCGCGCATCGATCATCGCCCAGCACCGTGCCAACGACGCCATGCTCGAACAGGCAGCCCTCGCCCTCGACGCCTGGGCAAAGGCGCACGAAGCAATCGGCCACGCCGTTGAGACCCGCTCGGCCCCGTCGCTCCAGGAACTCCAGCGAATCACGTCCGAACTCCTCGCCGTGTACCAGGCGTACCGGCTCGAATCCGCGAAAGGAAGCTGAACCATGCCCACGATTCCACGATGGCACACGCTCCGAACGGCCGCCGACTGGCGGGCCGTCGCGGAAGCGATGATGAACGAAGCGATCGAGACCACAAGAGCCAACGACACCGACGCCATGTCCGCCGTGTGCGACGCGCTCGGCCTCTTCATCCAGAAGCGATCCACGAAGTGCCCGCAGGAAACCGTCGACGCGGTGTTCGGTGCGCACTCCGTTCTCACGAGACTCATCGCCGGCGAGATCGTCGGCTCCATCTCGGATCGCACGGTCCAGCTCAGGGCTTACCTCAACGACGTTCAAGAGATCACCGAGCGTGTGGGGCGTCAGGCCCGCATGATCAGTCTCGAGCCCGTGATCCAGCTCGCGACGGACGCGGAGAACGCGATCACCGATCTGAAGGCGCTCAAGAGAGCCATCGCCGATGGTGAGTCCGCCGGCGATCTCAAAGCCAAGGTCCAGGAACTGATCGACTCGCTCTCGACCGCCGTCAGGAACGTCAAGTCGAACCTCCCGGACGACGACAACGGCTGAGGATGCCGGCTCTTCACTCCCTCATCGAACCCCCGCGCACGGCCCCGCCACGCGTCACCTCCGTCCACAACCACCCGTCCCGCGCCGTCACGCCCCATCGCCCCGCAAACTCGCCACGCCAGCGTTCCATCCGCGCGTCGCGCGCCCGGCGCTCACCGGTCGACTGGTGAATCGCCCGTGCCTCGAGACTCGCCACGAGGTCCACGGTCGCGCGGATCATGCTCCCGTGGTGGGGCAGTTCCATCACCCTCGTGCGCAGCCCGGGGTGCGCCGCCATCACCCCCGCGATCGCCTCCTCCTGGATATCGCCCGTCAGCAGAAGGTCTGCCCGCTCGCCCTCTCCACCCACGCTCGCAACCAGCGAGTGCTCATTCGACGCCGACGCCGCGAACCCTTCGGGCGGCCAGACGAACGCCACGTTCACGCCGCCGAGCGCGAAAGAGTCCCCCGCTCCCACCCGCCGGATCACGACGCCTCGCCTCTCCATCGCCCGCATCGCGTCCCGAAGCCGCTCGCCCCGCTCGCTCGCTGCCTCCGCGAGCGTCGCCTCCCCCACCAGCACCACGCGCACCCCCATCGTCCGAGCCGCGTCAACCAGCCCGTTCCAGTGATCCACATTCGGATGCGTCAGCACCGCCGTGCGGATGCGCGTCAAGCCCAGCGCCCTCGCCGCGCGCGGCAGCGATCGAGCCCCGACATCCTGCCGCGCCAGGGACCCGCAGTCCCACAGCATCGCCTCCCCGCCGGCGCGCACGATATGGCACGCACCGTCGCCAACCGCCAGCGTGTCGATCCGCACACGAACATCCGGCGCCACGCCGGCGAACGCCCGGAGTTCGATCGCGCCCCACGCGACCACAAGTCCCGTCGCGATCCAATGCGGTCCACTCCGCCATCGCCCGCTCCAACACCACCAGAGCACAAGCCCCGTCGCCGCCGCCCCCAGGAACGCCGAGAACGACCCGACCCGAGCCAGCGACACGCCCGACTCATCAAACCACAGAACCACCTCTGCCACGAACGACCCCACACCGCTGAGAGCCGGAAGCAGCGACGCGCCGATCGGCGCCCAGATCATTCCTCCGACCAGCGCCACGAACCCGAGCCACATCAGGACCACGCACAGCGGCACCGCCACCAGCGTCGCCGGAACCGCCAGCACGCTCACGCTCCCCGTGTGCCACGCGATCAGCGGCAGGCCCACCGCCCAGCACAGCACCGACGCCGACACCAGCGACTTCGCCCGATCCGCGATCATCGAGCCGATGGTCGGATCGGCGCTCGTCACCGTCCCCCGAAGCACCGGGCCCCACACCCGCTCGTTCATCCGCGTCCCCATCCAGAGCAGCACGCCCGTCAGCCCGATGGACAACTGGAACCCGAGCGACCACGCGTCCGCCGGCTTCCAGATCAGCAGCCCGCACGCCACCCACCCCAGCACCGCCAGCCGATCGTGCCGTCTGCCGAACGCGTCCCCGATCAGGAACGCCAGCACCATCACCGACGCCCGCACCACCGGCGCCTCAGCGGGCACCACGAGCGCGTACGCCGCCACCATCGCGCCGACCACCATGGGCTCCAGCGCGCCGCGGTCACCGAACAGGCGCACCAGCACCACCACCGTCCACACCAGCACGACGAGATGGAACCCCGAGATGGCCAGAATGTGCGACAGGCCCACGCGCGTGAACGACTCCCTCGCGTCCTCAAGCACCGCGCCGTCGTCCTCGCCCAGGATCAGCGAACGCGCGAGCGCCACGCCCACCGTCCGATGCCGCTCACCCCGCCCTCCGCCAAGCGCCGCGTCGGCCCGATCGCGCAGTCTCTCACGAACGCGATCCACCCACGCTCGAAGGCCCGCGGCTTCACCGAGTCGCTCCACAAGCCCGCCCGTCGTCGCCACCCGGCCGATCACGCGATCCTGCGCCGCTCGCACGCGCGCATCCCGCTCTCCGGGGTTCAATGGCCCTGAGATCCCCGCAAACTCGCCCGCGATCCGCACCCGATCGCCGGGAGCAATGCCGACGCGCCCTTCGCAACGCACTCGGACAATGTCCCCCGCTCGCCAGCGACGCTCGACGCCGTCCAGCCGTTCGACCCGCACCGGGAAACTCCACGCAGTGCCCGGTGCCGCGAATCCGCGCGCTTGCGCCTCGACCCGCCCGGCCACCACGCCCTCAAACCGCACGATCGCGCGCTCCGGGAGCGACGCTGCATCATCTCTCCCCTGCGAGACCGGCCCGATCCGCACTCCCCACCACGCGCACGACACGCACACCATCGACCCGATCAGAGCTCCCCGAGCCGCCCTCCCCCGCGTCGTGCACGCAACGAGCACCATCAGCCCGGCGAGCGAGAGCGGAAGCCAGGCGCTCAGCATCCACGGTCTGGCAGAGCCGACCGCGACGGTGCAGATCCACGTCGCGGCGGCATATCCCGCGATCATCGATGCGAGCCCGATCCACGCGCGTGCAGCAGCACCCCACGGCCTCATGGAAGCCGAGAGTGACAGATCATCGAAGGTTCGTCAAGTCCTCGACGCGCACGCCGCGCCGACCGCGGCTTGCGCTCGCGATCGCTCAGTTCCCGCCGGACACCACGATGTCGTCAAAGTCGTCCAGCACGTCGATGACCGTCGGCTGGTCCTTGTCGTCCAGGTGCAGAGCGTCGCTCTTGTTCTTGAAGTTCAGTCCGTAGGCCAGATAGCGATTCTCGGGGCTGCTTCCGAAGCCGAGCTTCGCACCCGCCTCGTTCCTGCCGAGGTACACGCCATCCGCGCCCGCGGCGTGAACCACAAACCGCCCCCTTGCGGCGGTCGGGAGCATGTCCTCCGCAGACTCGCTCCGATCGTTCGGATACCCGGGATTCCCGAGGAGTGCCGCGAGCGTCTTCATCCGATCCGCAACTGGCGTCGTCGCGCCCGGTCCGCCACCGAGCAGACTCTGCTTCTGCATGTCGATCTGCTTCTTCCCCGCGCCCGTCGCCGAGAGGAAGCAGGAGTTTGAGTTCCAATAGAAGCGGGCGCGATTCGTTCCATCCGCCTTCTCACGCGCAAAGTCCTCGACAACGCCGATCGGCTGCGTCGCCGACTCGTCCTGGACCCACGCGAGCAGCGGCGTCCCGAACGCGTCCACCACGTCCGGCAACTGGTTGCCGATCTTGTCCGGGCGATCCGAGTGCGGGGCCGCCGCGTTCTGCTGCACAACCCGCGCCGAGCTCGTCTGCGCCACGTAGTACTTGTTGTCAGGAACGAAGTACGGCGCGAACGAGCCGTTCTTCACGCCGATCAGGGCCGTGTCGATGTGGATCTGATTCGCCCGGTCCCGCGTCGGTCCGACGTTCCGTGCCGCTGTCGCAAGACTCGTCGGCTCGGGCGCCCCGCCCATGCCGCCGCCGGAGCCGCCACCGGTGGTGCCGGTCGGGGGCTGCGGAATGCCGCCGGCCAGGTCGATCATGATGTTCTCCATCGCCGACATCCCGCGTCCGCTCCCGGCGCCCGCGAACTGCTCGGGATGTCCCATCTCCGTCGGAGAGAAGTACCCCGGCAGACGACGCTGGTCCTGCTCGAATCGCCCCGCTGCTGCGATCAGGTTGTTGATCAGCTGCGTCGTTGCGGTTTTCTTCGCCACGTCGCGCGCCCCGCCCAGCGCCGGCAACAGAATCGCCGAGATCACCACGATGATCAGGATCACCACGATCAACTCGACGATCGTGAACCCGCGACGCATCGAGGTGGACTGAACAGGTGTGATCACGCTGCGCGAAAGTCCCATGACGCCTCCCTAGTCCGGGCGCGGCAACGCCGCCCCGAGAGGTGGACCCACCCGCCCTCTCACATCCCATTCGACGCGCACCTGCGTCGAGTTGCTCCCCCGCGCCGGTTCCGGGGACAACAACCACTCGGGATATCCAAACAACACCCGGCAAACGACTGTAGGCCGGAGCGACAACCAGCGGCGCAGGTCAGACCCAGTCCCTGCCCCCCGCGCCTACTCCCCAACCTCGACCCTGACGCGCGTGATGGCCGTTTTCGCCGCCGCCCGGAGCGCCGCCTCGCCGCCGCCTCGCAGCCACATCGACAGCTCGTACCCCGTCGCCGCGTCCTCCACATAGACCGACAGCACGCGCCGGGCCAGCCCCGAAGGCCACGCCCGGTCCCGAATCTCCGTCGGCACCACCCGCTCCCACACTTCCAAAACCGCGCCGAGAGACTCGCTCGTCCGCTCCAGTCGGGCCGCGGCCTCTGCCAACTCCCCCCCGATCGGTGCCGAGCGATCCCCTCTCACGCGCAGACGCCTCAGGTTCTCCAGCGCACGCACCGTCGGATCGAGCGACACCGGCTTCGCCGGCTCCTCACGCTTGGCTCGACTCCGCCTCGCCATCCCCGTGCACGCTCCTCTCCGACCACGCCCCGGACCACGCCCTGCCCCGATCGACTATTCTTCGCGTCCTCCCGCCTCCCCTCCTACTTCTCCCCCCTTCTCCTCTCGCTCTTCTCTTCAACTGCCATTTGCCCATCTGCTCTTTGCCATTTCTCACACATGCCCACCGCCATCTCCATCCGCGACCTCCACAAGACCTTCGGCAGCGGCAAGGCCGCCACCGCCGCCGTCAACGGCATCAACCTCGAGATCGCGCCCGGCGAGCTCTTCTTCCTCCTCGGCCCCTCCGGCTGCGGCAAGACCACACTCCTCCGCATGATCGCCGGCTTCATCGACCCCACCGGCGGCACGATCCTCTTCAACGACAAGAACGTCACCCACGCCCCGCCCAACACCCGCAACACCGGCATGGTCTTCCAGTCCTACGCCCTCTGGCCCCACATGACCGTGGAACAGAACGTCGCCTTCGGCCTCGGTGTCCGCAAGGTCCCACGCCCCGAGAGAAAGCAACGCGCCCAGGAGGCCCTCGACGCCGTCCAGATGGGCCAGTACGCAAGGCGCAAGCCCAACCAGCTCTCCGGCGGCCAGCAGCAGCGCGTCGCCCTCGCACGCGCCCTGGTCATCCGCCCGGACGTCCTCCTCCTCGACGAGCCCCTCTCCAACCTCGACGCCAAGCTCCGAAACGACCTCCGCATGGAGATCCGGCGCACCTGCAAGACCTACGGGGGCGGCCCCGACGGCACCGGCGGCATCACCACCATTTACGTCACCCACGACCAGAAAGAGGCCCTCTCCATGGCCGACCGCATCGCCGTGATGCGCAATGGCCAGATTGTCCAGATGGGCACCCCCACCGATCTCTACCGCCGCCCACGCACCCGCTTCGTCGCCGAGTTCCTTGGGCAGACCAACATCATCCCGGCCGTCGTTGCCGGGCGTGAAGGGGACCTTCTTTCCGTCACTGCGGGCTCAGGCCCGCTCCGGGCCGAGATGCCCCCCGCTTCCACCATGGCACCACCCGAGCCCGGAACCAGGGTCCTCCTCTCGATTCGCCCTGAATCCCTCCGCGCCGTCGGACGGGGTTCCCGGGTCGGCTCCGCGGCACCGAACGCGATCACCGGCACACTGGTAGAGACCACATATCTGGGCGAGATCCTGCACCGCACCATCGAGCTGCCGGACAAGGCCCGTGCGACCATTGCCGAACTGAACCCTTCGCCAGCGGCGCTCGCCATTCCGATCGGCTCTCCGATGTCCCTGGAGGCCGATGCCCCCGACGTGGTGGTGCTCCCAGCCGAGTGATGCTTTGCGTTTAAATCTCTGTCCTATATAGACTTGTGAATACTCGCTCGGGGCGTATCCCCTATTCAGAACGCTCTCCGCAACCCCTCCACGGTCCGCCCCGAATAGCCCACGCTCCATCCGCGTCCCAAGTTCCCGGCGTTGACCCGACGCGGTTGATTCGCTACAAACTCTGTCCCCGTCAGCCCCGAACCACACGTATCCGCTCCCTCCACCAGGAGTTCTCCATGAGGTCCCCATCTCTCCTCCGCTCTCGTCTGACCATCGGCATGGCACTCGCGTGCGGCGTGGCGCTGGCGGCGGGCTGCTCGAACGACCGTCGAGCCGTCGAGGTCCGCAACAACCTCACGCCCGAACTCAAGTCGATGAGCAAGCGTCCGGAGGACGTCAAGAACTCCCTCGCGATTTACTTCAACGAGATGGACCGCATGTTCTGGCAGGACGTCGGCCGCGCGTTCTACACCGATCGCCCGTCCCGCCTGACGCCCGAGCCGGTTCCGTATTGAGCCGATGACCCGTTGCGCTCCGGCCCAGCGCTCGCAACATTCACCCCAAGATCTGACCTAAAGCAAGAGCGGGCGTGCCTCGAGGCACGCCCGCTCCTTCGTTTGCACATCCTTCAGGCGCTGACTCACGCTCGCTCAGGCCGAGTACTGGCCCCGCGCGACCTTCTTGAACGTCTTCGGATGCTTGATCAGCGTCTGGTTCACGATCGTGCGGAAGTTCGCGGCAGAGGTCTTGTACCCGTTCTTCTGCACCGCCTCGGCAACCTCCGTCACGCCCATCGTCTTGCCCTTGAGCGTCTTCGCCAGCGCCTCGACGAGGTTCATGTCGTTCTTCGGGCGCTTCCGGCCGAGATTCACTCCCGGACCGCCGAAGCTCAGGCGACGCGATCCGCCGATGCCGCCGCCGTTGGCGATGATCTCGCGCTCAATCGCCTCGACCTTCTTCATCGCGGCCGCGTGCTTCTTCCGGAGCTTTCCGAGCTGGCGCTCGCGACGCGCGATCTCCGCCTGCAAATCTCCGACAGAAAGACCCGACAATCCGCGTGACCTCGTGACGGTTCGCTTCGCCATAACGCATGTACCTCGTGTGCTTGAACAACCCTCGCGGCATCCAGAGGATGCCGCCGCGCACGGTGCAGCCGTCGGCGCGGGTCATAAAGTTACACACGCTGGACACCCGCGTCCACACATACATCGAAACTGATGAATGCGAACAAAGGCCGTGCCGCGCCTCACCCGCCCGAGGCCAGGTGCGTCTCGATCGTCGCTTCGATCTGCTTGATCGACTCGCCCGGCACGTACTTCTCGACCTTCAGAAGGATCTCTCCGGCGCGACCGACGACCACCACCGTCGGGAACGTCGCGACGCCGTAGGCGCTGGCCACGGCGCCGCCCTGCGTGACAAGCGTGTACGCCTGGCCGCGCTCCTTGAACGTTGACGCCGCTTTCTCCTCGTTCCGCTCCTTTGAGGCGATGCCGATCACGCGCACCCCCCGATCCTTCATCCGCTCGTGCAGCCCCTGCAGCTCGGGCCCGGACTGCTTGCAGCCAAGCGCCCAGGTGCCCCAGAAGTCCAGCACCACCACGCTCCCGCGCATCGACGAGAGCGTCAGCTCCGAGCCGTCGGTCGTGACCATCCGGAAGTCGGGCGCCGCCGGCAGCACGTTCCGCGGAGCCGGACGCTGCGTGGCGACCGCTCCCTCGGGCGCATCGCCCGAATCGCTGTTGGCGCCCACCGTCGTGCCGGGACGAGATCCGACCCGTGCCCGCTCCTCGGGCTTCGGACGCTCGGTGATCACGAACGCCTCCGTCTCAAAGCCATCGGGCGCGCTCACCGTGACGTCCGACATCGCCAGGGGCTGACCCACCTCCACGTCCGTCAACTCGAGGATCATCGAGGCGCGGAACTGCGCCTGCTCGTTCTGCAGCCCGGCGAACTGCGTGAATCGCCTGGGAATCAGGTCCGACTCGCCCAGCCAGATCCGGGCCGTGCGACGATTGGCCGTGTACGAGACGTCCACCACGCGGCAGTTCACCCCGTTCACGACCTCGTCCGGCGCCAGCGCCAGCGTCGCGCCTTCCAACTCCGTGTTCCAGGGCGTCGGCCCGTACATCTCCTTCAGGCGCGCAAACTCCGCCGCGCGCGCCGATGCGTCCGTCACACGCCCCTTCCTGACCACAACCTTCTTCGCGCCCTCGTCCACGACCTGCGTCTGGTCCAGATACCACGCGACATCAAACGGCTTGGGTGCCTCGCCATCTCGGAGCGAGCCGCTCCCCACCGCGCGAGTGATCCAGTGGTACTTCTGCCCCTCCGGCTTGAGCATCGTCACCCGCGCCTCCACGGAACCGAGCTTCACCGGGAGATTCCCTTCGACCCGGTACCTCGACGTGAATCGGAGCGAGGTCGCCTGGTTCAACGCCTTTGCGCTGTCCAGAAGCAGCTTCTTGGCCTCGGGCAGCGCGTCGCGCGCCGCCTCGCTCGCCTGACGCCGACGTTCAGCACGATCCGGCGCGGGCGCTTCCTCCACGGGAGCGGCCGGTGCCTGCTCGGGGGGTGGGGGAACGACCTGGCCGATTGCGTCCGGCGAGAATCCCGCCACCACGACAGCCGCGAGAAGACCCGCGAACCCGCTCCCACGCAACGCTTCACGCCGGTTGATCGACATCTCGGACCTCCATCCATTGCTCGGACAACTCGTCCCCTTGCTACCACCAGAACCCACAACGGTTCGGCACACGTGCCCCGAAGGGCGTCACGAGACCGTCACATCTCTCCCTCCGGACCCGGTCGAAGCAACTCCGCGAGCGCCGCCCCAGGGTCCGCCTGCCTCATCAGGTGCTCTCCCACCAGCACGATCCTCACGCCCGCCATCCGCAAGCGCCTCAGGTCCTCCGACGTCCGAACTCCGCTCTCGGACACCAGCGTCCTGGAATCCTCCACCATGTCCAGCATCCGCAGGGTGTGGCTCAGGTCCACCTTCATCGTTCGAAGGTCCCGGTTGTTGATCCCGAGCAATGCGTACGACGAGTGAGGGAAACCCACATGCGGTCGCACCCTGAGGAGGTTCTCCGTGTCGTGAACCTCCAGCAGCACGGTCATCTGCAGCTGCTGCGACAGGATCAGCATGTCGAGCAGCTCGCTTGTCGTCAGGCACTCGGCGATCAGCAGCACCGCGTCCGCACCCGCCGCCCGACTCTCCCACAGCTGCCATGGATCGATCAGGAAGTCCTTCCGAAGCACCGGCAGACCTACAACATCCTTGATCCGCTGCACATACTCCAGCCGCCCGCCGAAGAACTTCTCGTCCGTCAGACACGAAATCGCCGATGCGCCGTTCGCCTCATATGCTCGCGCAGTATCCTCCGGTCGGAATCCGTCACCCTCGTACTCAGGACGAATCCACCCCGCCGAAGGACTCCGACGCTTCACCTCAGCAATGACAGAAGTCTGGAATCCATTCGGGTGGCGAACGACTGACGCGAAAAAGTTCCGCGCCGGCTCCTGCTGCGCCACCATCGCCTCAAGTTCGGCAAAGGAGAGCCGCTCCTTCCGCGCCGCCACCTCGCGGCGTTTCTCGTCCACAATCTCCTGCAGCGTCGCTGGAAGCATGGTCCCGATTCTTGACCCCTCGCCCTTGGCTGTCCCGCGCTCCGAACCAACTCCTTCCATCGTCCACTCGCGGACCCTCCTTCAGCGCCTCCCTCGCTTCGCCGCGATCCTGATCTGCACACTCCTCGTCTGTGGCGCACGTGCCCAGGACCTTCCCCCGGCCCCGCCCGAGCCGGCGCCCTCCCAGCCCTCGAGCCAGCCCACGAACCAGCCGCCTCGCTCGGAGCCCGCGCCTCGCGCCGAGGCGCCGGCTTCCGCTTCCGAGAAGGCCGAGAACGCCTCGCCCCTTTCCAAGATCAAGATCCCCGATGTCTCGGACTGGACGGCCCAGGACGCGATCAACTACGCGGAGCAGAACCGGGTCATCGTCATTGGCGCTGTTGCGGGCGTGGTCCTGATCTTCCTCTGGATCGGGAACCTCATCGGGCCCGGCTCGACCGCCAAGCTCGGCGGCCGCGACGTCAAGGCCCTCCCCGCGCCAATCTGGCTCTTCGGTGCGATCCTCGCCTATATCGCCACGCCTCTCGCCGCCCAGTTTCTGGCCGATCTGCCCGACCTGAAATCCGGCGACCCACTACGCGACAAGTCGCTGATCCAGTTCGGCGCGGTTGGCGCCGGCTCGCTGGTTGGCTTCGCGCTGCTCTTCGTGATGTCGAAGACCGCCGGAGGCGCCGGGCTGCGCCTCAAGGCGAGCGACCTTCCCATCGGGATCGGGTGCTTCCTCCTCGCGCTCCCGTTCGTCCTCCTCGCCGGCGACGGCGCTGTCGTGGTCTACACCAAGCTCTACAACGAGGCGCCGCCCGTCGTCGCGCACCCCACGCTGGAACTCATTGTCAACAATCGCTCGTCCCAGTGGGCCATGCTGCTCGCGCTGGTGGCGGTCCTCCTCTCCCCGCTCTGGGAGGAGATCGTGTGGCGCGGGTTCCTCCAGTCCGCGATCCTCCGTGCGGCCGCGGGACAACCCTGGATCGCCATCCTCACGACTTCCACCCTCTTCACACTGGTGCACCGCGCCTCGGCCGACCCGGTCCCCTGGTATGCGCTCGCGCCGATCTTCACGCTCGGCCTGGCCATGGGCATCGCGTTCGAGCGCACCAAGCGCCTGGGCGTCCCCATCCTGATGCACATGTGCTTCAACGGGCTGAACGTCGGGCTCGCCCTCGCGTCCACCTGAGCGGAATCGCCCGCCGGAATCGCCTCCTGTGCTCAGGCCGCTCGCGCCTGCGCGTAATACTCGCCCCAGCGCGTGCTCACCGATTCCAGCGTCAGCCCCGCCTCGGACAACTCTCGCTCGAGCTGCTCCAGTGTGTAC
>JAPKGU010000064.1 GCA_026647565.1 Phycisphaerales bacterium | reverse complement strand
GAACCTATAAGGAATTGAAACGGTCGGATGTAAAACCTACCAATACATTTAGTGGACTTTCATTGAACCTATAAGGAATTGAAACCTGTGAATAGGTGGCAAATGTTTCTGCCAAATAGGACTTTCATTGAACCTATAAGGAATTGAAACGGCTTGTTCTTGTAAAAGGCCTTCTGCATGTCCCTCTTTCATTGAACCTATACGTCGCCGGGGCGAGGCGGCGTCTCCGTGATGGGGAACGAGGGCCTGTCGCAACGCTCACCGATCATCGTCGCGAGCTCCCGCACGGTGGTCCGTCGCGCCGTGCCGACATTCACGACCTCACCGCTCGTCCGAAGACGCGCCGAGCCGGCAAGCAGCGTCGCAAGCACCGCGTTGGCCACATACGTGAAGTCACGCGACTGCGACCCGTCCCCGTGCATCGTCAGGGGCTCGCCCGAGGCGATCCGCTTGACAAACGCCGGCACCACAGCCGCGTACGCCGAGTCCGCCGGCTGGCGCGGCCCGAACACGTTGAAGTACCGGAGCGACACGCCGCTCAACCCGTACGAGTGAGACCAGGCGCTGATCAGATGCTCACCCGCCAGCTTGCTCGCGGCATAGGGCGAGCGCGGCGCAGGCACCTGCGTCTCGACTTTCGGCAGCGTCGGAGAGTCGCCGTACGCGGAAGAGGACGCAGCGAACACGACTCGCTCGGCACCGTGCGCACGCGCAGACTGCAGCACACGCAGCGTCCCCGTCGCGTTCACCTGCCACGTGCGTTCAGGATCCTCGATGGATCGCGGCACAGAGCCGATCGCCGCGAGATGGAACACGACCGCGCTGCCGCGGACCGCGTCGCGGACGGCGTCGTCATCGAGGATCGACCCCTGGACAAATCGCACCCGCTCCGGCTCCATCGCCAGCAGCTCGCCCAGATGGTCGAGCGATGAGCTCGAGAGATCATCGATCACGCAGACCGAGGCGCCAAGCGAGTGCAGCGTGTCGACCAGGTGCCCCCCGATGAACCCCGCGCCGCCCGTCACGCACACCGACCGCCCCTCATAAAAGGAACGCAGACGGGAGACGACATCGGCGGGAAAGCGGATCACGAGAACTCACGCAGAAGCGATCGAAACCTGAGATGCCCGCGGCACAAACAGGTGCCGCGCCGTGGGACTCGACTCAAGACCACGACCCAAACAACGCAATCGCCTCGCACCGGCCCTCCTGAGCGGGCCGACGTGGCCGTACAGGTATCGCATGAACTCGGTCCACGGTCAAGGGCGCGGCAACAGATCAGGGGTTTGGAAGGGGTGTCACAACTCTCCGCAACTCGGCTGACGGCAAGACCCACGGGCTTACCCGCAGGTCCGCACCCTCAAACCGACCGAGCACACGCTCTCGCGTGACGAGCGTCCGGCCACGACGCACCGAGAGTTCGATCGCTGATACCCCCGCGACCGACTCACGCACGAGTCGGCCCGGTACTCAGCACCCGCTCCCGAACGCGTCGAAGAAGTCCAGGAAGTCCAGGACATCAACCGACGTGTCGCCGTTGAAGTCCGCGTCGACGCCGCTCGAGCCGGCGCATGGTGCCGGCTGGTTCTCGCAAGAGCCGAAGGAATCGAAGAAGTCCAGGAAGTCCAGCACATCGGACTCGGTATCCCCGTTCACGTCCGATGGGCACGGCGTGCAGTCGTAATCGAAGATCCGGAACGCATCGACGCCCGACTCGGTCGTGGAGTTGTCGGGATTGTCCCGCACGGAGAAGCGGATCTTCACCGCGTTCGACACCGGCACGAAGTCCGTCACATGGAACGTCACCACGTTCCACGACGCGCCGCCGCTGCCCGTGCTCGAGACCTGGGTCCACGTCGAGCCGTTGTTGTTCGAGATCTCGACGATGAACCGATCGAAAGCGCTGTCGTTCGTGTTGTGCCATCGCGCGAAGGAAACAACCGGATCGAGCGCCGAGGAAAGGTCGTAGGCACGAGTGACCAGACGCGTCGGGCCACCATCGACGTCGGCATTCCCCGCGGCGTTGCCCGTCACCCAGCACGCGCCCGAACCGTCGAAGTCCGCCGCGGGATCCCGGCTCAATCCGCCGCCGATCGGCACGCCCCGCTCCCACGCGCCCGACGTGACCGACGTGTTCTCGACTGTCCAGCCGTCGTTGGTTTCAAAGTCGAGCGCCACGACCTCGTCGACGCCGTACGCCGCGATGGCGGAATAGAACGTGGTCGGGGCATCCTCGGGAAGCTTGAAGGTCCGCCCGTCGCTTCCGACGATGCTGAAGTAGTACTTGAAGGTCGTCGGGCAGTCAATCTCGGGGAACGTTGCAACGAACTGCCCCGGCCCGCTGTCGCTCATGGGAAGCGAGAACCATCCGGATCCGGTGTCAAGGTGGAGCAGCCCGGAGCCGGCCAACGCCGTAACGCCCGCGACGGGCGTTGCCGTCAGCACGATCGTGTCGCCGCCGGATGGAGAGACGTACTCGGGAAGTGTTCCTGTCGCAAGATCAGGGCCCGGGCACTGGCAGACGCCGCGCGGATTGCTGAGCGCGTTCACGAGCGACGGGTGGTTGGCGCCGGTGCCCCAGTTGCTGCCGCCCGAGGTTCCACACCCGCCGTGCGTGTGGATGCCGATGGCGGTGCCCGTGGACTCGTGGATGACGGGCGAACCGGAGTTCCCGCCCGTCGTGTCCATGCCGTATCCGAGCGATGTCCCGGAGAAGGACGAGTACGGCCCGGCATGGGTCTTCTGAACCTGGTTCCACGTCGGCGACACCGGCGAGGACGTGGTGCCGTAGCCGGTCACGCGGGCGCTGCCACCGGCGCCCGGGGGCGTCGTGTCAAGATTGTGGGCCACGCCGTACGCCTGGAACGGCGTCTTGCCGGTGTTGGAGTTCGGGAAGACGCCGTAGTACGCCCAGTCGTTCCCAACTCCCGCGCCGCCGTTCCCCTGCACGCTCGAAGCGTCCACCGCGTATTGATGATCGGGATGCGGGTTCACAATCGATCCACCCGAGGTCGAGAGCGGGACCTTGAACTGAATCGTGGACAGACCCCCCTGGCAGTGCCCCGCCGTCAGCATGCAGTGATTGCAGTCGCTGATCGTCCACCCCGTGCAGCCGATCGGGAGCACTCGCGCCGAACGATCGTCGAAGGAGAGCACACGATCGTCCGTCGTCCCGCAGATGGAACGCGTCGAAACCGCAAGCGACGCCACGCCGCCCGTGAGCGCCACGTGGTTGTCGCCGGTGCCCGGGTGCGCGTACAGATCGATCTGCACCGCGTCGCCGTTGAAGTATGCGCTCGTCAACTGCCACTGAACCACGCTCACGCTGTCCAGGATCTGGTGCGCACCGTCCGTCAATGAGGTGATGCGAAGGTACGAGGCGTTGCCCGCTTCACGCGAGCCGGCCAGCCTCACCGTCTCAAACTGCAGTCGAAGCCAATCCGAATCCTCCGCCGCCACCACCGTTGAGAACACCAGCGCCGCGCCGCCCCCGACCGGCCCGTCGTTCCGAACCCTGCCGGAATCCACCGCGTCGAAGAACTCGCGGCTCGCAAGCGGAGCCGGCTGCGTCGTGGCCCCATCCTGCGCAAACGACGGGACCGCCGTCAGGGAAGCCATGAGCAAAAGGGCGGCGGGTGTGATTCGTGCGCGGCGAACTGACATCGTGGGACTCCTCTCCCGCCAACGCGAATCGCGCCGGCAGGCCGGTGATGATCGATCAACTCCCCCCATTCCGCACATGACGTGCGGCGGTTCGCCCAAAGCAGCGAGTTCACGCCCCCACAAGCAGAGAGAAGGCGGTCGACCGGTTGACCTATAGGTATCGCATGGATCGCTCGCGGGGTCAAGAGAATGTCCCCACTGGACGGATTCTGATAGGGTGCGACTCCGAATCGCACTCGCGACCCGGCTTTCAACCCGGCCCCGATCCGTTCCGCCGCAGATTCTCGCGCGTCAGCATGAGTTCCAGCGTCTGCGCGACAAGGTCGATCTCCCGCTCGGTGAGCCGATTGTGGAAGGGCAGCGCGAGCGTGCGCTGGCTCACCGACTCCGCGATCGGGAACGCGCCGGGCAGATAGCCGAATCGCTCCCGATAGAACGGCTGGAGGTGGATACAGGGGAAGTAATCCGCGGCCCCGACGTCGTGATTCCGCATCGAGCGGATGAGCCGATCTCGCTCCTCGAGTGTGAAACCGGTGGCGAGTCGGACCACAAACACGAACCACGACATCGCCACATCTGGATCGATGGTGGGCATGATCAGGTCGGGGTTTCCCGCGAGTCGGCGCATGTACAGGTCCGCAACCCGATTCCGCTGCTGCACGATCTCCTCGAACCGATCCATCTGCGCGACGCCCATGGCCGCCTGAATCTCGCTCATGCGCGCGTTGTAGCCGAGCCGCTGATGCCGGAGCCATGAGCCGGCGGATCCCTGGACCGCGCCGTCTGTCTTCCCCGTCGGCCTCCCCTGATTGCGCAGCGAGCGGACCAGGTCCGCGAGCCGCTCATCGTCCGTCACCACCATGCCGCCCTCGCCGGTCGTGATCTGCTTGTTGGGATAGAAGCCGAAGACGCCGACACGCCCGAACGAACCGGCTGGCCGCCCGCGCAGCGAGCACCCGAGGGCCTCGCAGCAGTCCTCGATCAACGGGATCTCATGGCGAGCCGCGATCGATGCGTACTGGTCCATCATCGATGGATTCCCGAACGTCTCGACGGCGAGAATCGCCCTCGTGCGAGGCGTGATGGCCCGCTCCACGAGCACCGGATCCATGTTCAGCGAACGGGGGTCGATGTCCACAAACACCGGGGTCGCGCCCACATACAGGATGCAGTTCGCCGAGGCGATGAACGAGAATGGCGTCGTGATCACCTCATCACCCGGCTTGATGCCCAGCGCCTGAAGCACGAGGTGCAGCCCGGTGGTCCCGGACGAAACGCCCACACCAAAGCGCGTCCCGCAGAGCGCGCTCACCCGCGCCTCGAACTGCTCGATCATCGGGCCGATCGAGAGACGCCCGGAACGCAGCACGGAAAGAACGGCTCGCTCCTCGGCCTCGGTGATATCGGGACGGCTGAGCGGAATCTCCTGATCGGACATCGTGCGGCTCCGGTTCGCTCCCGCCCCGCGTCGCTCCCGCGATGTGGCGTGCGCGATTCAGCGTACGCGGGCTTCGACCCTGGGAGCACGACCAAGCTCATCGGCGATCCGGCCGCACACGCCACCGATGTTCAGCCCCTTGAACGCCTCCCCCAGCTCGATCGGCGCAGGTGCCGAGAGCCGTGATCTGAGCTTCTTGTCCGCGACCACGATCGTCGAGTGTGTCGGACGACCGATCGCTCGCGCGATCTCGGGGTAGCTCGCGTTCGTGATCTCGCGGCACAGATACGCCGCAACGGCCCGCGCGAACACCACGCGCGCATGACGACCCTTCGAAGACATCTCCGACGGCTCGACCGCCAGAGCGCGGCACACCACCCGGACCACCTCCGCGGGCTGAATCGCCCGGCGCGGCATCGACCTCGCGCCCGCACCGGAAAGCCCGAGCGCCCGCTCCACGATCAGATGCCCCACGGCCCCGGACGGTGAACGAAACTCCGGCATCGCCCTCCACACCGCCTCAACCTGAGCGACAAGACCCTCGATGTCCCGGACCGATCGCCCGATGATCGTCGATACGGCTCCGGCGACCACCTCCGCAGCCCCGGGCTCCAGCGGGATGGACCTGCGTGCCGCGCACCGCTCAACGAGCCGAACGCACAGCTCCGCGTCGGGCGGCTCGATCCGGATCACCGCCCCCGCGAGAAACCGGGAGGCCAGCGCCTGGCCCAGCGCCGTCGTCTGACGCGGATGCCCGTCGGACACGAGCAGGATCCTCGCCCCGTCGAGATTGAGCGCATCGAACGTGTGCAGAAGCTCCGTCTGCGTCGCGTTCTTGCCCGCGATCAGGTGAACATCATCGATGCACAACAGACGCAGCCCACGATGGGCACGCCGGAACTTCTCCATCGAGCCGGTGCGCACCGCACCGATAAACGCGTTGGTGAACGACTCGCCCGTCGTGCACAGCACGCGGGACCCCGGATTGCGCGACATGTAGTGAGACGCAACCCCGTGCAGAAGGTGCGTCTTCCCGACCCCGCACGGCCCGTGGACGAAAAGCGGCGCAACACGAGCGTCCACACTCTCGGCCAGGTCGATCGCCGCGGCACGCGCCAGCCGGTTGGAATGTCCCACGAGGAAATCGTCGAGCCGCAAGTCGGCTCGCGGCGCGCCCGCTCGCGGCGCCCGCGCCTCGCCTCGCTCACGACCCGCGCCCCGCTCGCTCGCAGAGACCCGCTCGCCCGATCCCTCGTGCCCGAGGCCGCTCGGGGTGAACGCGGCCCGATCGACCTTGAAACGAACCGCCGGCGCGATCGGCGAGTACGCCGACTCTTCCACGACCGCGTCACGCAACGCACGCCCGAAGCGTTTGTCGATGAACCCCGCCGCGAACTCGGTCGGAACCGTCACCTCCACGCCGGACTCATCCGCGCTCACGCGCGCCTGCTCCCGGAGGTACCGGCCGATCTCCCTTGCGTTGTGGTCGCGTCCCAGTCGATCCATGATGCGATCGACGCTCGCCCGATCGCCGTGCCGCTCCAAACCGTGTGCACGACCCGGAGATGAACGCCGTCCGAAGGATTGAGCGTGAGCAGTCTCCACCCTCACTCCTCGTCAAATCAGGCCCGATCCTGGGCCTTCCCACGACGATCCGGAGGAACGGCAGACGCGAACGTGCAACGGTCGCACCCCGCGCGGGCAGCGCCGCTCCGGTCGCGGCACACCCAAGCCGACAACGACGCGCTCCATGCATTCGCTCCACGGCAGACCGATCGATTACCCTTTCGGGGTGCGAGGCATCGCCGCCCCGGACGGGCAAGAGCCCCACCGGGATCGTCGAACAGCCCGCGTCGTGTGCGGCGTGGAAGCCGGTCGCATCCGTGACCAGCGGGGCGAAAGATAGTGCCTCACCGCTCGATCAGCAAGAGCTCTTCGCGCTCGCTTCACGATCGGCGCGTGTCGGGGCCGCTCCGTGCGCGACTTGCGCGCTCCGAAAAAGTTGTCCACGCGGATTGAACATCCCGCGCCATCTCCTGTGCACAACCAGCGTGTCCGTCGCGTTGGATCACGCGAAGTTCCAGCCGCATCGCCACTTGTGAACGGCGCTCATCGCGTCCCTGCCACCAGGGCCACGCGCCGCGCGACCTCGAACATGCCCGAACGTCCGTACAAGCCGATCGCCGGCACGTTCCGCTCGTCGACCGCACAGGTCATCTCATCGATCCCACGCAGCCGCGCCGCATGAAATCCCTGCCAGAGCAGGTGTGCCGCGAGTCCGCGCCCACGAACCTCGGGCGCAAGTCCAAGGTACACAAGCTCGATCGAGTGCCCCGACCGAGCGAGAGAGTAGAGCGCACACCCCACCGGCTCGTCCCCGCGCAGCGCGACGAACCAGAGCGAGGCATCAAAGGCGCCCGTCATCTGGTGGGAATCCAGCACGTCCGCCGTGTCGCGAAGCCCGCACAACTCCGGGCAGTCGAGCGTCTGCTCGTACGACCGATCGAGGACCCGAAGCAGCATCGGACGATCCGCTTCCAACCCCGATTCGCCCGATCGAACCGTGCGAATCGAGAACCCCTCAGGGAGCGCCGAGGCCCGATTCCCGAGCATCGCCACGCCCCCGCATGCCATCTCCGCGCCGCTGGGCACCCGGCCCGAAAGGTAAATCAAACCCCCAAGACGCGTGAAGCCCGCCCGCTCGCACGCATCAATGATCAGGTGATCGTCCGGGCCTGGAAGCGCCTGCAGCAGATGCACCCGATCCACTGCCTCCTCCCGGACCCAGGCGACTGCGGCTCGCAGGCACGACGCAACCTCATCGACCTGTGCGTCGATCGACCCGAGCGCCCCGCTCTCATCGGGCGCCGTCACAAAAGCCATGGCTGTTCGACCGGACGACGGCACGATCATGGCGCAATGCCGCACACGACGACGCGTCGATGAGGACCCGTCGGACGTCCCCCACATCCAGTCCAGAGGAACACCCAGCTCCGCGTACGCCTGAAGCGTCCGTCGATCACCCGCCCGTTCCCGCGCCGGAACACCACCGAGCCGAGCGGCACCATCGGTCCGCAGGTCGCCCGTTAGCCGCTCCGGCCCCCAGTAGGGTTCACGCGTCGACTTGGAGGAAGGAGGAATTGACACAGCGGGAGGACCAGGATCGGCTTCGGGATCCGATTGACGGTTCCGGCACGTACACTAGACTATCGGCCCCCTGCGTCCCGGAGCGTACACCATGAACATCGCCGCTCGTCGCCTCCTCTCGTTGCTCGCTCTCGTGGCGGCCTCGTTCCTTTGCGTCGCCATGGCGCCGGAGCCGGACCCCATCCCGACCAAGTGGCAGCTCGATCTGCGCCCCGGCGACCTCCGCCTCGTTTCGCTCACCAACGGAGCAGACGGCCCCAAGGCGTACGCCTTCCTCACCTATCGAGTCGTGAACAACACCGGCCAGGACCTGCCGTTCGTCCCCGCATTCGATCTCGCCAACGACCAGGGAGTGGTTCTTCGTTCCGGGCAGAACGTCCCCAGCGGCATCACGGCTCAGGTGCTCCAACTCGTCAACAACGAGTTTGTTCAGGATCAGATCGGCATTCTCGGAACCCTTCAGCAAGGCCCGGAGAACGCCAAGGACGGCGTCGTGATCTGGCCTCTCCCGGACCTGCTCACAGACTCCCTCACCGTGTACGCCGCCGGATTCAGCGGCGAGACCAAGCCGGTCCTCGTCACCGACCCGGCGACCGGCGAGAGGGTCCGAAGGACCCTTCGGAAAGTCAGGCGGCTCCAGTACTCCACCCCCGGCAACCTCGTCCTGGACCAGAGCAAGCCCCTCGACATGATCGCCGATGACTGGATCATGCGGTAACCGCTCGCCGGCGATCCAGTGGATCATCGCGGGCGCGAGGCCTACCATCACGGCCCGGCACCTTTCCGGTCCCGTGACGCGCGTGCGTCGCACCCCGTAAGTGCCTGATTTGCCAGGAGTTTCGCCATGGCGCACAAGAAGGGCCAGGGCTCGACCAAGAACGGTCGCGACTCGAATCCTCAGTATCTCGGCGTCAAGCTCTACGGCGGTGAAATCGCCAAGCCAGGCGCCATCATCGTCCGCCAGCGCGGCACGCCCATCAAGCCCGGCTACTTGGTTCGCAAGGGCAGCGATGACACGCTGTTCTCTGTCGGGTTGGGCAAGGTCGTGTTCCGCGGCCGGACCGTTCACGTGAACCCGCTCGACGAGAGCGCTCCCCGTCCCGCGTATCTCAAGGGCACCGCGAACTAAGCGCCAGTCAACCTCCAGCATCCAAACGCGAGCGGGCGGGCCAGACGGTCCGCCCGCTTTCTTCTTTCCCGGCGCCGCTCACGCGCACGCGTCAACGGCCCGTCGAATCTTGGCAATGCTGTCCAGGAGCTCCGGCACATCCGCGAGTGGCAGCACCGTCGCCGAGTCGCTCAGAGAACGTGACGGCTCGGGGTGACACTCAAGAAACAGCGCGTGGACCCCGGCCGCCGTGGCCGCCTTGGCGAGGAGAGGGGATCGCTCGCGCCGCCCCCCGGTCTGCTCACCAAGTCCGGGCAACTGGGCGGAGTGGGTGCAGTCGAAGCACACGGGAGGATGGCCGCCGGCGACGTCAAGCTCCATCAGGTCCCCAAGACCAATGAAATCATTCACGAGGCGGTTGTAGCCGAAGAAAGTCCCACGATCCGTCAAGAGAACGTTGGCGCAGCCGGATTCGGCCAGCTTGTTCACCGGCCCCTTCATCTCAGCAGGCGAGAGGAACTGGCCCTTCTTCACGTTCACGGCTCGATTGTGCCTTGACGCGGCTTCGCCCGCAGCGGCGAGCAGGTCCGTCTGGCGGCACAGAAACGCTGGAATCTGGATCATGTCGATCGCCGCGCCCACAGTCTCTGCCTGATCCGGGTCGTGGATGTCCGTCGTGACGGGCACATCGATCTCGTCGGCGATCTTGCAGAGCCACTCGATCCCTCGCTCAAGGCCCGGGCCTCGCGGCGAGCGGACGCTCGACCTGTTCGCCTTGTCGAACGAGGCCTTGAAAATGTAAGGAAGCCCGACCTCGGCACATGTGTTCGCCAGCAGCCCGGCGATGGCAAGCCCCATGTCGAGCGACTCAAGCACGCACGGACCGGCGATGATCGCAAGGGGCTCGCCGGGTCCGATCTTGATGTCTCTGGCAATGCAGTGGCGCGTCATCCCAACAAGCGTAGTCGTGCGGGAGTGGCGTTTGCTGGAAAGCAGCGGATCGGATAGGTTTCGGGAATGCTCAGACTCGTGGACGTCAAGAAGCGATTCGGGCAGATCCGGGCGGTCGACGGCCTGACGCTCGACATCGCCCGAGGGGAGGTGTTCGGCCTCCTCGGCCCGAACGGTGCGGGAAAGACGACGGTCCTCTCGATGGTCATGGGGCTGCTCGCGCCCGACTCGGGCTCTATCGAGATCGAAGGACACGGCCCGACGCACGAACCGAGAGTGCGCCGGATCATCGGAGTCGCCCCACAGACCCTCGCGCTCTATGACGACCTGTCGGCAGCCGAGAATCTCGCCTTCTTCGCGTCGCTCTACGGAATCGGGAAGACGGAAGCAGGAAAGCGGGCCGCCGAGCTGCTCTCGCTCGTGGGGCTCGACGACCGCGCGAAGGACCGCGTCAAGGGCTTCTCGGGCGGGATGAAGCGCCGGCTGAATCTCGCCGCGGCCCTCGTAGGGGATCCCGAGATCCTCTTGCTCGACGAGCCGACGGCGGGTGTCGATCCGCAATCCCGCCAGAACATCGTTGACGCCGTGCTGGCGCTTCGGCAGCGCGGACGGACCATTGTCTACACGACTCATTTCATGGAAGAGGCCCAGCGTGTCTGCGATCGCGTCGGGATCATGGACAACGGCCGCCTTCTGGCACTCGGCACCCTCGACGAACTCATCCGCGACCACGGCGGGCTGACCTGCGTCGTCGTCGAGACACCCGCCGGCGCTCGAACGATCCGGACGTCCGACCCGGTGGCGGAAGTGTCGGTCGCCATCGGCGCCGGAGACGTCCTCAACATCCGCGTGGAACGACCCAACCTCGAGAGCGTCTTCTTTGCCCTCACCGGACGCAGTCTTCGCGACTGAGGAGTGCTGATGCGAGCCACTTTCTCCATCGCCGCGAAGGACATCTCGCTCCTCGTGCGCGATCGGCCCGGCCTCTTCTTTTCCGCCGCTTTCCCGCTGATCTACGCGATCTTCTTCGGCTCGATCTTCTCCGGCATGAGCTCCAAGCCCGCCAGTGGGATCAAGGTCGCGATCGTCGATCTCGACCAGAGCGAGGGATCGAGAGCGTTCGCGAGGGACATCGACGACTCCGACGCGTTCGAGGCCCAGGCGTTCGCAACTCGCGACGAGGGGCTCGACGCGGTGCGAAAGGGACGCCGCACGGCCGTCGTGATCATCGAGCCGGGATTCGGCAAGGGATTGGCCAGTCCGTTCGCTGGCGAGCCGCCCGCGCTCACGATCGGTGCCGACCCCGCTCGCGGTGCGGAGTCCGGCATGGTCGAAGGGCTTCTCACCGAGCGTCTCTTCACGCGATTCCAGGCCATGTTCACCGACCCGGCGCAGGCCCGCGACATGGTGCGCACCTCGCTGGAGCAGGTGAAGAACGACGATGCGATCGCGCCGCTGACCAAGGGCGTCCTCACGACGTTTCTCGGACAGCTCGACGCGTTCGCGACGGCGCTCCCGGAGGCGATGGACAAGGAATCAACCGGTGATGGTGTCGACGACGGCGAGGCGGGAACCTTCTCCCCGTTCAAGCTGACCAAGGTTGATGTGCTGCGCCAGAACGACGGGCCGGCGCGGCGCCCCAACTCGTTCGAGATCTCCTTCCCCCAGGGAATCGCCTGGGGAATCATGGGCGTCGCCGCGGGATTCGGCCTCTCGCTCGTGGTCGAGCGCACCCGAGGCACGATGCTCCGTCTCCGCGTTGCGCCCATCGCGCCCGCGTCCGTACTCCTCGGCAAGGCCCTCGGGTGCTTCATCGCGATCGTCGGCGTGATGTCGCTCCTGATCGCTGTCGGCGTGACCGTGCCCGCGTTCTCGGTGCGCCCGGCGTCGTGGACCATGCTCGGCGTCGCCATCGTCTGCTCCGCGATCGGGTTCGTCGGGATCATGATGATCTCATCCGTGCTCGGCCGCACCGAGGCCGCAGCCAGCGGCATCACATGGGCGATGCTGACGATCATGGCGATGCTCGGCGGCGGCATGGTGCCCCTCATGTTCATGCCCCCCTGGATGCAGACGGCCTCGAACATCAGCCCCGTGAAGTGGGCGATCACGTCGCTGGAGGGCGCGATCTGGCGTGGATACACACCGGCTGAGATGGCGTTGCCGTGCGGCGTGCTCCTTGGCGTCGGCCTCGTCGGGTTCGCGATCGGATCGACGATCTTCATGCGTCGCGCGGAAGGGTGAGGACGCTCAAGTTGCACGGAGACGCCGAACACCGATCGCGGCGACGTAAGGACCCCAGACGGTCAGGGGCGAGAGCGATCGCCCTCGGCGTCTTCGTCCCGCTTGGCGTTGGCGTTCTGATGCTCTGTGCGCCCGATTGGGATCGGGAAACGATCACCATCAGCAATGTCGCCGTCTCCGCAGATGGGAGCATCGAGCCGTTCGTGCCCGTGGGCACACCGGCGCCGGCGGGAGGAAGCATCGGCGCGATGACTTTGAGCGTGGAGCGAACGTACATCGGCGCACCTTGGGCCATCGCCGTGCACTTTGTGCCTTCATGCCAGTACGTCGCACGCGCGGGGAGCATGACGCCACCGAGTGAGCAACTCGATCGCTTTGCAGTGGTTGAGATCCGCACGCTGATCGACAGCTCCGGGCGCGGCTCTTCGCAGCAGGTGGATGCCCGCGCCCTCGCGTTGTTCACGGACATGTCGCCCCGATGGGTGGTGTGGTGGCCGGGCATCTGGAGGTACCTGATCCGCTTGGTCGGAGCGGGCGTGATGCTCGCTGCCGTGTCGTATCTTCTGGACCGCATCTGGTGGACGTTCCACGTGAGGAACGCCCGGACGAAGGCCCGCTGCCCGGTGTGCGAGTACTCGCTGGCAGGCCTGAATGCCCCTGTGTGCCCGGAGTGCGGGCACGAGCTCGCGGGGCCGGCGATGAAGTAGTGCGGTCTGAAACTCAGCCGAGGCGCGTCTCAACCCGCCTCCCCATCGATCGATCTGCTCATACGATGCCGCGTCCGACGGCCAGTCGATGCCGCCGGGCGGGTAGCTCAACGGCCAGAGCACTCGCCTTACACGCGAGGGGTTCCGGGTTCGAATCCCGGCCCGCCCATTGGTGCCCGAGTCGATCGTTCGGCGCGGGATCGATCCATCGAACGCGCCCTTTCCTCCTCCCACATGCCGAACCTGCTCGATCCGATCTATCTGCTCGTCGCCGGCGTGACAGCCCCCTGGTGGGCACGCAAGGCCCGAGGCGGTTGGTCCGAGCGGTTCGGCAGGATCGAGCCGGTGGGCACGCAGGATGGAAACACGCGGCGCGGCAGGATCATGCTCCACGCGGTGTCGGTGGGCGAGGTGAGCGCGCTGCGGCAGGTCGTCCCCCTCCTGACCCCCCACTGCGACGTGCTTGTGACGGCATCCACCGACACAGGGCTGAAGCGAGCGCAGGACCTGTTCGGCAAGATGTGCGACGTTCGTCGCTACCCGCTTGATGCGTCATGGGCCGTGCGCCGGTTCCTCGACTCGGCTCGCCCCGACGCCGTCGCGCTCGTCGAGCTCGAACTCTGGCCGAACTTCATCCGCGCTTGCGTCGAGCGCGACATCCCCGTCGGCGTCATCAATGGACGCCTCAGCGAGCGGTCGTTCAAGGGATATCGCAAGCTGCGCTGGTATCTGCGGAAGATCTTCGGGTCGCTCGAGTTCGCCGCCGTCCAGGACGCGGACTACGCATCCAGATTCGAGGCCATGGGCGTCGCGCCGGGGCGGTGCCTGCTGACCGGGTCCATGAAGTGGGACGCGGCGCGGATCGAAGACGATGTGGACGGCGCGTCAAAGCTCGCCGCGGAGATGGGCATCGACGCCGCCCGTCCCTTGATCGTCGCGGGCAGCACCGGACCGAGTGAAGAGGCCCTGCTACACGAGGCCTGCCCGAAGGGCGTGCAACTCCTCTGCGCACCCCGCAAGCCCGAACGATTCGACGAAGCGGCCGCCAGCATGCCGGGATGCGTGCGGCGCTCGAAGAAGCAGGCCAGGCCCGGAGCGGATCGGTTCCTTCTCGACACCATCGGCGAGCTGCGCCAGGCGTACGCGCTGGCGACGGTCGTCGTCGTCGGCCGGTCGTTCGGCGACCTGCACGGATCGGATCCGATCGAGCCGGTCGGCCTGGGCAAGGCAACCGTCATCGGACCGGCTGTCAGCGACTTCGCTCGTGTGGTCGAGGTGCTGGAGCGCGGACGCGGGCTTGTGAGAGCTTCGCGAGAAAGCCTCGGCGCCACGCTCTCCCGCCTGATCGCCGATCCGGCCGAACGCCTCTCGCTGGGTGAATCCGGACGAGCAGCCATCAAAGCACAGATGGGCGCGAGCGCCCGGCACGCAGAGATCCTCTTGTCTGTTCTGGATCGCGTGTCGCGCACGCGGGATCTGCCCGAAAGCAGCGAGAGCCCCCGATCTGCGGCGACGACCACATCGTCTTGACCCAATCGGCTTGGCGGCGGATCGACGCGTAAACTTGTCTCTGCGCCCTCGCGCGGGAGTGTAGCTCAGTCGGTAGAGCAGCGGCCTTTTAAGCCGTAGGTCCAGGGTTCGAGTCCCTGCGCTCCCATTCATTCGTTCGAACGCGACCAGCGCCCGACGGCGCTGCCTCGTCGCGCGTCAGGCGGACGGGAGAACCGGATGGATCCGATGCTGGTTGTACACGCGACGCTCTGCCAGGGGGAACTGAGGATCTGGGCGGAGGATGGCGCGCTCTGCGCAGCCGGGCTGCCGAACACCGGCGCCGGCGAGGGTGAAACCTTTCCTCATCCGTACGCCGCAACCGGACACACCCTGTCAGCAGTGCTCCGTCCCTTCCTGACCCGCGCGGCAATCGAGCCGACGCCGGGATCGGTGAGACTCCGCCTCCCGCGAATCGGGCAGAGCCCGGCGCCAAGCCCTCGCCTCGCTCACGACCTGCCCCTGCCCGATACGGAGCCGGAGACCCTCGGACAGTTCGATGCCCCTTGCCTCTCGATCGCGCCCGTCTCGGCCCGCATCGTCCTTGAGGGTCTGCTCGATGCCGCGGAGTCCGAACGCCTCGGCACCAGCGCCCTGGGATTGGCACGACCGATCGCCTGCGGCAAGAGCATCGAGTTCTGGCTCCGGGCCGATCGCCTCGCACGACACCTTCTCGCGCAGCAGCGGATCGTCCCCATGCTCGCACAGGACTCGCAGGGGGCGCTGAGCGGCATCTGGCTGCCATGGCTCGCCGACGAGGCGACCATCGCAAGATGCGACGCCCTGCTCCGCGCCATGCCCCCCATCGCTCGCGCGAGCGTCGACGCGCTGGGGCACGACGCGTGGTCAACCATGCAGTCGTTCGTCAGCGCCATCGTCGACGCTTCGGCCCGGGACGCCCTCGCTCGCGAGACCATGCGCGACACCATCACCGACCAGAGCGCGGACGATCCCCATGTCGGATGGCTCTCCGGTCTGCTCGGCAGCGAGCGCGAAGTGCCCGGAACCCCGGCCCAGCGCCAGGAGATGGTCCGTCGCGTCAGAACATGGATCGGACGCCTCGACGAGCGAGGAATGTCGGCCGCATGGCGCCTGTGCCTCCGTCTGAACGAGCCGCAGTCGAGCGCCTCGCTCGCCGATCTGGCCGCTCCCCCCGACGAACTGGAATGGACACTCTCATTCCACCTCCAGTCGGTGGATCGACCCGACGTCATGGTCGACGCGCAGGACATCTGGATGCTCTCCGGCGACTCGGCCTCGATCGAGGGACTGCGCCTCGACTCGCCGCAGGAGCTGCTCCTGGCCGAACTCGGACGCGCAAGCCGCATCTACGAACGGTTGGAGCGGGCACTCGACGCGCAGGAGCCGTCCGATCTCTCGCTCAACACGAGACAGGCGTACCAGTACCTCCGCGAGATCCAGCCGGTCCTCCGTGAGCAGGGCTTCGGCTCCATCGCACCCGATTGGTGGGACTCGCCCAGCGCCAGGATCGGCGCACGACTCAAGGTCTCCACACCGGAGACCCCGGGCGATCAGGACACGGGCGCGACACCGTCGCCCGCGTCCGCCCGCCTCGGCATGGCGGCGCTTGTCAACTACAAGTGGGAGATCGCGCTCGGCGACACGACCCTCACCATGGAGGAGTTCCAGCAACTGGCCTCGCGAAAGAGCCCGCTGATCCGCGTGAACGGACGCTGGGTCGAGGTCCGGCCGGAAGACGTACAGGCCGCGATGCGATTCATCAAGGAGAACGCGTCCGGCACCATGACCGTCGCCGAAGCACTCCGCGTCGCGTACGGCACGGATCCCGTCGAGACAGGGGTGCCCATCGTCGGACTGGAAATGGAGGGCTGGATCAAGCAGGCCCTCTCCGGCGCTTCGGAGCAGGTCCCGACGCTGCTGGCACCCGACGCCTTCCACGGCACGCTTCGCCCCTATCAAGAACGCGGCCTCTCCTGGATGGCCTTCCTCGAGCGATTCGGCTTCGGCATGTGCCTCGCCGACGACATGGGTCTGGGCAAGACCATCCAGATGCTCGCCCTGCTCCTGCACGAGCGACAGAACGGCCAGAAGCCCTCGCCCACGCTCCTTGTCGTCCCCATGTCCGTCGTCAACAACTGGGTCCGCGAGAGCAGACGCTTCGGCCCGGACATCCGAGTTCTGGTCCACCACGGCGTCGAACGCTCCACCGGCGACGAGTTCCTCCGTCGCGTGGAACAGTCGGACCTGATCATCACCACCTACGCACTCGCCCACCGAGACCTCGGCTCCCTCGAACGCGTCCAGTGGGGCCGCGTCGTGCTCGATGAAGCGCAGTGCATCAAGAATCCCGTCGCCAAGCAGGCCCAGGCCGTCCGCTCCCTGATCGCAGAACGCCGCGTCGCGCTCACCGGCACACCCGTCGAGAATCGGCTCAGCGAGCTCTGGTCAATCATGGACTTCCTGAACCCCGGGCTGCTCGGAACCTCCGCCTCCTTCCGGAAGCGCTTCGCCGTCCCCGTCGAACGCTACAAGGACCGCTACCGCACCGACCAGCTGCGCCGCCTGGTCCAACCCTTCGTCCTCCGACGACTCAAGACCGATCCCACCGTCGTCGCCGACCTCCCCCCGAAGCTCGAAACGCGCGACTTCAGCCACCTGACCGCCGAGCAGGCCCAGCTCTACGACTCCTGCGTCAAGCGCATGCTCGGCGAGGTCGATCGCTCCGAGGGCATGCAGCGCCGCGGACTCGTTCTCGCCGCCCTCATCAAGCTCAAGCAGATCTGCAACCACCCCTCGCAGCTTCTCAAGGACACCGATGGCGTTCGCCCCCCGGACCCCACACGCTCCGGAAAGACCATGCGCCTCCTCGAGATGCTCGACGAGATCCTCGCCGAGGGCGATCAGTCGCTCATCTTCACCCAGTTCCGACAGATGGGGCACATCCTCCAGCTCATGCTCCAGCACGAGTTGAACCGAACCGTCCTCTTCCTCCACGGCGGCACAACCCAGTCCGAACGCCAGCGGCTCATCGACACGTTCCAGAAACAGGACGGTCAGCACCCCATCCTCATCCTCTCGCTCAAGGCCGGCGGCGTCGGGCTAAACCTCACCGCCGCGACGCACGTCTTCCACTTTGACCGCTGGTGGAACCCCGCCGTCGAGAACCAGGCGACCGACCGCGCCTACCGAATCGGACAGACGCGCACCGTCCACGTCCACAAGTTCATCGTTGCCGGCACCCTCGAGGAGCGCATCGACGAGATGATCGAGCAGAAGACCGAACTCGCCTCCAACATCATCGGCTCCGGCGAACGCTGGCTCACCGAGCTCTCGACCGACCAACTCCGGGACATTCTCACCCTCCGGCCCGACGCCGTGGCCGAAGACGCTTGAACGGACCGCCTTCCTCCCGCTGTCGGCCGGCGCGGACCGCCGCCAGCCCCCCGATGCCACACCCGAACAGGTGGCGATCCGACGGGCCGCGTTGATCCGATCCCAGTCTCCCATTGTCGGACGCAACCCGACCGCCTATCGTCTCGGCCCGTTTCTGAGAGGTTTACCCATGGCGCAGTGCTACTACACCGGCAAGAAACTGTCCTTCGGCATGAAGCGAACCTGGCGAGGCCAGGCGATCAAGAAGGGCGGCTTCGGTCTGAAGCCCACCGGCATCACGCGGCGCAAGTTCCGGCCGAACCTGCAGACGGTCGCCGCCGTCGTCGATGGACGCCAGGAGCGCATCACCGTCTCCGCGAAGGCGATCAGGACCGGCATGGTCGTCAAGGCGCTCAAGCGCAAGTACGGCTACACCCGCCAGCAGAAGCAGGCGCACGGCTGATCGACCGGACGACCCGGGCCCAGCGCCCCGACCGCTCGCAACCACCCACACGCATCCCATCGGGGCCGGCACTCGCCGGCCCCTTTCCTTTCCACCGCGCACACGAGTCGTTCCTAGACTCACACGGGGCGAGGAGCAGGCCATGCTGTGCCAATGCGGCGAACGCGAGGCGACCATCCACGAGGTGGTGATCCGCAACGGGCGGAAGTCCGAGCGTCACCTCTGCGAGGTCTGCGCGAAGCTCGCCGGGGTCGATGTCGCCTCCGGCACCCAGCCGCCGCGCGCCACCATCGTCCAGGGGCCCGCGTGCGACGTCTGCGCCACCACGCTCGCCGAGTTCAAGCACACGGGGCTTCTCGGATGCCCAGCTTGCTACAGGCGATTCGAGTCGCAACTCTCCCCCCTCATCGAGCGCGCCCACGAGGGCGCCACGCACCATGTCGGCAAGGTGCCCCGACGGCTCTTGGCAACCCTCGCCCGTGCCGGCAGCACCGAGAGCGTCCTTGGTGATCCGACCGAGCGCGCCGCGCGACTCGGATTGCTCCGGCAGCAACTCGAAGAGGCCGTCAACGCCGAGCAGTACGAACGAGCCGCCAAGATCCGCGACGAGATCACCCGGCTCGCCGACCCGACCCTCGGCTCAAGCCCGCTCTCGGAACGGAGAGGCACCGAGCCATGAGCACCGAAGGACCAGGCGAGCCGTCCGGCGTTCCGTGGCAGGATGCCCAGACCGAGTGGCTTCGCGCCGACGGCCAGTGCTGCGACGTTGTCATGTCTTCTCGCGTACGCCTCGCAAGAAACCTCGCCGGATTCCCGTTCATGCCCCGGGCCAGTCGCGCCGATCGGCGACAGATCCTCGACCTGTGCCGCAGAAAGATCGTCGAAATTCCAGGTCGCGAACGCGTCGTCTGGGTCGACCTCCACACCGCCTCCACTGAGCAACGCACCATCCTCGTCGAACGACACCTGATCTCAAAGCAGCACGCACGCGGCAAACTGAGCAGCGGTGTCGGGGGCCCGGAAGAGCCCCGAGGCGTCGCATTCACAAGCCAGAGCGAGCGACTCGCGATCATGGTCAACGAGGAGGACCACCTCCGCATCCAGTCCATGCGTGCCGGCCTGGCCCTCGCAGAGGCGCTCGCCGCCGCCGACCAGGCCGACGACGCGCTCGAGGCAACAGTCGATTTCGCCTTCGACCGCCGCTTCGGATACCTCACGGCGTGCCCCACAAATGTCGGCACCGGCATCCGACTCTCCGTCATGCTCCACCTTCCCGGGCTGCGACTCCGCAATGAACTCGACAAGGTGAAACGCGCCGCCGCCGCCATGTCGCTCGCCGTCCGAGGCTTCTATGGCGAGGGCTCAAACGCAGTCGGCGACCTCTACCAGATCTCAAACCAGACCACCATGGGCAAGACAGAGGCGGTCCTCCTCCACGAGCTGCAGAACGAGATTCTCCCTCAGGTCATCGAGTACGAGCGGGCCAGCCGACGAATGCTCGCCACGCGCGGCGGCGCCGTTCTCAAGGACCGTGTGCACCGTTCACTCGGCGTCCTTCGCCACGCAAGACTGCTCGCCGCCGAGGAATCGATGGACCTCCTCAGCACGCTCCGTCTCGGGATCGTCCTCGGGATCATCGACAACATCCCGGAACGAGTCGCCAACGCTCTTCTCCTCCTCGTTCAGCCGGGGCATCTGCAGCGGGCCACGGGCCGCCCCATGGACCAGGACCATCGCCGCGGTGCCCGCGCCGACCTCGTGCGAACGGCCCTCGCACCCTATTGCTGACCAACGCGAGCACCAGAGCGCCGGGAGGCGTGACCCGTGCAGCACACCAGGATTCCAACTCGGGCCGCTGACCCGCTCGACTCGCCACCCTCGTGGCGACGTGTCGTCCGCCAGAGCGAGCGACATTTCCTCGGGTTCGATGCCGAGCCGCTCGACGACCGGCTGCGCAACGCCGGCTGGAGCACCGAGCCCACAGATCGAGTCTGTCCCCGCTGCGCGCGAACCGTCGGCGCCTTCGGCGCCGACGAGGACGGATGCGCCGATTGCCGCGGCACTCGGCCCGCCTGGAACCGCGTCGTTCGTCTCGGGGTCTACGAAGGAGTCCTGGGCGAGATCGTCCGCGACGTGAAGTTCAATCGCTTCCGAACCCTGGGAGCGCGGATCGGATCCATGCTCGGCGACCAGCTCCGCTCACGCCTGGTCGAGACCGGCCTCGATCCCGCCGCCATCGCCATCGTGCCGCTCCCGATGAGCAGGCGCAGGTACCTTGAGCGGGGAATAGACCATGCGCTGACGATCAGCCGAGGCCTCCGAACCGCCACAGGGGGCACAATTGTTCGGATTTTGTCAAGATATCACGGCCCCACGCAGCTCGCCGTTCCCGCCAGCGATCGTCGATCGAACGTTTCGAAGGTCTTTCGAGTCAGGAACAGCGTTCGGCCACCCCGATCGGTTTCGTGCTGGGTCATTGTGGACGATGTGCGGACAACCGGAGCCAGTCTCCAGTCCGCGGCCCGGGTGCTTCGCAAGTACCTGGAATCAAAGGCCCAGGATACGGAGGCCGACCTCGCGTGGAGAGCACCCATCTGGGGCGGTATCGTTGCTTCTGCGGATGAACCGTGACCGAACGGCGCAGGATCGTGCGGCCTTGAGAAGAATGACGAGAAAACCAAAGCCGTTGAGCTTGACGTCGAGGGGGTGGGCGTTACCATTCCCCTCGCCGATTCGAAAAGAGCGGCACGCGGGTTTCCCGACCCAAATCGGGAGCCCTCGACATCCTTGACAAGTGAACAGTCGGTCGATCGCGAGAATGTGCGGCGTCGTATGCCCAAGCACGCGGGCAGGCCTGGCAGGCCAACACGACGCCGGATCCTTGCTGCCGAAGGTCCTCACAGCCCTTCGGCGCTCGGCATTCTCGTGCATACAGCCCTTAAAAAGCTAGTATC
>JAPKGU010000063.1 GCA_026647565.1 Phycisphaerales bacterium | reverse complement strand
CTTCTTGATTGCTATCTTCACCGCGCATGAAACCCCCATGCGCCGCCGCCTCATGGAAATCCAGGAAAATTCGACTTTTTCAGCACCCTGTTAGTCGCAAAGCTTGAAGCTGATCCGCAGCTGCAATCGCTTTTCAGGACTAGATTCGTTGAGCGTCACCGGGCGGCGTGCGCGGCGTTCAGCGTGATCACGGCGTTGTTCCACGTGGCATTCCTGTTTGAGGTCATCCTGCCGCTGGACGCGATGAGGGGGGGCCTGCCTGCGGTGCTGGCGGTCGTGCTGGGTTCGATCGCGCTGTCTCGCGTCGATCGGCCGCGGCTGATCGCGCTGGCGACCTATCTCGTGAGCGTCGGCGTGATTGTGACGCTGGCCCGAGGTCCGGGGCTGCCACTGGGATCGATGGACGCATCTGCATCGGGGGCGGCGGGCGCCATGCGACTGCCCGTCACGGACGTGCTGTTCCTCGTTCCGGCGTGCGTGTTCGGGTTTCTGCTGTGCCCCTATCTGGACCTGACCTTTCACCGGGCGAGGCAGGATCTGCCCGGCGTGTGGTCTCGATGGGGATTCGGGCTTGGGTTCGGTGTGCTGTTCCTGGCGATGATCCTGTTCACACCGATGTACGCATCGCTGTTTGAGCCGCACTGGGTCGGCCCGGGGGTCAGGCCCGCGGCACTGGTCGCGGGCGCCGTGCTCGTGCACCTGGCGGCGCAGTCGGCGGCGACGATCTCTTTCCACATGCGAGCGTTGCTCGGCACGGGGCATCGCGGGGCGTGGTGGGCAGTCGCGGCGCTGCTGCTCGGAGTGGTGGCTTACACGTTCCTGCCCAGGGCTGGCGCGCCGACGCCACCGGCGCTCTCGGATCCGGACGAGCGTCTCATCTGGTATCGCGTGTTCATGTCTTTCTACGGGCTGGTCTTCCCGGCGTATGTCTGGCTGGTTGCGATTCCCACGGCGGACGGGCACAGCGGCACAAGCGGCAGGCGGGGGCAGCGGAAACTCGTCGTGCTTCTGGTTTCGTGTGCGCTGGCGGCGCCGTGCTTCTGGGTCGGGTTTATCGAGCGACAGACCTGGTGGCTCGGCCCGGGAATGGCGATCGTGCTGTTCGCGAGGATGCTTGTCAGGTCTCGGCCGACGGAGCCGTCCGGGGCGATTGCGTCCCGGTGAGTCGGCCCAGCACGGTGCGGGCCGTCCGCCGGACCATCTCCGGCTCGTTCGCGTCCCACATGGCGTCTCGGATGCGTTCGAAGATGTCGGGGCTTCCGCTCGAGGCGGCGTCGTTGGCGAGGACGATCAGGGCGTTGCGTTTCATCATCGCCAGCGTGGCTCGCTTCATGGCGGAAGAGTTGAAGGCCCCGCGCCGGTCGTTGGCGTCCCAGCCCAGAAGGTCGAGGAGATCGAGCGTGGCGCGTCCCGAGCCGAGGGCGCTCTGGCCGAAGGACTGGCCACGTTTGTCGCCGCTGCGGCGCACGGCCTCGGGCGCGGGCGAGTTGTGCGGACAGACCTCCTGGCAGACGTCGCAGCCGTAGACCCACGGCCCGATCGAGGCGTGGAACTCCGGCGGGATCTCTTCGCGGTGCTCGATCGTCAGGTACGAGATGCAGCGCGTGGCGTCGACGCGATAGGGCGTGATCGCGCGGGTCGGGCATGCGTCGATGCAGCGCGTGCACGTGCCGCAATGGTCGGGCGTTGCACGCTGTTCGGGAGGGGGATCGAGTTCGAGAGTCGTCGCGAACCCGCCCAGCACCATGTACGACCCGAGCACGGGGTGGATGAGCATGGTGTTCTTGCCGACCCAGCCGAGGCCGGCGCGCGCGGCCATTTCGCGCTCGAGGACGGGCGCGGTGTCCGTGAAGGAACGGAAGCGATGGCCGGGGAAATCGGCCCGGAGCGTGTCGCAGACGGCGTGCAGCCGGCGTTTCACGGTCCGGTGGTAGTCGATGCCGCGCACGTAGCGGGCGACGCGACCGTGCGCGTGCGGGGGCTGAGGATCGTGGTTCTGGCCGCGCGCCGCGTACAAGTCCGCGACGAGCACGAAGGACCGGGTCCCGTCCAGCAGGCGGGCCGGTTCGAGACGAACCTCGATCGCCTCGGTCATGAAGTCCATGTCGCCGTGAGCGCCACCCGCGATCCACTCGCGAAGCTCTCGGGCATGGGCTGACGGATCCGGGCGGCAGACACCCGCGAGCGCGAAGCCCGCACGAACGCAGCGCTCCGAGACGGCGCGGGCGTGCTCGGTGGCGTTCCCGGTCATGGCGACCCCATGGAATCCGATCGTGTGACTTCGAGAGGGCGTTACACGCCGTTCATCGCGTGGATCGAGCGTCCGGAGGGAAGGGACTCGGTCGCCCAGAGACGGATGCGAGACGCGGCCTGGGCGAGAGCCGCCTCGGGCGGCGCGAGCTCGGGCATCCAGAGCCGGTCCCATTCGACGACGATCCACCCGGAGAAAGCGTGCCTGGCGAGGTGGCGCACGAGCCCTGCGCAGTTGAGTTCACCATCGCCGATGGGACAAGGAATCCCGCCCCGGAGGTCCTTGAGCTTCACCATCCAAAGGCGATCCGCGAGCAGGTTGACGGCGTCGATCGGGTTCTCCGCGACGGTGAGGGCCGCGGCGGGCGAGTAGGCGGCGCCGAGAAGGGGGTGATCGACCTCTGCGATGAGTCGAGCGATGTCGCCGGCACCGGGGTAGGAGCCGCCATTCTCAAGGACGACCTTCACGCCGGTGTTCCGCGCCGCGTCGGCGAGCATGCCGAGCCGCTCGACGATGAGGCGTTCGCTGCCGGCGCCAGCGCCCCTGCGGTGCTCGAAGGCAAAGACGCGGACGAAGGGGACGTCCATGGCCGCTGCCATGTGGAGCGCGGACTTGGCTTCGCGCACGCTCCGATCGGTGTCGGCGATTGCTCGCCCGATGACCGGGGGAAAGATCGGCTCATCGAAGCGGCATCCGGTGGCGATCGACGCGGTCGCGAGGCCGGCCTCCTCGAACATCGCGCGGACCTTGGCGCTTGCGGTCAGGGCGGGGTCGCACGCCATGCCCGTGGAGCCGTGCCCGAAAGAGCGGAGCTCGACGCCGTCGAACTCGCCGCTGGCACCGAATGACGCGACGCGGTCGAGGGTCCACTCGGGGCAGGCGACGGTGCTGAAGGCCAGTTTCATGCGTCCCATTCCATGCGGCAAGCCGCTCCAAGGGTCTCCCGAACAGAGATCAATCGTCGGCCTCTCGATCCCCGGTGTCAACGCCCGAGAAGTGGGCCGAACGGAATCGTCGGCGCAGGACGGTGCGGACGAACCGCGCAAACGCCCTTCGACCTCGCACGCCACCCGTCTGTATCGCATCTTTGGCCCGGCGAGGCGAGTTGGTCGCCGGGGAGCAAGGGCTGCCCGGGGGCCTCCGTGGACTGGGGCTTTGATGGACCAGGAATCGACGCCTCCCGTGCGATTCGCTCGTTCGCGTGCCGCGAAATGGATGCTGCTCGGCGTGCTGGCGCCGCCCTCCTTCTCAGCGGGGCTGGTGATCGGGGGCTGCGACTCTTCGGCACGTGACGACTTCCTCGCGATCCGGGGTGCATCGCTGGTGCCGATCCGGGGGGACTCGTCGGTGTACCGGGAGGCCCGCGCGATTCCCATGCCGAGATTCGTTGTGCGCGAGCCGGTGCTGACACGCGCCCCCGATGAATGACGTCGGGGCTAACCTTGGCCAGTCAGGAGACCGGCCATGAGCGAATCGCAGCGGCCCGCGCTCGAGAGCGGCGTCGTCACGGACTTCAAGGACAAGATGACCTACGGCAGGTACCTGGACCTCGATCGGGTGCTCAACGCGCAGCATCCCCTGTCCGAGCCGGCCCATCACGACGAGATGCTCTTCATCATCATCCACCAGACCACGGAGCTGTGGTTCAAGCTGGTGATCCACGAGTTGCGTGCGGCGCTCGCTCACATACGGGCGGACCGGCTGGAGCCCTCCTTCAAGATCCTTGCGCGCGTCAAGCACATCCAGGCCCAGCTCCTCGACCAGTGGTCGGTGCTCGCCACGCTCACGCCGAGCGAGTATGTGCAGTTCCGGCACGTGCTCGGGCCGTCGAGCGGCTTCCAATCGGTGCAGTTCCGCACGGTTGAGTTTCTGATGGGCAACAAGAACCGCGCGTTGCTCGAGGTGCACCGGCACGATCCGGTCGCGTACGCGCAGCTCAAGGCGGACCTTGAGGCGCCGAGTCTCTACGACGAGTTCCTCGCCCATCTGTCGCGACGGGGCATGCCCGTGCCGAGGGACGTCCTGGCGAGGGACTTCTCGCAGGCGCACGAGAGCCACCCCGGCGTCGTCGAGATTTTTCGGGGCATCTACGAGAATACCGGGAGCAACTGGGACGCGTACGAGATGTGCGAGAAGCTCGTGGACGTGGACGAGCAGTATGCGCTCTGGCGTTTCCGGCACATGAACGTCGTGTGGCGCGTCATCGGCATGAAGTCGGGCACGGGCGGCACCTCCGGCGTGGGGTTCCTCCAGAAGACCGTCGGCATCCGTTTCTTCCCGGAACTCTGGGAGGTGCGCACGGTGATCGGCCCGCCGACCTACGGCCTGCCGACGAGGCGGAGCACCTGAAGGCGAGGGTCACTCCGAGCATGGCGACGTCCCCTCACACACCTCCCTTGGCGCTCCGAACGCCCGCCCCGCCCGAGCCGATCGCGCGCGCCGTCGCGCGAATCGGTGACGGCCCTCTGACGGAAGAGGCCCTGGTTCAACACATCCATCCTCTGTTCTCGCGTGTGCTGGCGAGGAAGGAGATCTACCTCGCGAACCACTCGCTCGGGCGCCCGCTCGACCTGACGATCGATCACGCGGCGCGGTTCGCGACGATCTGGGCCGACGAGCTGGACGACGCGTGGGGCGGTTGGATGGACGAGATCAACGCGTTCCGCGCGCGCGTGGCGACGCTCCTGGGTCTCTCGCGGGCGGACGCGGTGGTGCCCCGCGGTTCGGCGGGCCAGGGGCTTCGCTCGGTGCTGAACGCCCTTCCGGCACGGAAAGACGGCGGCGTGCATCGCGTCGTCGCGACGCGCGCGGAGTTCGATTCGATCGACTTCATCCTGAAGACCTACGAGAAACTGGGCCGCGTCAGGATGACGTGGGTGCCGACGCGCGGCGACCTGGTGGACCATGACGACCTGATCCGTGCGATCGACGGGAGCGTGGACCTGGTGGTGTGCAGCCACGTGATCTTTGCCACCGGGCAGTTGGTGGACGGCGTGAAGGATGTCATCGATGCGGCCCATCGGGCGGGGGCGCTTTGTCTCGTCGACGCGTACCACTCGGCGGGCGTGGTGCCGATGAGCGTGGAGGGGCTGGGCGCGGACTTTGCGATCGGCGGGTCTTACAAGTACTTCCGGGGCGGACCCGGGGCGGGCTGGCTCGCGGTGCATCCGCGCCATCTTTCGGCCGACCAGCCCGCGATGCGTTCGCTCGACACGGGCTGGTTCGCGAAGCGCGACACGTTCGCGTTCGAGCGGCCGAATGAGCCGCTGCTGGCCCCGTTCGGGGACGCGTGGATGGAGAGCACGCCGTCTCCGATCACGGCGTACCAGGCGAATCCGGGCCTTGCGCTGCTGCTTGCGCTCGGTGTCGAGCGTCTGCGGGCGTACAGCGCCGAGCAGCAGTCGATTCTGGCAAGGGAACTCCGCCGGCAGGGGGTCGGGCTGCGCCTGATCGAGCCGCGGGGCGCGTTCCTGCTCGTGCCGTCGGCGGATGCGCGAGGCGATGTGGAGCGTCTGAAGCGTTCGGGCGTGAACGCGGACGCGCGCGGGGGCCACGTGCGGCTGTGCCCGGACATCCTGAACACGCGCGAGGAGCTCGTTCGCGCCGCGTCGATCATCGCGGGGATTCTGTCTGGCGGCGCGTCCGTGTGATCGCCGGAACGACAACCGTAAAGTCTGTGCCCCGCCCCGGCTCGGAGTGGACCTCGAGTCTTCCGTCGTGGGCTTCGATCAGCCTGCGCGCCGTCGGCAACCCGAGCCCGGTGCCCCCCGCCTTGGTTGTGAAGTACGGCTCGAAGATCCTGTCGGCCTTCTCGGGCGGGATTCCTGGTCCCGTGTCGATCACGTGGAGACGGATCTCGTCGTGGCCCTCTGGAGAGGGTGTCAGCTCTGTGCGGAGGATCAGCTCTCGCGCGGTGCTCGCGTCGGAGGACGCCATGGCCTGGACGGCGTTGAGCATCAGGTTCAGCACGGCCTGCTTGAACTGTCCCGCGTCGAGCTGGGACTCGAGCGGCTCGGCGAACAGATTGTCCCGGAGTCGGACGCCCTGGCTCTCGGCCTGCGGGTGGAAGAAATCGATCAGCTCGCGCACGACCTCGTTGAGGTCCGTGGGCGCGCGTTCGAGCTTGATGTTGCCCGCGTATCGCAGGAAGTCGGTCAGGATTCCGCGGAGGCGTTCGACCTCGCGCCGGAGCGACGCGATGCGACGTCCAACCCTGCCCTTCTCCTCAGGGCCGATCGCGAGTTCGTCGATCGCCTCTGCCAGGAGCTGGGCGTTGAGCCCGATGGTCGAGAGCGGGTTCTTGATCTCGTGGGCCAGGCCGCCTGTCATCGCGCCGATCTCGGCCAGTCGCTCGACGGAACGGGCGCGGCGTTCGGCGGCCCTGACCTTGCGGAGGTGGCGCACGATGATCCAGCGGGCGGCAAGAGACGCGAGGAGCACGCCCGATCCGAAGGAGAGGAACCCGACTGTCGTGGTCGTGAAGGGCACGAGGCAACTCCCCGGTGCGACAGGAACGGCGCGCCGGAGCGATGATACGGACGCGGGGAGAGAGAGGCGGCTCAGCGGCGCGGAGTGCGGGCGTAGCCGCGCCGATTGACGACATTGACCTCGACGCTGTCGGGTCCTCTGACGATGCGGGTGGCCTTCCAGCCCTTGTCGGTGTTGGTGGCGTCGTACGTGACCGTGGCCCCGTCCTTGAGCGCACGGAACCCTTCACCTTCGATGACGGTGAAGTGGGCGAAGATGTCCTGTCCCTTTGGCCCGATGATGAACCCGAATCCCTTGCGCGGGTCGAACCACTTGACCAGGCCCTCGATGCCTTCCAACCTATCCGCCGAGCCGTCAGTCATGGGAACTCTCCCAGACCGGCCAGAATCCGTTCTCTGGCCGCGAAGGTGGTCGCTTGGACCGTTCCAGCTTCGATCGCATCAGAGGCCCTGATACACCTGGTGACGATACACGAAGACTCCATTCATCGTCACGGGTGCATCCTAATGGCCAAAAGTCTCCAGTGCAATGGCCAACGATGGCCACGCGAAGATGTTCCTTACCTATTTTACCACAAATGGCCAGTTTTCCACATGATATCCAAAAAATAAGCGGGGTCCCTGCACTCGCCGGGACCCCGTGAAGATTCTCGGACCGGTGTGATCAGGCCTTGGGCGCGGCCGCGATCTCGTGAGCCATGGCCGCCTTGCGGCTGAGCTTGATGCGGCCTTGATCATCCACGAGGAGCACCTTGACCTTGACGATGTCGCCGATCTTGACGACGTCGGTGACGCTCTTCACGAAACCGTCGGCAAGCTCGGAGATGTGGCACATGCCATCGGTGCCGGGGGCGAGTTCGACGAATGCGCCGAAGTCCTTGATGCTGACGACCTTGCCGGTGTAGATGGTGCCGACCTTGATCTCGGCGCAGAGCGCTTCGATCTCGTTCTTTGCCATGTCGATCGACTCGCCGTTGGGGGCGGAGACCATGACGGTGCCGTCGTCCTCAACATCGATGGTGACGCCGTATCGATCCTGGAGGGCGCGGATCATCTTGCCGCCGGGGCCGATGAGCTTGCCGATCTTCTCTGGATCGATCTGGATGGTGACGAGGCGCGGCGCGTAGACGGAGATGCCGGGGCGGGGCGCCGGGATGATCTCTTCCATGCGATCGATGATCTGGATGCGGGCGACGCGGGCCTGCTCGAGGATGCGTCCGATCTGCTCGATGGTGAGGCCGCGGGCCTTGAGGTCGAGCTGGATGCCGGTGATGCCCTCGCGGGTTCCGGAGACCTTGAAGTCCATGTCGCCGAAGAAGTCCTCCTCGCCGATGATGTCGGTGACGAAGATCTCGTTCTTGTCGTTCTCGTCGGCGAATCGCCCGATGGAGATTCCGGCGCAGGTCGCTTTGATGGGGACGCCGGCGTCCATGAGTGCGAGGCAGCCGCCGCACACGGAGGCCATGGACGAGGAGCCGTTGGACTCGGTGATGTCGCTGACGATGCGGATGGTGTAGGGGAACTCCTCGGGGGAGGGGAGGATTCCCATGAGGGATCGCTCGGCGAGGGCGCCGTGTCCGATCTCGCGTCGGCCCGGACCGGTGATGCGCTTGGCCTCGCCGGTTGAGAAGGGCGGGAAGTTGTAATGGAGCGTGAACTTCTTGGAGTACTCCGGGATCAGGCCGTCGATGATCTGCTCGTCCTTGGCGGTGCCGAGGGTGCAGGAGACGAGTGACTGGGTCTCTCCGCGCTGGAAGAGCGCGGAGCCGTGCGTCCGCGCAAAGACGCCGACGGCGCCCTCGATCTTTCGGATTTCACTGGGCTTGCGTCCGTCGGCGCGGACGTGCTTCTCGACGATGAGCTTGCGCGTCAGCTTCTCTTCGAGGCGCTTGAACGCCTCCTTGGCCATCGCGCGACGCTTGGCGCTCTCGGCGTGCTGCGCCACCGTGCCGTCGGCCTTCACGGCGAAGTGCGCGTCGAGGAGGTTCTTGCGAAGCTCGTCGACGCGTGTGTTGCGCTCGTTCTTGCCGGGGATCTGGCGCGCGGCGAGAAGGTCCTTCTCGACGAGCGACTTCACCTGCTCCGTGATCTCGTGGGACGGCAGGAACAGGTCTCCCATGACCTTGGGCTTGCCCGCCTTTCGGGCCAGATCGTCGATGAGACCGAGGATGTCCAGGATCGCCTTGTGCCCGAACGCGATCGCCTCGTGGACGCCCTTCTCGTTCACCTCGGCGGCCCCGACCTCGATCATGTTCACGCCGTCCTTGTGGCCGGCGAGCACGAGGTCGAGATCGCTGTAGTCCAGTTGCGAGACGGTTGGATTCAGGACAAAGGTCGGGCCGCTATCGGTGTGGACGCGCCCGACGCGAACGGTCGCCGTCGGTCCCTCGAAGGGGACGTCGGAGATTGCCAGGGCGGCGGAGGCGGCGGTGCCGGCCAGCACGTCCGTGTCGTTCTCGCCGTCGTGGCTCATCACCCAGACCTGGATCTGGACCTCGTCGAGGAATCCGTCGGGGAAGAGCGGGCGCATGGGGCGATCGATCATGCGCATGGTCAGAACTTCCTTCTCGTTCGGCGAGCCCTCACGCTTGCGGAAGCCGCCGGGGAACTTGCCCGCAGCGGCGGTCTTCTCGCGGTAGTCGACGGTGAGCGGGAAGAAATCGATCCCTTCGCGCGGTGCGGCGCGAACAACGGTGGCGAGCACGGTGGACTCGCCGTAGGTTGCCATGACGGCGCCGTGGCAGAGCTTCGCGATCTTGCCTGTTTCGAGAATGAGCTTGCGCCCGCCGATCTCTCGCTCGACGCGGATGAGTTCAGCCATGATGTTCTGGTCCTTCTGCGCTGCGGGCGGCGCGCATCGGGCGCGCCGACTCCTGGTGGTAGATCTGTCCCACCCGGGCGCCCAGAGGCAGAAGGCACGGAACAGTGAGAGCGTGGCTCGCTGTGCGGTGCCCACTGCCGCTCGGGCCGGGCGGGAGTTCCTGTTTCCAAACGAAAGAGGGCCGCCCACGCTTCCGTCGGCGGCCCCTTCATCCTCAGTTACTTGCGGAGGCCGAGTCGCTGGATCGTTTCGGCGTACTTGGCCGGATTCGTCCGAGAGAGGTAGCGAAGGAGACGGTTGCGCTTGCTGACCATCATCAGCAGGCCACGCCGGCTGTGAACGTCCTTACGGTGCGACTGGAGGTGCACCGAGAGTTCCTTGATGCGGTCGGTGAGGAGCGCGATCTGCGTCTCGGGAGAGCCGCTGTCCTTGTCGTGACGGCGGAAGGCCTTGATTGTTGCGGTCTTTGCTTCAGCGGTGATTGCCATGAAAGCGTGGTCCCGAGCGTGCGATGTGTGAAAGCCCAGCAACCTCGGCCCGACACTCGGACCGCGTCGCTCTGGGCCGAAACAGTAGGCGGCCGGCGAGTTGCGATCAACGCGACGTCGGCACGAAGATAGGCGTATATTCGGGTCGGCGATGGCCGGGAGATCGCGAGCTGTCTTACCAAACGCATCCCGATTCGGGACCGCGAGCCGGACAACGCTTGGCCCGGCGATACCCTACCCGCGCAATGACACCCATCGGCCTTTCGAACCGAGTCCTGTCCCTCAAGCCGTCCGTGACCGTCGCGATGATGAATCGCGCCAAGCAGATGCAGCAGCAGGGCGTGGACGTGGTCTCCTTCGCGGCGGGCGAGCCGGACTTCGACACGCCCGACGCGATCAAGCAGAGCGCGATCGACGCGCTCCGGGCGGGCCAGACGAAGTACATGCCGACGCTCGGCGATATGCCGACGCGCAGCGTCATCGCCGAGAAACTCGTGCGTGAGAACGGCATCGCCGGGCTGACGGGGGAGCACGTCGCCATCTCCTCGGGGGGCAAGCACTCGCTGTTCGTCCTGTGCCACTGCCTCCTCGACACCCCGATGCCCGGCGAGCGGCCGTCGGAGGTCATCATCCCCGTGCCGGCCTGGGTGAGCTATGCGCCGATCGCCGAGCTGGCGGGGGGCAAGGTCGTGGACGTTCCCACGACTCCGGAGTCCGCTTTCAAGGCGACGGCCGATCAGATCCGAAGGGCCATCACCCCGATGAGCCGACTGCTCATCCTCAACAGCCCCTCGAATCCGTGCGGCACGATGTACACGGAGCAGGAGCTGCGCTCCATCGCGGCGGTCGTCGCCGAGGCGGCTCGCACGATCGCGCCGCGCCTGGTCATCCTCTCGGACGAGATCTATGAGAAGATCACCTTCGGCGGCGTCCCCCACTTCTCCATCGGCTCGGTGCCTGAAGTGGCGGAGCGGACGATCACGCTCAACGGGCTTTCGAAGGCGTACGCGATGACGGGATGGCGCATCGGCTACACGGGCTGTCCCGGCGACTGGGGCCGGCAGTTCACGAGTGCGATGGCGACGCTGCAGGGACAGATGTCCACCAACATCACGTCGTTCGTGTACCCCGCGATCCGCACGGCGCTCAAGGAGTGCGGCGCCGACGCCGCGAGGATGTGCGATGCGTTTGCGAGGCGTGCCGCGCTGCTGACGCGTCGTCTCGAGGGCGTTCCCGGTGTGAGAACTCCGCGCCCGACCGGTGCGTTCTACGCGTTCCCCGACGTTTCGGCGCACTACGGGACACGCTCGCCCGCGGGCAAGCGGATCAACTCGGCGCTGGAGTTCTGCGAGGCCGCCCTCGCCGAGGCCCACCTGGCACTGGTTCCAGGCGAGGACTTCGGCGGATGCGGCAAGAACCACGTCCGCATCAGCTTTGCGTGCAGCGAGCAGACCATCGAGCGCGGGATCGATCGCCTGGCCGGGTTCCTCGCGTCCCTCAAGCGGGTGTGACCGATTCCGCCCGGGATTCACGGGGCGGCACCACGACGTCGGGCGCCTGCGGCTCCGGATCGTCGTGGAGTGTGACCTCGATCTCGGCATTCCCATCCGGCGCGTGCGCCAGCCCGATCCGAACCTCCTGGCGTCGGATCAGTTCGAGCATCGCGAGGAAGAGCCCCACCATCTCGGATCGAGTGCGCCCTTCGAAGATGGAGGCGAAGCGAGTCGTGCCCGATCCCTCGCGCCGGAGCCGGTCGACGATGTCGGCGGCGTGCAGCTCGATCGGCGTGTCGTCGTAGGTGACCTGGTGCTCGCCGAGTCGCTCGAAGTTGAGCATCGAGGCAACGCGCCGGTACGCGTCGACGAGGTCGTTCAGGTTGAGGTCCTCGATGTGGATATCGCCGGCAGACTCGAGCGCGTCGCGGAGCGACTCGTCATCGATGCCCACCGCCGATGCCGGCGACCGCTTCGCCCACGCATCGCGCCGACGCTCAAGCCCGTCCGCCAGATCGCGGAACTTCTTGTACGCCAGCAACTGGCGCACGAGGTCCGCACGGGGATCGCCCTCGGCGGCGCCGGCATCGTCCTTGCCGTGATCCGTCTCGGAGCCGGGCACCCGCGGCACCAGCATCTGGCTCTTGATCTCCATGAGCGTCGCGGCCATCACCAGGAACTCGCCGGCAAGCTCGATGTCGATCCGGACGTGCTCTCGATCAAGCTCCGAGAGGTGCTCCAGGTACTGATCGGTCAATGCCGCGATGGGGATGTCTGTGATGTCCACCTCGGCGCGCCGGATCAGGTACAGCAACAGGTCGAGGGGTCCCTCGAACGCATCCAGCCGAACGCGATAATCCTGAGTCGCCACCGTCTGATCCTCTCGGGGCCTTTCGCGGCGGGTGCGGATCGGCCGCTCGCGCGGCCGCGTGGCATGCAGTGTACCCTCTTGCTCCGATGCCACACGCGAATCCAGCGATCAAAGTTGGGCCCGTGCCAACGCCCACCGAGGCGGAGTTCGCTTGCGCGGTCGTACGAGCCGAAGCGTCGGCCGTGGCGGGGCTTGCGGCGACGGTCTGCGGCTCGGAGGCGTTCGCGCGAGCCGTGGGCCTGATCGTGGGGTGCGCCGAATCAGGCGGGACCGTGCTGGTCTCGGGCCTGGGAAAGAGCGGGCTGGTCGGAGCGAAGGTCTCGGCGACGCTGGCGAGTCTTGGCATCCCGTCGCACGGCGTGCACCCCGCTGAGGCGGCCCACGGCGACCTCGGGCGGTTCCGCTCCAACGACACGGTCATCTGCATCTCCCAATCCGGCGAGACCGACGAGGTGGTCGAGCTCGCGGCGACGCTTCGCCAGGACGGGCTTCCGATCATCGCGATCACCGGGGGTTCGGACGGGCCTCCTTCGAGTCTGGAGCGTCTGGCGACGGTCGCGCTGCGCCTGGGCGTGACGGAGGAAGCGGGCGCACCGACGCTCGTGGCCCCGACCTCCTCGACGACGGCGACCATGGCCCTGGGCGATGCGCTGGCGCTGTGTGCCGCGCGAAGACGCCAGTTCACGGAAGCGGACTTTGCCAAGCGACACCCCGGCGGGAGTCTGGGTGGATTGCTGCGTCCGGTGACCGACGTGCTGCGATTCAGCGCCGGGAAGAACCTGCCGGTCGTGTTCGATGACCTGCCGGTCGGGGCGGCGTTGCGCGAGGCGACGGGTTCGGGGCGTCGGCCGGGGGCGATCGTGCTGGTGGATCGCGGCTCGGGGCGGCTGACGGGGATCTTCACCGACGGCGACCTTCGGCGGCTTGTGCTCCGCGATCCGGCCGAGTTGTCGCGTCCGGTGTGCGAGGTGATGACGCGGAACCCGCGCACGCTCCCGTCGGACGCGCTGGTGCGCGACGCGGTCCGCATGGTCCGTGAGTTCCGCGCGGACGAGATCCCGGTCGTCGACGGAGCCCATCGCCCGATCGGCCTGCTTGACGTGCAGGACCTGGTCGCCATGAAGCTTGTCAAGGACTGAACAAGGAAGATGTGCCCCGTGCCGCAACAGCCCGATCGCAGACCCCCGCCCAGCTCCGGCGAGGAGACGGCTTCGCCGCTGCTCGGGCACGCGCAGTCTCGCGATGCGCGGCGTGTGGAGCTGCTCGTCCTGGATGTGGACGGGGTGCTGACGGACGGCTCGATTCTGCACGGCCCGGATCAGTTCGAGGTGAAGCGGTTCAACACCAAGGACGGCTTTGGCATCCGCTTGTGGGCGCAGATGGGCTTCCGCGCGGGGATCATCACGGGCCGGTCGAGCGTGGCGGTCGCCACGAGGGCCCGCGAGCTGGGGCTTGACCCGGTGATCCAGGGCTCGAGGAACAAGGACGAGTCGTTCTCCATCATGCTGGGGACGCTCGGGCTGGCTGCGGAACAGGCCTGCGTGGTTGGGGACGACTGGCCGGACATCCGGATCATGCGCCGCGCCGGGTATGCGATCGCGCCGGCGGATGCCGCGCCGGAAGTGGGGGCGATCGCGGATCATGTGACGACCTCGGTGGGCGGGCGCGGCTGCGTGCGCGAGGCGGTCGAGCACCTGCTCCGTGAGAAGGGGCTCTTCGAGCGGGCGCGATCGCTCTACGATTGACACGATGCCACGCAGACGCATGCAACGGACGCGGTTCTACGGGCTCGTCGGCGCCGGTGCGTTCGCGCTGGTTTCGGGGACGGTCGTCGCGGTGCTGGTCATCGCCGATCGGCCCGAGCCGATCGTGGACGGGGGCAATGACCCGGCCCCGCCGGACATCCGTGACGCGGTCCAGGGAGGCGCGGGCGCGCTTGCGGGGAAGGACCTGATCGTCCAGATGATGGACAAGGAGGACCCGACGCGTCAGTCGGGTGAGTTGCGAGCGGCGCTTATCGACCCCATGCCGACGCCGGGGCACTACGCGGTCGACAGGCCCCAGATCTGGATGTTCCTCGACAGCGGCAAGACGCTCTTCGTCCGCGCCGACTCGGGACAGCTCGTGATGCCGTCCCGACGCCAGGAACCGGAGTCCGGCGTGCTGCGCGGGGGCGTCGAGATCCGCATCTACGACACCATCGGCGTTGGCGATGAGTCCACGCTTGGCGCCCCTTCCATCGTGGCTCGGATGCCGGTCCTGACGTTTGATACGACCGTGCCCGAGATGGAGTCGCCCCAGCCGTTCACCGTCGCGGGGCGAGGCGTTCGATTCGAAGGCAAGTCGCTGCGCGTGCTCGCCAGCCAGACGAGGGAGCGCGTGGAACTGGTCGAGGTGCTCGGGGGCGGCACGCTCACGTACACACAGGCGACCACCGAGCGCCGCGCGCGTCTGCCCACCTCGGCGCGACCGGGCGAGGGGAGCACGCTCGACGGCGCGGGCGCCCATCGATGGAGTGGGCGCGTTCGCACGGTCGCCTTTCAACCGGACGGGGCGGAATCCGCTTCGCCCGCCAAGCCCCCGAACATCGTCAACTACCTGACCACGTTTGTGGAGGGCGTGACGGTCACGCAGGCGGATCGGATCCTGGAGGGCGACCGCCTGGACGTGTGGGCTCGCCTCGTGGATGGGCGCCTGCCGGATGACGCGATCGGTGGATCCTCGCCATCGGCGGGAAAGCCGCGGAACGAAGCGAAGCCCGAGACGGAGAACGGGTCCGGATCGCGACACGCTGCGGCTCGCACCGAGGGCTCTCCTCTGCAGCCAACGGCTCCCTCCCCCACTGCTCAAGGCTCGCCAGCCCCACCGGAAGCGCCGGAGGAGACGGTTCGCCTGACGTGGTCGGGGCCGATGGTCGCACGCCCGGTCTCCCTCGACGCGCGTGAACTCGAGACGGACCACGTGCACCTGCGCGTCACGGCGGAGACGCGGGGCGTGGTGACCATGGAGGACAACGCGACGGGCGCGTCTGGACGATGCAACGTGCTGGAGTACGGCGCGACGACGCAGGATCTGGCGCTCACGGCTTCGGGTGTGGCGACGGCGACGCTCCAGATGCCGGGCCAGGGACGGATCACCGCGTCGAGGATCGAGCAGAACCTCGGCTCGGGCATCGGCCACGTTCCCGGGGCGGGCCTGATCGAGGCGCTGAGCGCCGAACCCGGCGCCGCGATCGATCCGAGCCGCCCGATGGCTCGCTGGTCCGACAGCGCCACGTTCCTGTTCGCGACGGCCGATGGACGCATGACCGATCGCATCAAGGAGGCGACCCTTATCGGCGACGTGACCGCTTCGTCCAAGGGATCATCCCTCAGCGGAGAGACGGTCCACGCCTACTTCGACGTCTCGAGCGATGACGAGGCCGGTTCGCCCTCGCTCGCGCGCGTTCGCGCCGACGGGAGCGTGCAAACCGGCGACGCGAAGGGCAACACGCTCGAAGCGGGCGTGCTCGACGTGGCGTTCTCTTCGCCAACCGAGGGCGGAGAGCCGGACCCGACGCTCGCGACCGCGATCGGGAGCGTGAGAGTGAAGAGCGCGTCGGGCGATGAGGTGACGGCGGCGTTTCTTGAGGCCGAACTGGGCCGGGATGAGAGGGGCGAGCTCGGCGCTCGCGTGGTCCGCGCCGAGGAGTGGGTCGAGGTGCGAACCGCTGCGGGGCAGCATGCCGTCACGCCGACGCTTGTCGCGGACGTGCCGCGGCAGGTGATCGATCTGATCGGCGAGGGTTCGCTCGCGAGCCAGTCCAAGGACGGCCTGAGGACCGAAGTCACTGGCGACGCGATCCGGCTGTTCGGTCTCTCGCGCGCCATCGAGGTCGCCAGCGCGGGAACGTTCCGTCATGGCCCGGTCGAACGGGCGGGCGACGCCCCGCACCGAACGATCGACGCGCGATGGACCACGTCGATGCGATTCAGCGATGAGAAGGGCACGCTCGACGCGATGGGAGACGTTCACGCTGTCTCGCACGCGGGCACGCTCGAGCGCCAGGAGATCGATGCCGACATCGTCGCCGCTCGGATCATGCCTGCTTCGGAGCACGAGCGGCTCGTGCAGGACGCGAAGGCCGGCGGGCTGCCCGTGCCCGAGCGTCCGCTCCTGTTCGCCGAGGCGCGTGCGGATCCGCACCTCGCGGGCGGCGGCAACGAGTCCCGTGTGCAGGCGTCCACGTACGCTCCAACCGATCCAGCGGACGCGGGGCGGTCATCGCCGAATCCCGCGATCTCGCGGCTCTTCCAGGCGCAGGGGGCTGTGATCACGGCGGACAACGAGAAGGGGATCGTCGAGATCCCGGGTCCGGGCCGGTTCGTCGTGGTGGATCTGCGCGAAGAGGGAGATCAGGGCGAGAGCGCGGGACAAGGCCCCGGCTCGATGCGTGGGCGGACGCTCTTTGAATGGTCTGGCACGATGCGATACGACCGTCTGCCCGGTGTGGTCCGACTCTCCGATCGGGCGTTGATGGTGCAGCGGCGACTCGACGGCAACGTGATCAATGTCAACGCCGACGAACTCGAGGCCCGCGTGACCCAGGCCGGCGAAACGGGGTCCGGCGTCTCGCTCATGACCTCCGACTCGGCGATGGAGCTTACCGGCGTTTCGGCCCGGCGAAACGTCGTCGTGACGGAGCGAACGGGCAGCCCGCTCACGCTCGTGCGCGAGATCCAAGCCGAGGTGCTCGACTACGACACAGCTCGCGGCACCGCGGAGGCAACCTCTCCTGAAGGGGGTCTTGTCACGCTCTTCGAGACCGCGCGGGGCGTGCCGGTGAGCGCACGGAGCATCTTCTGGGATCTGGCCAACGACCGGATCGAGATTCGCGGCATGACATCCATCACCGCGCCGCGCTGAGTCCTCGGCGAATCAGGAGGACGATCGATCCACGACGCGATAAGTCTCGCGCTCGCCCCGACCACGCACCGGGTAGTCCTTCCGAAGCGGGTGCGCTGGGAATGCCTCCCACGTGAGGATGCGGCGCAGGTCCGGATGGTTCCGGAAGCGGATGCCGAGCATGTCGAAGACCTCTCGCTCCGTCCATTCGGCGCCGGCCCAGAGATCCGTCACCGAATCGAGAACCAGTCCCGGATCCTCGGCGGTGCCGTCGGTCGGCAGCGTCGGGTCCAGGAAGACCTTCACGAAGAAGCGGCAATCCCGCTTGTGGGAGATGAGGTTGTAGATGACCGCGAACCGACCCTGCGTCTTCGCCGGGTAGTTGAGGTAGTCCACGCCGATCACGTCCGAGAGGAAGTTGTAGTCGCAGCGAGGATCGTCCCGCAGAAACGCCATGACACGGTGCAGGTCCGACGGCTCAACGATCAGCGTCGACTGGTTCCGGAACTCCGTCGCCTTGAAGCGACAGGACGGGAAGCTCTCCTTCAGGACCTTGAAGACCGGATGATCGACGTTCGGCGTCTCTCGTGGCATGCGCACCTCTTCGGAACTGCGAGAACGCGGCCCGTGCCGCCTGGTCGACAACTGTAGCCCGGTGCTGAAACCAGGCCCCGCCAGCGTCACGGCTCGGGTCGAGCGCGGATCCATGAATCGAGCAGCGCCTCCTGCTCCGACGCTCGGTCGGACATGAGGATGAGCGGAACCCGACGGGCCAGCGCGATCTCGGCGAGCAGCCGGGCGGTGTCACGCATCAGTCGCGCGGGCAGCATGCCCCGGTCGATCGTCACGCTCCGTGTCACCGGACCATCGGCCGTGCTCTCGACCTCTACGCTGGTGAGCACGATCGCTCCCAGCGCGGGGCAATCGCGCGTCGCGCCGACGAAGCGAACCATGTGGTCCTCGGCTCGATCGATCATTGAAGGTGCCAGCAGACCAGCCGGATCGATCGCAAGGAGAAGTCCGCCCCGCTCTGATCGGGCGAAGGTGAGACACCGCTGCACGTCGGAGAGCACTTCTGCATGATGGGGACGCACCAGGATGCGCTCACCCGACGCCACGCGTTCGCGCCATTCGCGGCACCTGCTCTCGAACATCGCCGCTCCCGCCGGCCCCCATGTCTGGTGGGGTGCTTCGAGACGTCCCGACCGCACGACACGGATTCCCGGGACTCGAATCCCGTCGTGCTCGGTGACCTCGTCTGCACTATTGATCCAGAGGGTTTGCATCGGCCCGAGCATATCCAGCGCATGTCGTGCGCGATCAACAAGGTCCGCCCGTGTTACACCGTGGAGGATGAGCGAGCCGGCCGTCGATACTGCTGCCCGAACGGGAACGCGACGGAGACTTCGCTTGGTCGGCCTTCTCTTTGATCATGAGACGATCGCGGCAGACTCCCGCGCGATGCCGGAGCCGATGCTCCCGCTTCGTCGCGAGCAGCTGATCGATCGCATCGTCGTCATGAACCCCACGGCGTGTCCCATGTTCCTCTCTCGCTTCAACGAAAGCCGGCTCGAGGAGTACCTGGATCACCTCCAGGCGGCTTCGGAGCCGCGCGGGTCGCGCTGGGTTCGACAGGCCTCGTCCCCGGCAATCGTCTGGCACGTGGCCCCGACCGACTGAGCGATTCAAACCGAGAACTTCTCTCAGGCCCGCGGCGCGGGGGGTTGTGGTGGGCCACCCGCGCCGCGTCGGCCGCCCCCGTTGATGATTCCGCTGCCTCGAGCCCCTCTGGGGACCCGAGAACTTCGCGCGGACTCTTTGTTCCCGGACTCATGAGCCCCCCCTGCCGGTCCGATGAGCAATGGTGGCCTGAACGCTTCAAGGATGGGCGCGGTCCAGTCCGATAAGCCCTCCCGTTCCGGCGCACCTGCCCGGGCCTTCGGCCCGCGGCCCACTCGCCCTGGAGCCGCCGATGCACCGCCGGACCTTCCCAACCCGCCGCCCTTCCTGGATCGTGATCCTCCCTTGTGTGACCGTTCTCACGGCATGCCAGACCACGACCTCGCCTGAGGCGACCGGTCCGGCCGAGCCGCGTCCGCTGACGGAGTCCGCTCGCGCGACTCCTGCGGCGAGCCAGAACCCGGGAGCCGAGAATCCGGGCGGGGGGAACGGCTGGTCGAGCTTTGACGTGGCATTCGCGCCCTCTGTCTCGGCGTACGAGGGCGTGCTGACGACGGTCCTGCCGCTCGAGGCGGAGCCGGGCCTGGCGTCGCGTCACGCGCCGAACGCGGTCCAGCTGACGTACACGTTCGAGGGCGCCGACTTTGACCCATATGTCGCGGCGGACGGCGCGTCCGTGGTGTACGCGAGCACGCAGCACCGCGCGACGCCGGACATCTACACCAAGCGCGTGGGCTCGAGCGTCATCACGCAGCTGACAAACGACCCGGCGAGCGACGCGATGCCGTCGCTCAGCCCCGACGGCGGGCGGGTCGCGTTCTGCTCCGACCGAGCCGGGAACTGGGACATCTATGTGATGCCCGTGTCCGGCGGGAACGCAGTCCAGATCACGTCCGACGGTGCCCCGGAGGTTCACCCCTCGTGGTCACCCGACGGATCCCGACTGGTGTTCGGTCGACTGGGCCAGTCTTCGGGTCGCTGGGAGATGTGGGTCGTCGACGTGAGAAGCCCCGGCGTCTCGGAGTTCATCGGCTACGGCATGTTCCCCGAGTGGTGCCCGACGGCCGGCACGGGAGAGCAGGGCGCGGACAGGATCCTGTTCCAGAGGAGCCGCGAGAGGGGCGATCGCGCGTTCGGCCTGTGGACCATCGACTACAGGGACGGCATGGTCGGAAACCTGACACAGCTGATCTCGTCGCCTCTGGCCGCGTTCATCAATCCGTGCTGGAGCCCGGATGGTCGGCACATCGTCTTCGCGAGCGTTCCGACGCCGAGCGAATGGGCTTCCGCGACGACGTCGCGTCCGCCGAGCGCCGAGCTCTGGATGATGAGCGTCGAAGGCGGCACGCGCGTGGCCCTGACCACGGGCGACTCGATCGATCTGATGCCGACGTGGGGCCCGGACAACCGGATCTACTTTGTCTCGGACCGGAGCGGCTCGGACAACATCTGGTCGCTCGATCTGACGCCCGCCATGCTCGCCTCCACGGGACAGGAGCCAGCGACTCGGTCCGTCATCACCGGGCGCGGCGTCCGCGTGGTTCCGCTCGGAGAGGAACAGCCGTACGCGGGAGCCGAAGAGGACGACCAGGACTGACACGACGCGGCGATTCGGGCCTGCCGGCACGATCGCCGATTGCACACAAGCCCGACCGGGGGACCCGGCGGCGAAACAGGCAGGACGCCATGACAACCGCACCGAACATGCTTGTACGCACGTGCGCCCTTGCGGGTGCTGCACTGGTCGTGATCACCGCCCTCATTGGATGCGACGGTGGGTCAAAGGACCGTGCGCTCGCGCCGCCACAGGTCCTCGTCGCGCCGTACGACACGTCGCGGGGCGAGCTGCTCTGGGCGGTGGCGCCCCTGCGGAACGAGTCCGGCACGACGCTGGCCGATCCGCTGGCGATCACAGACAAGGTGATCCTCGCCGTCGAGGAAGTGAGAGGCATCCGATGCCTCCCGCTCAATCGCGTGATCGAGGGGATGCGCTCGCTTGAGATGCCCGCCGTCCGAACGCCCGACGATGCCAGACGCCTCGCGGCCGCGCTCGGCGCCGAGGGGGTGCTCGTCGGCTCGATCACGGCGTACGACCCCTACAACCCGCCGAAGCTGGGTCTGGCGCTTGCGCTCCACTCTGCCGCCGGATCCGCGGATGCGCGGTCGCTCGACACCAGATCGCTCTCGACCAGCCCGACCGATCCGCCGGCGCGCTGGACGGGCGATCGTCCGACGACGGTTGTCTCGGAGTTGCTCGACGGGGCAAACCACCAGGTTCTCATGGACGTTCGCGCTTACGCGCAGGGACGGCACGACGACCGCAGCGCCCTGGGGTGGGAGGTCTATCTCGCAAGCATGGATCGGTACGCGCAGTTCGCGGCTCACCACACGGTGAACCGGCTCATCCAGAGCGAATGGCTCCGGCTCACGAACGAGGCCGGACGCCAGGCACAGGCGCCCAACTGACCCGTCGGCCTTGTCGGCCGCCGGATCGGCGGCAGATAGAGGCCCGATGGCACGCACGCCCGGACATTCCCACGCCCTCTCCGGCTCGGTTCGCGTGACCCTGGCCACCGGGAAGCACCGGTGGACGTTCGACTGCGACCGAGC
>JAPKGU010000062.1 GCA_026647565.1 Phycisphaerales bacterium | reverse complement strand
TCTTTTCCATGCCCACCCAATCCACTTCCAAACCAACCATCTTCCCTTCGCCTCAAACGTGGAACTCAGATCGAGGCCGATCCGCACACGGATAACGCGTCGATCGTGTCCCGTCACCCGGCCGCCGCGGATCGCCAGCCATGAGATTCGAGCAAGGTCCGCCTCTGACAGACGCGGCTCGCCCTTCTCCCGTTCCGGCGCCAACGTCGCCCCCGAATGCTCCTGCACCGCCTCAATCAGCGCCCGCAGGTCGGCGATCTCCATGTGCTCGATCGGCTTCCCCGCAACGACGTGATCCGCCCAGCGCTTCAGCTCTTCCGGATCCGTTCCAATCCGGCCATAAATGCGGATGTCATCGAGCTTCGGCGCCGATGCGCGCGCTCCCTCCTCGCCCGGCGCATCGCGCACACCCTCTATTCCGGGCTTGTCCTCGCGCACCGACTCCGAGTGTCCATCCTCTGGCAGCATCTACCCAGTATCCCAGCTGCTCGCCCCCCCGCCAACCCTCTTTCAGCGTCCCTACCCCGACGCCTCCCCCATCCCATTTCGTCGCGCCCCCAAAGTCCTCGTCCCACGACGGTTACACACCCGCCCCACGCCGCGCCCAACACTCGACCTCGCCAACACTTACAAATCGCCCCCGCACGTCCGCGTCTGTTATTGCGCTCTCGTCATCGCAGCAGCGCATCGATCCCCGCCGTCACCGATTCGAGCGCGATCCTCTCGATGCGGCACCGCTCCGGATGGTCGTTCGCCACCTCCGACGGGGGCAACGACGGATCCGCCACAAGGATCAGCTCCTCGCCCCCCGGCCTCGTCGGGATCGTCGTCCACCGATGATCCGTCGGCCCGAACAGCGTCACCAGCTTCACCCCGAACGCCGCCGCCACGTGCCGAGGCCCCGTGTCGTTCGTCACCATGATCGATGCCCGACGCACCACGCCCTTGAGCGAACCGAGCGTGATCCCCATCTCGCACAACCCGACGCACCGCCCCCGCAACCCTTCGCGCACACCCCCCACCACCGCGCCGACCACGTCCCGCTCCGCCGGCGCCCCATTCACCAGCACCCGCATCCCGTGCCGCTCGATCAGGTGCTCCGCCACCCGCGCAAACCGCTCCACCGGCCAGCGCTTCGCCGCGTTGTTCCCGCCGGGGTTCAGGATCGCGACCCGATCCCCCTCCAGAACCCCCGCCGCGTGCAGAACCTCGGCGCTCCGGGCTTCCTGCTGCTCCGTCAGCGCCAACTCCAGCGCCGCCGACGGCGCGAGCGCATCCGCCTCCGCCCCCTCGATCCCGAGCAGGGCGCACGCCGCGCGATGGTAATAAAGACACGCCGGCACCACCGCCCACGATCCGTCCGGTCGCTTCGGCGCCGACAGCCGATCGGTCAGCAGCACCCCGCGCCCGTCCCTGTCGTACCCAACGCGCCTCGGGATCCCCGCGATCCGCGCGATCAGCGCCGTCGAGAACGAGTTGGTCAGCAGCAGCGCCGTGTCGTACCGCCTGGGCCTCACCTTCGACGCCACGAACTTCGGGCCCATCACCCCGGAGCCGCGCGCCGTGTGCAACTCATCGAACAGCGAAAGCCCCGCCAGCACCTCGTCGATCCCCGGCTTCACCAGCACCCCGATGTAGATCCCCGGCATCCGCTCCCGCAGCAGGCGCAGCGCCGGCGTCGCCATCACCGCGTCCCCCACCCACGATGGGCACACCACCAACAACCGAAGTGTCCGCGCCGCTCGTTGCTTCACGATCGCGTCCATTGTTGACACGCCCTCAAGGACCCAGCGGATCGTCCCGATCCCGCCAATCCTCGCCCTCGTCATCCCCGTCGCCCCCGTCATCACCTTCCTCGTCGGGCGCCTCCGACTCCTCCGGCTCATGCGGCTCAACCCACAACCGCTCACCCCCGAACCGCCTCGCGTACCACGCGCCCGTCAGCCGCCGCAACTCCGCCGCAAGCCCGAACGCCGCCAGCCGATCCCCCTCCACCACCGCCGTTACACCGCTCGCATCCACCTCGATCGATACCAGCACCACCCCCGTCCGCTCCGCGATCGCCTCCGCGCTCGACACCACCGTGTCGTGCACCGCCGAATCCTCGAGCGCGCCCCGAACCGCCGCCGACAGGCGAACCCTCGTCCACGCCGGCCGGCCCGAGCCCTCCCGGCCCCCACCGCCCCGTGATGATCCGTGCTCGCTCACGACCCCACAATACGCCGCGCCGCCTCCAGCAACCCCGGAATCTCGCGCGAAGGACCCACGAGCAGGCATCGCTCCCTCGCGATGCCCGATGCAATCCCCGCCTCCACGTCCCGCGCCGAATCCCCCACCATCCACGACCCCGACACGTCCAGGTCCAACTCCCGCGCCGCGCTCAGGATCATCCCCGGCGCCGGCTTCCGCCACTCGTGCTCCACGTTGTAAGGCGCCACCGTCCCCCTCGGGTGATACGGGCACACATAGATCCCCGCAAGCCCCGGCACGCCACCCTCCCGCAGAAGCTCCACCATCCGCCGATTCGTCCGCTCCACATCCTCCAGCGTCCCCACACCCCGCGCCACCAGGCCCTGATTCGTCACAACCACCAGCGCATACCCCGCCCCCGCGAGCACGCGGCAACCCTCCGCCGCCCCCGGCAACAACCGCACCCACGCCGGATCACACAAGTCCCCCCGGGGCGCCCCCACCCGCTCCCACGGCAACGACCCGTTCTCGATCAGCGTGTCGTCCCGGTCAAGAAAGACTGCACGCCGCATCGCTTCCCTCTCACACCACCCAAACCACTTACCGGACACCCCGCCCCCGACCGCACAAACGCTCCGCCCGTCACCCCCGTGTCACGCTCCCGCGGCCAAGCCGCCCAATCGCGGAACGACACCCCCGTTCAATCGTATAAAGAGATGGAGTGGAAAGGAGGCCGGTCGTGAAGATCCGCCCTCGCACAAGCGCCGTTCTCGGGTCAGCCCTCGCACTCGTCCTCCTCGCCGGTGCCGCCGAAGCCCAGGACCAGTTCCGCTTCGGCGAGTCCTCCGTCGGCCGCTCGCGCGATGACGCCGCCGCCCGCGGACCCTCGCGCGACGCCGCCCCGCTCCGCACCCAGGGCGATCGCGCCCGCGGCGCCGATACCGGCCGCTCCAACGCGTTCCGCAACGACAGCTCGCGCAACGCCAGGTACCACGACGACGACAGCCGCTCCGACCGGGGCCGCGACAACGGGGGCCGGCGCTCCGCCATCGATCCCGACGGCGATGGACGAGGCCTCTCCTACAACGACCGAACCATCTGGGATCGCAACGTCCTCCAGAGCATCGACTCGCGCCACGACGACCGCCGCTCCGGCGACCGCGACAACCACGGACGCGGCTCTCGCGATCGATACTCCGACCGAGCAAGCTGGGACGATGATTGCGACGACTGGTCCGGCTCGCGCACCCACATCTCCTTCAACACCCACTGGTCGAACCGAGACTTCTACCGAGGCACCTACGGCTGCGACACCGCCGCCTGCGCCGGATGCGCCTCGTGCCTCCCCTACTCCTACGGATGCGCGTCGCTGACCGACCCGTGGGACTGCCCCGCCCCGCCCGTCGTCTACGTCGATCAACCCGTCTACGTCCCCGCACCCGTCTACGTGCAGGAGCCGGTCGTCATCACGCCCCCCGTCGCAGCCCCCGCGCCCGTCGTCATCACCTACCCCGTTGTCGTGTACGCCACCACCGACGTCTCGAACGCCATCCTCGCCGCCGACGCCGGCGCCCACGCTCGCGCCGTCTTCCTGCTGCGTGCCTACGCCCAGCAGCACGCACGCCTCCCGGACCCGGCCGAACTCGGTCCCGCCGCACGCGCGGCGCTCGTCAGCGTCCGCCGCACCTACGAACGCGCCTCACTCGCGCCCGGCGCCACCACCGACACCCTCTTCATGCTCGCCGCCTGCCGCGCCCTCATGTACGAGAACGATCTCGCCCTTGCCGCGATCGACGCCTCGATCGCCGCGGGCGACACCCAACCCTCCACCGCCGCCCTCCGCGCCCACCTCTCGCGCTGATCTCCGCGCTCCACCCCTCCGGGCCGACAACCCCACTACGCTGCTCCCGTCGCGATGCCGGCAACAATCCCCGCGCGCCCCCGCCCACCTTTCGCGCCGCCGGAGTCGCGCCGCCATGCGCATCCTCATCCTTACCAACGCCGCCTCGGGCAAGGGACGCTCCGCCACGCTCGCCAACGCAGCCCAGGCCGCGCTCAACGCCCAGGACCACAACACCACGCTCGTCCCCCTCGCGCCCGACTGGGAATCGCACGCACAGGGCGCCGAACTCATCGTCGCCTGCGGGGGCGACGGAACCCTCAGCGCCGCCGCGCCGGCCGCCGCGCGACTCGCCATCCCCGTCTACCACCTCCCGCGCGGCACCGAGAACCTCTTCGCCCGACACTTTCGCATGCGCGCCGATCCCGACCAACTCCTCCGCGCCGCCGCCGCCCGACGCATCCAACGCTGCGACCTCTGCACCTGCACCATCTCCGCCCCCGACGCACCCCCCTCCGAGCGCTCATTCGTCCTCATGTGCAGCGTCGGCATCGACGCCGACGTCCTCCACGCCCTCGCCGCCCGGCGCCGCGGCCCCATCTCCCACGCCTCCTACACCATCCCCGTCCTCGCCTCACTCGCCAACCCCATCGTCCGCGCCCTCACCATCGAGGCCGACGGACAGACCGTCGTCGATCGCGTCCGAGGACACGCCATCATCAGCAACTGTCCCCGCTACGCCCTCGGCATAGATCCCTCGCGCGACGCGAGCATGGCCGACGGCCTGCTCGATCTCTTCTTTATCCCAAGCGCCTCGCGCGCTCGAAACCTCGCCTGGGCCGCCCTCGCCATCTCGCGCGTCGGACGCCGCGCGCTCTCCATCGTCCGCGCCCGCGCCTCACGCCTCACCATCCGCATCGAGGGCGACCACCCGAACGCCAGAAACTTCCAGCTCGACGGCGAGGCCGTTTCCTCGCGCTCTCCCGAGCTCACGCTCCGCGCCCTCCCCGGCGCCCTCCCGGTCCTCCTCCCCGACTGATCGCGCCCGCCCTCCCCTTCGGCTACCCTTCCCGCCTCATGTCACTCATCGTCACCGGCACCATCGGCATCGACACCATCCACACACCCGGCTCCGGCGTCCGCGAGGGCGTCCTCGGCGGCTCCGCCGCCTACTTCGCCGCCGCCGCGTCCTTCTACCAGACCGTCCGCATGGTCGCCGTTGTCGGCGACGACTTCCCCGCCGAGCACATGCGCACCCTCGGCGCCTTCAAGGCCGTCGACACCGGAGGACTTGAGGTCCGCAAGGGCTCAAAGACCTTCCGCTGGGGAGGCAAGTACGCCGACAACATGGACCATCGCGACACCATCTTCACCGAGCTGGGTGTCCTCCTCGAGCAACCCCCCGCCGTCCCCGACGAGTTCAAGGACTCCGCCTTCGTCTTCCTCGCCAACTCCGCACCCGCCATCCAGCTCGGCATGCTCGAGCAGCTTCCAAAGCGCGTCATGGCCGTCGCCGACACCATGGACCTCTGGATCAGCAGCGCCCGCGCAGACCTCGAGGCCCTCATCCGCCGCGTCGACGGACTCGTCCTCAACTACGACGAGGCCGAGCTCTTCGCCGGCAAGCGCAACACCATCCGCGCCGCCCGGAAGATCCTCGAGCTGGGGCCGAAGTTCGTCGTCGTCAAGAAGGGCGAGCACGGCTGTCTCTTCATCCACCGCGACGGCATCGCCGCGCTCCCCGCCTACCCCGCCGAAGAGGTCGTCGATCCCACCGGCGCCGGCGACACCTTCGCCGGAGGCATGATGGGACACATCGCCCGCGCCTCAGCCCGCGGCATCTCCCACGTCCCCACCTCCTTCGACGTCGTCCGCCGAGCCCTGGCCCACGGCACCGTCATGGCCTCCTTCAACATCGAATCCTTCGGGCTCGACCGCCTCGCCCGCCTCCGCCCGGAAGAGATCGACAGACGCTTCGATGAGTTCGTCGAACTCACCAGCATCTCCTGACCGATCCTCTCACTCCTCGTCCAGCGTCCTCTTCCGCCTCAGCACGTGGTGATAGTGCTGCGCAAACCGATGCGCCTCGTCACGCACCTGCTGGCACAACCGAAGCCCGAGGTTCTCCCGGCCAAGACGCACCGGCTCCGAACGCGCCTGGATGTAGACCAGCTCCTCTTTCTTCGCCAGCGAGATCACCATCGGCGGCTTCACATCCAGCTGCTCGAACGCGCCCATCGCCGCGTGCAGCTGCCCCAATCCCCCGTCGATCAGGATCACCTCCGGATACAGCTCCTGCCCCGCCCCCGCCTCCCGATACCGCCGGCTCACCACCTCGCGGATCGACGCATAGTCATCGTTCGTCACCGACTTGATCCGGAACCGCCGGTACTGGCTTTTCAACGGCCGCCCGTCCACGAAGCACACCTTCGACCCCACCGTCTCCCCGCCCTGAAGGTGCGCGATGTCGATCCCCTCGATGCAACGGATCGGCTCCTCCAGCCCCAGCGTCCGCTGCAGCGACGCCAGCGCCCTCTTCGGGTCCAGCCGTTCAAGCTCCGCCTCCGGCTGCCACCCCTCCGATCGATCCGCTCGCTCATCCAGTTTCTCAATCGCCCGCACCTGGTCCCGCAGCGCCGCGGCACGCTCAAAGTTCAACCCCGCCGCCTCCCGCTCCATCTCCTGGCGCATCTCACGAAGCATCACGCTCCGCTTCGACCCCAGAAACCGCACGAAGTGCTCCACGTCGATGCGATACTGCTCCCTCCCGATCTTCGCGGCACACGGCGCCGTGCACTGATTGATCGCGTACAGAAGACACGGCCTGAAGTACCTGTTCTTCTCGTCTCCATCAACGATGTCGAGCTTGCACGTTCTGAACTTGAAGACCCGCTGCAGGATCTGCACCGCCTCGCGCAGCGCCCCCGCGTTCGTGAACGGCCCATAGATCCTCGCGCCCTTCATCTCCGGCGCGACCGACCCGTCCTCCTCGATCCCTCCCGGATTCCGCGTCACGAACACGCGCGGAAAGTCCTCCCGCTGCGTCACCACCAGGTACGGAAACGTTTTGTCATCCGTCAGCCGCTCGTTGAACCGGGGCTGGATGTCCTTGATCAGCCGGTTCTCCGCCAGCAACGCCTCCCACTCCCCCTCGCACGGCAGCACCTCAAAGTCGTGCACCAGGTCGAGCATCGGGTGCTTCTTGAACCCCAGGTCCGCCGACGGCACGAAGTACGACGACACCCGGTCCGGCAGCCGCGACGCCTTCCCCACATAAAGAACCACACCCGCGTGGTCCTTCATCAGGTACACACCCGGAATCTCCGGCAACGCCCGCGCCTTCTTCAGCAAGCGCGACAGCCGATCCTCACGCGTCTCGCTCCCCCACGGGGGCGGCGCATCCGACGGCAGAAAGCCGTCGGCGTCGGTTGGAGATGGAATGGGGTCGTCGGGCACGCCCCATTGTTCGCGCGAATCCCGCCCCGCGCGACGACGCCCCCTCGCCCGCAACGCTGGCGAACATCTGCAACAGGTTGCTCCGCGACGCCCGACACCACTCGCCGGTATCTTGTGCGTGCAGCGCCCAGCCGAAGACCACAGGAGTCGATCGATGCCCCGCCGGTTACACACCCTCGCCTCTCTCGCCGCACTCTTCCTCTCCACGCTCCCCGCGCTCGCCGCACCCCCCGTCTTCGACGACGCCGACTCACTCCGCACCCTCATCGAGCAGTACAACGCCGACGAGCGCTCCATCGGAATCTTTTACGACGCGGCATGGTCTGAAAACGCCTTCGCGCGCCGGGAGAAACTGATCGAAGACGGACTCGCGCGCCTGAACCAGGTCAACCACGGCGAACTCGGCCGCAGCGCCCGCGTCGACTACCTCCTCATGCGCACGAAACTCGAGGCCGACCGAAACGAGATCCAGCAGAAGCGCCGCCAGTGGGAGGAGATGCACCAGATCCTCCCCTTCCGTGACGACATCGTCGCCCTCGAGGAGCAGCGCTCGCGCCTCGAAGGCGTCAACGCCGAGCGGGCCGCCGCCACCCTCGCCGCCTTCAAGCCGCGCATCAAAGCCGCCCGCCAGCGCATCGAGGAGGGCAAGAAGCCCGCCGATCAGCGCAAGGCCGAGTACGCGGCGGGCGAGGGACCGATCGAAGTCTCGCCCGTCGTCGCCCGGCGCGCCGCCCGCGCCGTCGACGAGCTCCGCGGCACGCTCCGCCAGTGGAACGACTACTTCGCCCAGTACACGCCCGAGTTCGACTGGTGGGTCAGCGCGCCGTACAACGAGGCCCAGCGCGAGCTCGACCAATACGCCAGGTTCCTCCGCGAGAACATCGCCGGCATCAAGGGCGAGCCAGACGACCCCCTCGTCGGCGACCCCATCGGCCGCGAGAAACTCGTCCAGGATCTCGCCACCGAGTGGATCGACTACACGCCCGAAGAGATCCTCGCGATCGGCGAGCGCGAGTTCGCGTGGTGCGAGGCCGAGATGAAGAAGGCCGCCGCCCAGCTCGGCTTCGAGAACTGGCGCGACGGACTCGAGCACGTCAAGAAGCAGCACGTCGGACCCGGTGAACAGGCCGCCCTCACCACCGAGCTCACCCGCGAGGCCATCGACTTCGTCACCTCCCGCGACATGCTCACCGTCCCCGAACTCGCCAACGAGATCTGGCGCCAGACCATGCTCTCCGCCGAGGGACAGCGCACCCTCCCCTTCGCCGCCTACGGACCACAGGCATTCCTCATCGCATACCCCACCAGCGCCATGGCCCACGACGACAAGCTCATGTCGATGCGCGGCAACAACCGCTACTTCATGCGCATCGTCGCCCCCCACGAACTCATCCCCGGCCACCACCTCCAGTCCTTCTTCGCCCAGCGCGAACGCCCCTACCGCCGCGCCTTCTCAACCCCCTTCCTCGTCGAGGGCTGGGCCCTCTACTGGGAGATGCTCCTCTGGGATGTCGGCTACGGCTCGACCCCCGAGCAGCGCATCGGCATGCTCTTCTGGCGCATGCACCGCGCCGCCCGCATCATCGTCTCCATGAAGTTCCAACTCGGACAGATGCAGCCCCCCGAGATGATCGACTTCCTCGTCGATCGCGTCGGACACGAACGCCTCACCGCAACCAGCGAGGTCCGCCGCTTCATCGGAGGCGACTACGGACCCCTCTACCAGATCGCCTACATGATCGGCGGCCTCCAGTTCCGCGCCCTCCGCAAGGAATGCGTCGATTCCGGACTCATGACCGAGAAGGAGTTCCACGACGCCATCCTCCGATGCGGCGCCATTCCCGTCGAACTCATCCGCATGGAGCTCCTCAACCACAAGGTCGGACCCGAGGCCCGCCCCGGTTGGAAGTGGGACGGCTGAAACCACCCGACGCGATCCCGATCGACGCCCCAATCCCGCGACCCGGCCCTCAGGTTGTGTTGACTCAGACTGCCCCACTGATTACGTTTGGCGTGGCGTCGGAATGTCGTGTCCGACGCGCGAGGACGTCACCTCTTGGGAGCCGATCGGCAAGGCGCTTTCGTCGTGGAGGGCGGCGAAACCGCAGGAAAGGACGCAAACCGTGGCCGACCCCGATCGCAAGATCTGGGATGGAATGATGTCGCACCTCCGCGCGCATCATCCCGCCATCTGCCGAAACTGGTTCGAGGAACTCGAACCCCTCGGTGTCGCCGGCGGCGTCATGGCCGTGCGCACCCTCTCCAACGTCCACAGGGACTACCTCAAGAAGCAGTGTTCCGACCAGTTCAACGACGCCATCCGTAGTGTGTCGGGCCAGCTCCTCACCATCAAGTTCCTCGGACCCGAGGACGATCATCGCCCCGCGCCGCGCTCCCCCATCGCCACCGCGACCGTCCGCGAAGCCGTCGTTGAGTCAAAGCCCATCGCCCAGGCGCGCGCCGTCTCCGAGGCCCAGCAGGCACTCCGTCCCGAGTCCCTCGTTCTCAACCCCGACTACACCTTCGAGAACTTCGTCATCGGCCCCGGCAACCGCCTCGCCCACGCCGCCGCCGTCGCCGTCGCAGAGAAGCCCGGTCGCGCCTTCAACCCCATGTTCGTCCACGGTGGCGTCGGACTCGGCAAGAGCCACCTCCTCCAGGCCATCTGCCTCCGCATCACCGAGAACAACCCCGCCGCGACCATGCACTACACCTCGTGCGAAGGGTTCATGACCCAGTTCCTCGAGGCCGTCCAGGCCGGACAGATGTCCGACTTCCGCCACCGCTTCCGCGACGTCGATCTCCTCGTCGTCGATGACATCCACTTCCTCGCCAAACGCGACCGCACCCAGGAAGAGTTCTTCCACACCTTCAACGCCCTCCACCAGGCCGGCAAGCAGATCATCCTCTCCTCCGACGCTCCCCCCGAGGAGATCCCCGAACTCGAAGAGCGACTCGTCTCACGCTTCAAGTGGGGACTCGTCACCAAGGTCGAGCCACCCGAGTACGAGACCCGCATCGAGATCGTCAAGGCCAAGGCACGCATGCGCGGCCTCGACCTCCCCGACGACGTCGCTTGCCTCATCGCCGAACGCATCAAGTCCAACATCCGCGAACTCGAGGGCGCCGTCACCAAGATCCAGATGCAGGCAAAGGCCGACGCAAGGCCCATCGACGCCGCACTCGCCGCCACCGCGCTCGGAGACGTCGTCGTCCAGACCGCCGCGCCCTCCATCCACGCCATCGTCACCACCGTCATGAACTACTTCGGCGTCCGCCTCGCCGACCTCCAGTCCAAGCGACGCCAGCAGTCCATCGTCCTCCCCAGACAGATCTGCATGTTCCTCGCCCGGAAGTTCACCAGGCACTCCCTCGAGGAGATCGGTGGCTTCTTCGGCGGCCGCGACCACACCACCGTCATGCACGCCGTCGATGCCGTCGAGACCCGCCGCGCCCAGGACGAAGAACTCCACCGCATCATCCTCGGCTTCGAAGACCGACTCTCCTCCGGCCGCGCCTGATCCGCCCCCCTCAGAACATCCCCCCACTTTCGGCGCCTCCGCCCCGCCGCGCACACCGACAAACCTGTCGCTTGCGCGTGTGGAAGAACGGTGCAGAACAGGTCATCTCCGGACAGACGCTGACGCCCGACCTGAACCGAATCGCATCAAACTGGTCGGGTTCGGCCCGACAGCCCCGCTTCGCCGCCCGCAATCGCCACGCAATCGACAGGTTGTTCCCGACATGATCGTCGCGTAACTCGCGATCTCCCAGTGCTTTCAGGGCGATCGCCCACGCCAGTCCACAAAGCGCCAGGGCTATTCTCCGTCATCAGATATCTCTCTTCATAATGACGGAAGAAGAGCGCGCCTGTTCGGGTCCGCTTCCACCCGGCGCGTCGTGCGCTTCCGCGTCGCTCCCCGATGTGGAAAGCCGCGTGGATGATCTCCCGGAGCCGTTCCCCCCCACGCCCCCTACGCCGCTACCGCTGGCACGCGCCGCACCACACCGTCGTCCGCTGCGCCACCACCCCGCCCCTCAGCACCCCGCCGCACGCCACGCACGGCTCCCCCGCGCGGCCATACACCTCGTGCGCCAACTGCGCCCGCCCCGGCTCGCCCGTCCCGCTCACATAGTCCCGGAGCGTCGAGCCGCGCATCTCGATCGCCCGGCCCAGCACCCCGCGAATCGACGCCGCCAGCGTCTCCCACTCCTCACCCGTCAACCGAGCGCACACCCTCCGAGGCCGCACCCCCGCGCGAAACAACGCCTCGTCCGCATAGATGTTGCCGACCCCCGCGACCACACGCTGGTCCAGGAGCGCCCCCTTCACCGCCCTCCGCGAGCCACCCGCTCGCTCACGCAGTTCCGTCCCCGTCACGCCAAGTCCATCCGGGCCGAGCAGCCCCCACCGCTCCCGAAGCGCACCCTCGGACGGCACCGCCCAAAGACCCCCGAACCGGCGCGGGTCTCGAAACCACATCACGCCCGCGCGATCGCCCCCGTCGTTGCGCAGCGTCCACATCGCGTGCACATGCGTCAGCGACGCGCACGCCGACGCATCCGGCGCATGCACAAGCTGTCCACTCATCCCAAGATGCACCACCAGCACGCGCCGCTCACCACCACGCGATCCCACCAGCGCCAGCTGCTTCCCGTGACGCTCGATCGACTCCAGCCGAGCGCCGGACAGGAGCCCCGCCGCCGACCGATCGCCCCGCACCACGTCCCCGCGGATCAGACGCACGCGCTCCACCGCTCGCCCGACCACGCGAGGCCGCAGCGTTCGCACGACCGTCTCCACCTCCGGCAACTCCGGCATCGATGCCCCCGCCTTCGGCCGCGCCGCTCACTCCCCCGCACCCCTCCCGCGTTCCTGCGTGTCACTCCTCCTCACACACCACGCGGAAACCGACGAACGGCCCATCCGACAGCCACCACTTGCTCTTGGGAATCTGGGGATCGCTCGCGTTCCACGCCGACGACTGCGCCGTGCGATGATCCACCGTCAGGCGATCCGCCGCATCGCGATACGAGCCGCCCTTCGTCACCGGCTTCCCCTCCGCGTCCACGCACCACTCCTGCACATTGCCCAGCATGTCGTGCAGCCCCCGCGCGTTCGCCCGCTTCGTCCCCACCGGGTGCGGCTTCCCGTCCGCGTTCTCCCGATACCACGCAAAGTCCGCCAGCGATGCGTCCGCCGGGATCGCGTTCCCCTCCCCTCCCGCCGCGTGCTCCCACTCCGCCTCCGTCGGAAGCCGGTACTTCTTTCCGCTCTTCTCACTCAACCACACGCAGTACATCTGCGCACTGTGAAACGACATGCTGATCGCCGCGTATCCGTCGTGCCCGAACCCGCGGTCCGGCGGCAGATACGGCTTGCTCGGCCTCGTCGTCGCGTCCACCGCGCCCGCGTCGGCCACGTCCAGCCGATACACAAACGGATCAAACGCCGGCCACGGCAGCTCCGTCTCGCACATATAGAACGGCGCGATCCCCTTCTCCTCGTCACCCGGCACCCGCACCATGCGGATCGACAGCGCCGCGCCCGGAATCTCCTGCGCGAAACTCTCCACCGCCGACACCGCCGGCGCCTCAACCCCCTGCGTACACGTACGCTCGACCACCAGCCCGCACACAATCAGCCCCCCCACCAGTCCCCTCGCGCCCGACACACATCGCATGCTCATCACGCCTCCAGTCCACGCGCTCACGCGCCTCGCACCGATCCTCGCCTGGCTCCTCATCGCGTGCAGCGCCTGCGCGCCCCAGCGACGCCATGAGTTTACGAGGGTCCAGATGGGCGTGGAATCTCGGATCATCCTCTATGCACGCAACCCGGACAAGGCCCGTGCCGCCGCCGCCGCCGCCTTCGATCGCATCGCCGCCATCGAGCAGGCCCTCAGCGACTACCGCCCCGAGTCCGAGGCCTCACGCCTCACCCAGAGCCCGCCGCGCACCACCGTCCCCATCAGCGAGGACCTCTACCAGGCCATCGCCGCCGCCGAAGAGGTCTCGCTCGCCACCGGCGGCGCCCTCGACATCACCATCTCCCCCGTCGTTCGCCTCTGGCGCGAGGCCCGACGCACCGGCATCCCGCCCACCAACGAGGCGCTCGAGTCGGCCTGGAGCAAGGTTGGTTTCACCAGCGTCCTCATCGATCGCCGCGCCTCGCCGGGGCGCCGCACCGCCGCGCTCGACGACGCGGGCCTCGCGCTCGACTTCGGCGCCATCGGCAAGGGCTTCGCCGCGCAGCGCGCCGCCGACCTCCTCAGGTCCAGGGGCTTCCCACGCTCGCTCGTCGCGCTCGCGGGCGACATCGTCGCCAACGACCCGCCCCTCGACGAGCACCACCGCCCGACCCAGGGCTGGCGCATCGCCATCCACACCGGCCTCTCCGACGACCCCGCTCCGACCCTCATCCTCAGAAACGCCGCCGTCTCCACGTCCGGCGACGCCGAACAGTTCTTCACGATCGGCGCCACCCGCTACGCCCACATCATCGACGGCCGCCTCGCCCGTCGCTCCGTGCCCCCGACGCTCGAGGATCACGCCTTCCGACACCGCCGCGCCGCCACCGTCGTCAGCGCACGAGGCGAGTGGGCCGATGCCCTCGGCACCGCGCTCACCATCCTCGGCCCCGAATGGATCGAGCAGAACAACCAGCCGCGCCTCCGCTCGCTCCTCAAACGGTTCGGAAACGCCTGGGCCTCCATCGAATGGGAGCACAACGGCGCCGTCCGCACCGAACGAATCGGCCCCGCACCCAAACTCATACTCCCGGAACCCCAGAACGCCGGCGCCGCCCCCCCTACCACCGACCAACCCCGGAACAACCCGAACCAATAAGCACACGCGGACCTTCGGACGCAGAAACATCTGGTCGTTTGAGAATGGTCGTGTATTCTGATCTGGTGTCCCGATCGTCGGGCGTCAGTCGTCCCGCGCGTCACAGGCGCGAGGCGTGCCCAGGCCTCTCCGGAGCGTGCCGCATGCTCGCCACATCGCGCGGGTTCGTTCGTTGGCGGACGTCGCGTCGACGCGCCGCAGGCGTCCTGTGCCTGCTGCCGGCGCTCGCGCTCTGCGCCTCCGTCACCGCGCAGCCCGCCCCGCACAAGCTCAAGTCCAACGCCAAGTCACCGGCCTCGCCCGCCCAGGACACGACCGCCACCACACCACCCAAGTCCTTCCGCTTCGACGCGGGCGTGAGTCTCTCTCCGGGACTCTCCTTCACCTTCGAGCGCTCCGTTCCCACCATCGATGGGCAGGGCAACCATCTCCCGCCGGACCAGCCACGCTTCGAGCAGCCCTCCACCATCGCCTCCGTTGTCACGCCCGAGCTCGTCCGCCCCGCCCAGTACGGCACCACCATCCTCGGCTCCGGCGTTGATCACGACGGCGTCACCCCCATCCTCGTCGTCAAGGACTCCGCCCTCAACGCCGTCGACGTCTTCTCCGTCGAGGACGTCCCCGCCGCAGACGCCAGCGGCATCGGACGCGTCCGCACGTCCCTCGGCTCCGGCTTCATCGACATCATGGGCGGCACCGTCCCCAACCGGCGCTTCGACCCCCGCGCCGGCGTCGTCTGCCACGGCCTGATCGTCCTCGCGTGCTCCGTCTCGTACCAGCCCGTGCCCCCGCTGAGCGCATGGGTCGTGCGCTCCATCGCCCTCGTCGTCTCCCAGGACCGCGGAAGATCCTGGCAGCTCCTCTTCGAGGATGCCAGCGTCCAGGAGAACCGCGAACGCCTCCGCGAATGGTCGCTCCAGAACTGGTGGCCCGACGAATCCGGCGGCCCCGTTCTCAACGCCTACGTCGCCGCCGCCGACTATCGCTCCAAGCCCGGATGCGACGGCGGACGGGTCGTCGCGTTCCGCACCTCGCGCGCCGCCGTTGGCGGCGGCTGGATCATCACCCCCCCCACGCTCATCTACGAAACCCCCACCCCCGGCGCCGGACAGCACGTCCACGCCGCCGGAATCGTCCCCCACAACGACGGCCTGCGCCTCATCGTCGGCATCGGAGACACCCAGTCCTACAGCCGCGTCGTCAGCTCCACCCGCGCCGACACCACCATCACACCCTCCGGCTGGTCCACAAACGAGAACTTCCACGGCTCCATGGGCACCGGAGGCAACCAGTTCGTCGGCTGCGCGCCAGGCCCGCTTCCCGAAACACTCATCCTCGGCTCCGATCTCTGTCAGGAGCAGCTCATGCTCCTCGACGCCCGCACCGGCGAGCACACATGGCTCTACGGCAACGGCTGGGCCAACGCGCTCCCGAGCCAGAACTTCGTCATCCGCACACCCTTCCCCGATCGCCGCGGCCCGTACTGCGCCACCTACGAGCCGCAGCAGAACAGCACCATGTTCCCGCCCGGATCGCGCCGCCTCCTCTACTCGCAGGACGGCATCCACTGGGCACAGGCCTGCGCCCCGATGACACAATCGACGTGGGCCGCCGCCATCCACGGCAACCACATCTACATCGACGGCGACGGCGTCGCCAAGCTCGGACTACGTCGCATCGAGCGCCCGCCCGTCATGCACACCGCGCGCCCGCTCCGCGTCGGGCCAGGCGCCCTCCAGCGCCTCACGCCCTCTCCAATCTTCAACGCCGGCGCCGGAGGCACCATCACCCCGCTCTCGCGCAACCCCGACGGCCTCTGGATCGACGGCGGCGTTCCGCTCAACCCGCAACCCCCCTGCAACGGACCCGTCTGGAAGCTCACCGGCACCCTCGGCTCGACCGACACCCGCATCGCCGACATCTTCCCCATCAACAGCCCCACCATGGGCGCCGCCACCGGCTCCTCTCGCATCATCGGGCGCGTCTGGGTCATGAACCTCCTCAACAAATCGCTCACCGCGCGCATCGAACTCAAGCCCAACGCCGCCGCAGTCATCGAGAGCCGAAACCTCAACATCTCCAGCTCCCACGTCTGGGCGCCCATCGACCTCATGATCAGCGCCGCAATGCCCGCAGGACAACGCCCCGTCCTCCGCGTCCGCTCCGCCACCGGCGGCTCGGACACCCAGGCCTTCTACCTCGCCACAGACTGGTGGGCAGAGGGCGAAGGATCACCGGGCTACCCCATCGGGCCCGACACCGCCCCGCGGGGCGACGGCACCGTCTACCCCGACGAGCGCGCACGCATCTCCGGATTCGCCACGGGCGACGCCTGGACCATCTCGCTCGTCGGCATGCTCCCCTTCGACGGCGTCGACCCATCCGTGCAGAGCAAGGTCGGCGCCACGTGGCCCATCGCCTCCATCTGCGTCGGCGAGTCGCACAACGCCGAGCGCCTCGTCTTCGCCATCGATCCCCCGGCACACGCCCTCTGGGCAGAGCTCTGGAGAAACGGCGCCATCGTCGGAACCTGGCGACTCGACGGACTCGTCTGGCTCAGACAGTCCCAGGTCATGCTCAGTGTCGCACGCCCGGGACCCGACGCCGATCTCGAGATCACCGTCGCCGCCTGCGGCACACCCCCCGCCCTCATGAACCGCCTCGAGCCCGACGGCACGCCCCTCACCCTCGTCGGACGCCCAACCGCCATCCGCTTCGACGACGGCACCCGGATCGACGGCGCCGGCGTCGAGATCCGCACATCTCCGATGCTCTGGTTCGGTGGCGAGATCCACGAGTCCGCCGCCCTCCCCGGCCCCGAGCGCGCCGCCCGCTTCCGCACGCTCCCCTTCCTCACCACGACCTCCCCCTGAAGACCCCCTGAACGCCGCCGCCCGCCCGTCCCACTTCACTCGCGCGAGTCGAGCACAATCGTGATCGGCCCGTCGTTGGCGATTCGCACCAGCATGTCGCCCCCGAAGAACCCCCGCTCCACGCGCACGCCCGTCGCACGCAGGGCCGACACGCACCTCTCAAACTCCGGTCCCGACCGCTCCGGCCTCATCGCAAGATCGAACGACGGACGCCTCCCCTTCTTCGCGTCGCCCGCCACCGTGAAGTTCGGCACCAGCAGCACCGACCCACCCACGTCCAGCACCGACCGATTCATCTTCCCCGCATCGTCCGCGAAGATTCGCAGGTTCGCGATCTTCTCAACCATCCACGTCCGGTCCCGCTCCGTGTCGCTCTCGAAGATCCCGAGCAGCACCACCAGCCCCGACCCGATCGCGCGCGTCTCATCGCCGCAAGACACCGATCCCTCCGCGACGCGCTGCACCACCGCCCTCATGCTCCACTCCCTTTCCCGCCCCCTCGCGAATCGCCAAGCGCCTCCCGGATCGCGCGACGCTCCAGGCGAGCCACCGCCGTCGGAGAGACGTCCACCACGCGCGCCACCTCCGAGCACATCATCGGACGCACGCCGCCGCCCCGCGCCGCCTCCGCGCGTCCCTCCGTCCACTCCGGCCACCCCATCCGCATCCCCATCACCAGCCGCGCACCCTCCGACACACGCCCCGACGCGCCCCGCACACCCGCGTCCGGCTCCAGCCACTCCTGCCAGGGCGACACGTGCCGCGTCCAGTCCGCGAACACAAGACCCTCCGCAAGCCGCGCCTGCGCCCGCCCCGACGCCTCGAGCGGCGCCGGCGCGCCACGCAGCCACCTCGACGCCTCGCGCGTCACCAGCAGCGTGATCGGCGCCGCCAACCGACCACCACGCGAAGGATCAAACGCGTCCACCGCGCGCCCCGCGGCACGCAGACCCAGCACCACCAGCTCCTCCGCCCGCGCCGCACGCTGCTCCTCCAGACGAACCCCCGCACGCTCCTCCAGCGTCTGCACCACCAGCGCCAGGTGCGAACGCAACAGCTCCGCCTTCAGCCGCGCCGCCCAACGCAGCGCCGTCTCGATCGCGTCGATCCCCTCCGCCGACGGAAACGCCCGATCAAGCCCCAGCGTCCAGACTCGCGCCCTCGTCAACAGCCCGCGGAACGCCCGCGCCCGCGCACGCTCCACGACACCCAGCGGCACCTCGCGCCGACGCGCCGCCTGGATGAATCGCAACAGATCCGTCACTCCCGGTCCACCCAGGTCCGCCGAAGCGCTCCCATCCTCGAGATCCGGCCCCGCAAACGAAACCCCACCCCTCTCACCATCCTCTTCAACCCCCACGCCTTCCCCGACACCCTCCAGCAACACGCCCCGCAGACGCTCCGCGCGCACAAGATTCACCCCACGCCTCACCGCCGCCGCCGACCGGCTCATCGCCGACGCCGACCGCCGAAGCTCCACACCAAGCCCCGCCCGCGCCAGCGCATCCGACGCCTCCTCACGACGAAGAGGGCCGCGCAAGCCGAAGATCGCGCCGCCCCCGGCATGTCGCCGGTCGTGCTTGATCAGCATCTGCCTCACCGCCTCGCGGCTGCGCCCATACCTCCTCGCGATCCGGTCCGACGCCTCATTCAGCGTCAGCCCCGCACGCCTGTACAGCCGCGCACACCGAAGCACCCGCGCCCGCACCCGCTCGTCCATCCTCGAGAATCCGGCCGCCCGCGCGATCAACGCCGGATGCGCCGCCGCGAACGCATCCGCCGCCCGTGCCGAGAACCCAAGCCGCCACTTCCCGCGCTCATCCAGCACCCGACGCGCGATCAACCCGCGCCGACGCAGGCGCTCAACCGTCTTCGAGCTCACGCCCCAGCGCGCCGAGAGCGCCGCCAGCGTCACAATGTCGCCCCCCCCATCACCAGCCGCCGACAGGCGCGCCGACATCGACAACCTCTCCGCAAGCGCGGAAAGATCACGCAGAACCGCCTCGCCCCCGATCGCCTCCGCCCCCTCGATGTCCGCGCGGAATCCCGTCACGCGGAACACCACCCACTCCTCCGAATACACCCCGCCCCCGTCGATCTCCAGCGCAAGCGCCTCGATCCGCTCAACGTCACGCACAAGCGCCTCGCGCGGCGCAAATCGCAACTGCTCCGCCAGACGCGAAAGCGCCCCCGTCGTGATCCGCGTCAGTGGAGGCAAGATGTCCCCTCAACCGCTCCCGCCCACCTCAGACCCGCCGCCGCACCCGGCCCGAACACCCCGAGCCGCCCCGCCATCTCCACAAACCGCGCCGCCGACACCCGCTCCCGCTCGCCCACCGAGTACCGCAGCAACTCGCCCAGATACCGGCGCGCAAGGTCCAGCGGCCAGCGATGCTCCCCCGCCCGCCTCGTGATGATCCAGTCGATCCGCGTCATGTTGTGACGCAACTGACGATCCAGCATGCCCGACGCACGCACGATCCGCTCACTCCCCTCCTCGCCCGCGCGGCACGCCCACATCGCGTACACAAACGGCTCACCCGTCAAGCCCTTCCACGCCTCCCCGAGATCCATCTGATACGGATACCGCACCGCCGGCGGCGAATCCGTCACCACCTTGTCCCCGATCAACAGCATCGCCTCGGGCCACCTCCCGTCCTCGTGCCCCGAAACACCCCCGGAGCGCAGCCACACCGGCATCTGCTCGCGCGCATCGAACGGCTCAATCACAACGTCACGCCCGAATCGCTCGCGCATCACCACACGCGCCAGCGCCACCGACGTGTGGCTGTCCGTGTCCGCGTGCAGCCGCGTGATCCGATCCAGCGCCACCGACGAATACACCCGCACCGTCAGCGTCGGCCCGTCACACCCGATCATCCCCACCGGCAGCAAAACCAACCCCTCACCGCCGCCCTCACCGCCCTTCGCACCCCACACGGCGTCCACCAGCGACACCAGCCCGATGTCCGCCTCTCCCGCGCGCACCATCCCCGCGATCCGCGATGGAACCGTCGGCACCAGCTCCAGGTCCGGCAACATCGACAGCCCCTCGACCAGCACCGCCGTGTTCAGATACCGGACATAAGCAACCCGCGTGCGCATGCCCACATTCTTGGTCGCGCCCCACCCCACGGCCCCGCGTTCCGGAGAGCGACGAGCGCCGCAGCTTGGGCCTCATCACCGCAGCGCGGCCCTCGCCCACACGCCCGCCGATCTACCCTCACGAAACATGGCACCAAGACCCGCCCATCCCCACGAAGACCCCCACGAAGACCCCGACGACGACGCTCTCGACGATGAAGGCCCGAGCGCCGCCGATCTCGATCGCTTCGGCGACGCCACCGTCACGTGCCGCTCCTGCGGCCGCGTCCTCTACGACGACGCCGACACCTGCCCCGCCTGCCTCGAGCCCACCTCGCGCGCGTCCCGCCCCCCCGCGTGGCTGCTGATCGTCCTGGCCGCGCTCCTCATCGGCCTGCTCGCCCCGATCATCCTCCCCTTCTTCTAGAAACGACGCCCGCTACTCGCCCAGGCCGCTCTCGGCCCGCGCCGCCGTCGTTCTCCCGAGATACGTCGCCAGCGAGCCGAACCCCCCCTCGATCGCAAGCCAGACCTCCGACGCCGGCTGCCCGCGCTCGAACTCCACCGTCAGCACCGGTATCCCCTCGTCCACGCCGTACGCGGATCCGAGCGATCCCGGCGTCGCGTAAGACATCTCTGGCACCAGCCGCCAGCGATCATCCACGCGCGACGCGCCCTCCGCGAACGCGATCGCCGCGCCCGATGCCGGGCCGTCATAGTTCACAAACGGCCCATACGACGACGAATGAAAGACCACGATCAGCGTCGGGCGCTGCGTCGCGATCAGCCGCGCCAGCGCCGCCGACTCCGGCTCCGACAGCGGCGCCGCCCCGTGCCGATCACGCCGCGCAAAGTTCCGCGCCGGGAAGTTCCGATTCAGATCGACCTGTCGCGCATTGGCGCGACGCGTCAGCGCCGATCCGTCCGGGTTCAGGTCGCGGATCACCCGCCACGTCGCCGCGCCCGAAGCTTCAGGCGCCCCGAGCAGCTCCACCAGCCGCGAGATGCTCGGCTGCGCCTCACGCTCGTCCCCGTGGATCCCGCCCACAACCAGCACACGCGCGTCGCCCTCGCCGATCGTGATCGCGCGCAGCGGCCGACCCTCCACGCTCCAGCCGATCTCCTCCCACTCACCCTTCACCACAACCGGCGCGCCCTCCCCCGACCGCGCGCCCCCTTGTCCCGTGCATCCCACCGCGGCCACACACACACACACCGCAGACACCCCGCGCCACACGCACCCCCACACACGCCCCGTCGTCGGTCGCAACATCGCTCACTCCCGCGGCACGCCAAGATCCACCTTCGTGAACAACGAATCGAACCTCAGCCCCGCCCCCTCAATGTTCTCCCTCGCCCC
>JAPKGU010000061.1 GCA_026647565.1 Phycisphaerales bacterium | reverse complement strand
GGATGTGTCGGGCACGATCTCCGGGGGTCGATCGGGGCCGCTGGCGGTGTACGCTCTCCCGATGAACCGTCCGTTGCCAGACTGAGCCGAGGAAACGACGTGCCGACACCGACGGAACCTGACACGCCGGCAATGGTCATGCAACCGGCACCTGCCGCGTCCCTGGACCTGACGCGATACGCGACGGCTCCCGGCCGTCGCATCCGCGTCGCGAGCGTGCTTCCGTACCTCTCGATCCACCTGATCTGCCTCGGCGTGATCTGGGTGGGATGGTCGTGGACGGCGATCATCGCGTGCGCAGGGCTCTTCTTCGTGCGGATGTTCGTGATCACGGCGTTCTATCACCGCTACTTCTCCCATCGCACGTTCAAGACGAGCCGTGCCGTCCAGTTCATCGCAGCGTTCATCGGAACCACGACGGCGCAGCGCGGCCCGATCTGGTGGGCGGCGCACCATCGCAACCATCACCGCCACTCCGATCACCCTCCGGACGTGCACTCTCCCGGTCTCTGGGGGCTCATCTGGTCGCACATGGGCTGGTTCCTCTGCGACGACGGCCTCAAGACCGACTGGAAGCAGGTCCCGGACTGGGCCAAGGTTCCGGAGCTCGTGTGGCTCGAGCGGTGGCACCTGCTCGGGCCGATCACGCTCGCCGCCGGCTCGTTCGGTGCGGGCTGGGCTCTCGGGACGTTCGCGCCGGCGCTCGGAACGTCGGGGTGGCAGATGTTTGTGTGGTGCTTCGGCGTCTCGACGACGCTGCTGTATCACGGGACGTTCACGATCAACTCGCTGGCGCACACGATCGGCAGACGCCGGTTCGCGACCTCGGACGACAGCCGCAACAGCCTTCTGCTCTCGATCCTCACGCTCGGCGAGGGGTGGCACAACAACCATCACCACTGCCCCGGCACCGTGAGACAGGGCTTCTACTGGTGGGAGATCGACCCGACGTACTACGTGCTGCGGGCGATGCGAGCGTTTGGACTTGTGTGGGACCTGCGGCCTGTTCCGGAGCGGGTGTACCGGGAGGCGCGTGAGCATCACACGCGCGTGCGGGAGGAATCGGATCGCGGGAGGCGGCTGCGGCGTGAGGCACGTCGGGCGCTGCGATCGACTCACCAGTCCGGCGAGAGGGAGCGGCCGTGAGCATCGCGATCATCGGCTCGGGCATCTCCGGTCTGGTCGTCGCGCATCGCCTCCATCGTGAACACGACCTCACGATCTACGAGGCGGGATCGCACGTCGGAGGCCACACGCGGACGCTCACCGTCGAGCACGAGGGGCGTCGGATCCCCGTCGACACCGGCTTCATCGTCTTCAACACCCGGAACTATCCTCGGTTCACGGCGCTTCTGGATGAGCTTGGCGTCGAATCCCAGCCGACCACGATGTCCTTCAGCGTTCGCGACGATGCGAGCCGGTTCGAGTACGGCGGCGGCTCGCTGAACGCGATCATCGCGCAGCGTCGGAACGTCCTGAGGCCGCGGTTCTGGAGGATGATTGCCGGCTTCCGCCGCTTCGCCTCGGAGGCACCGCGAGCGATCGAGCGGGGAGATGAGTGGACGGCGCTCGGCGCGTACCTGAAGCGTGAGCGATATCCCAGGGCGTTCGGCGAGCACCTGATCGTGCCGATGGCGGCGGCGATCTGGTCCACACCGGATGCGGACATCCTCGGGCTGCCTCTGGGGTTCTTTGTTCGGTTCTTCTCGAACCACGGGATGCTGTCGGTCCGTGGTCGCCCCGTCTGGCGGACGATCGTCGGCGGGAGCCGGGTGTACGTGGAGCGGCTGATCGAGCCGTTCCGGGACCGCATCCTTCTGAACACGCCCGTGCGATCGGTGGTGCGAACTGCTGATGGCGTGCTCGTGCGGACGACGACAGATGAGCGTCGGTTCGATGAGGTTGTGCTGGCGTGCCATGCCGATCAGGCGCTTCGCATGCTCGCCGACCCTTCGGCCGCGGAACGCGAGGTCCTTGGCGCTCTCCCTTACAGACCCAACGACGCCGTGCTGCACCGGGATGAGTCGCTCCTTCCCAGGCGACGGCGCGCGTGGAGTGCGTGGAACTACACGGCACGTGCCCACCGCGGGGCGGATGGCCAGAGCGTTGCGGTCACCTACGACATGGAGATCCTGCAACGGCTCGGCGCCCGGCGACATCTGTGCGTCACGCTCAACGACGCGGAGTCGATCGATCCCGCGTGCATTCTGGATCGACACGCCTTCGAGCACCCCGCGTTCGACGCGTCGGCGATCCGGGCGCAGGCCCGACACGCCGAGATCTCGGGCATCAATCGCACGCACTATTGCGGTGCGTACTGGTTCAACGGCTTCCACGAAGATGGCGTGCGCAGCGCTGAGCGCGTTGCCGATGCCGTCCTGGGGACTGGCGCGCCCGCACACCGATCCCCCACGATCCTCGCTCCCGTCTGAGGCACGCATCCGACCGGCACGCCCCACATGCATCAAGCCGCGGCCATTCCCGACTCTCAGTATTCGCCGCCGGCGCAGTCCGGCGTCGCGGGGATGAGCAGACGCGGTGCGTGCGGCGCGCCGGCTTCGTGGTCCAGCGCGGTGTATGTCGGCTGGGTTCGTCACCGGCGCTTCGCCCCGGTTTCCCGTGCGTTCACGTTTCCGCTGTACATGCTCTACCTTGATCTCGACGAGGTCGATGAGGTGCTTGCGACCGGGCGATTCTGGGCGTCCGATCGGCGTCGTCGAGCCATCTCGCTCGGGCGGTTCCGACGGGGCGATTATCTTGGCGACCCTTCTCGCGACCTCCGCGATGAGGTGCTCGATCGTGTGCAGCAGGAGTTGGGCTTTCGGCCCGACGGGCCGGTGCGTGTTCTGACCCACGCGAGGCAGTATGGCTACGTGTTCAACCCCGTCAGCTTCTACTACTGCTTCCAGCGCGACGGCGAGACGGGCGTGGAGTCCCTCGTGTCGATCGTCGCCGAGATCACGAACACGCCCTGGAAGGAGCGTCACGCCTATGTGCTGGATTGCCGCGCGGCGCCGAGCGAGGCGTCGGAGGATCTCCGCGCATGCGTCATCTCAAGACCGAGACGCTTCGCGTTCGAGAAGGCGTTCCACGTGTCGCCTTTCATGCCCATGGGGCTCGCATATGAATGGACGCTCTCCGTTCCGTGCCCGCGCGACCACTCGCGCCTGGGCATCCACATGACACTGAAAGAGACCGATCGCAGCGGGAGCGTCGGCGGTCCGGAGAGCCGCGGCACGCCCGGCAGACGCATTTTCGACGCCACGCTCAGACTCGACCGCCTGGCCATCGGCTCGCGCACGCTCGACGCGATGCTGCTCCGGTTCCCAATCATGACCGCCCGCGTCATCCTTTCCATCCATTGGCACGCCCTGATCCTCTGGCTCAGGCGCGTGCCCGTCTTTGGTCATCCGGTCGCGAGCCGCCGGAGCAAACCGAAGGCCGCATCGAACGAATCCCTTCGTCGCCCCTGAATCCGTCCACCGTGCCCGACCCGAATCCAACGAGCCGGGGCGTTCTGCCCCCTCACAAGATCCGCCCCCATCCCCCTCAGCCCCCAACCCGGAACCCCTCGATGACGACCCTTCAGGCAGCGGGCGAACACGACCTGCAATCCCGACGACTCTCGCCTGTGGAGCGGGCGGGCCGTCGCCTCGTGCACGCTCTGCTTGCTCGCATCCGGCTCGGGGAGGTCCGCCTGGTCGATGGCGCTGGGTCCTTCGTTGGCGGCTCGGGGAGCGACGGACCGAGCGTGTCCGTCCGGGTGACAGACCCAGCGTTCTACGGGCGGGTGCTGCGCAAGGGCGCGGCGGGAGCCGCGGAGTCGTACATCGACGGACACTGGACATCGAGCGATCTTGCATCGCTGTTCGAACTCCTGCTGATCAACCGCGAGGCGCTGGCTTCTGCAGAGTCTCCGATCGCGCGCGCGTTCGCCCGCTTCGCCGGAACTCTCAACGCATTCCGTCGCAACTCGCGGGCGGGCAGCACGCGGAACATCCGTGCGCACTACGACCTCTCCAACGAGTTCTTCGCGATCTGGCTCGATCCGACGATGCTCTACTCCTGCGCGATCTTCGAGCGGGCAGACATGTCGCTGGAAGAGGCGCAGCTCGCCAAAGTCGATCGCTGCTGCCAGAAGCTCGACCTCAAGCCGTCTGACCGGCTGCTGGAGATCGGCACGGGCTGGGGTGCCGCGGCGATCCGCGCCGCGGAGCGTTTCGGTTGCCGCGTCGTGACAACGACGATCTCGGAACGCCAGTTCGAGTTCGCCTCGGCGCGGGTTCGGGAGCGGGGCCTGCAGGACCGCGTGACCGTGGTGAAGACGGACTATCGCGATCTCGAGCGTGACTTCGGACCCGGCTCGTTCGACAAGGTTCTTTCCATCGAGATGATCGAGGCCGTCGGGCATGAGTACCTCCCCCGCTACTTCAATGCCGTCTCGCGCATGCTGAAGCCCAACGGCCTGGCCGTCGTGCAGGGCATATGGATCCGAGACCAGCGATACGACGCGGCGCGCCGGACCGTTGACTTCCTCAAACGCCGCATTTTCCCCGGCTCGTGCCTTCTCGGGCTGACCGCCGTGGCCCGCGCGGTCAAGTGCAACACCGACCTGGCCATCATCCACATGAACGATCTGGCCCCGCACTATGTCCGAACCCTCCGCGCCTGGAACGACACCTTCCACGCTCGGATTGACGACGTCAGGGCGCTCGGATTCGACGAGCGGTTCATCCGCATGTGGCGTTACTACTTCGAGTACTGCGAGGGCGCGTTCCGGGCCGGGCACTGCGGCGACTACCAGTTCGTCCTGGCCAAGCCACAGGCGCGTCCAAGTTTCGTTTCGGGTCGATCCGCTTAGGAACGCCTCAGCGCCCGAGGAAGACCTGTCGAACTGTTGACGCCGCGCGGCAGCGCAACAGGAGGTACACCAGCGTGGCGAAGTTCCCAAACAAGAAGACGCTCACGACCCAGGGCACCCGTGTCCAAGTCCGTTTCTCGAGCAGGCAGATCCACGCGGCGACGAAGACCAGGCCGACACCGAGGTCCGCGAGCGTCGTGATGCCCCACCAGGTCTCCGCCACGCTCCGCAGTCCGGAGATCAGTCCCATCTCTCGCGTCGAGACGACGAACAGCACCATCATCGCACAGATGGAGACGACGCACACGCTCGCCAGAATCCGAACGCCGGTTCCCATGATCCGCTCCTCTCCGAAGGCCTGCTCAAGGCCGGATTCGCCCCGTCGCAGCACCCCGATTCGCCGGAAGAACGCCCGATGCCGATCCTGACGCCCATCGAACAGATCCTCTGGCTGCTTGGAGCGTCCGTGCTGCTCTTCGCGGGTCTTTGGCTCGCGCAACGGCGCACGGGTGACGCCGGGATCGTCGACGTGGGATGGTCGTACGGCGTTGCCCTCGCGGCGATCATTGTCGCCCTAACTAGTGCGGGCTCGGTCTGGCATCGCGTGGTGATCGGGACGATGATCGGCCTTTGGGGGCTGCGGCTTGGCACGCACATTCTGACCGATCGCGTCCTCACTGGGCGTGAGGACGGCCGTTACCAGATGGCGAGAGAGAAGTTCGGAGCACGCTTTCAGCCCTTCATGTTCGTGTTCTACCAGGTGCAGGCGCTCAGCGTGCCACTGCTGGCGCTTGCGCCCATTGCCGTTGCGGCGACGGCGCGCCCCACGATCGGACCACTCGCGCTCACGGGCATCGCGCTCTATCTCGGGGGGGTCGCGGGCGAGACGGTCGCCGACGCGCAGTTGGCACGGTTCAAGAAAGACCCGGCGAACAGGGGCCGCACTTGCCGCGCGGGGCTGTGGCGTTATTCGCGTCATCCCAACTATTTCTTCGAGTGGCTTCTCTGGATCGCGTACGCGCTCGTGGCCTCGGATTCGCCGCTGTGGTGGCTCGCCCTCGTGCCCGTCGCGGTCATGTACTTGCTCCTCACGCGTGTGACCGGCATCCCGCCGACCGAAGCGCAGTCTCTCCGCTCACGGGGCGAGGATTATCGAGCGTACCAGCGTGAAACCAGCGCCTTCTTCCCGTGGTTCCCGAGATCCAAAACATCGCCCGCAAGCCCCGCGAAGGACCTCCCATGAGCACGATCGGCGGCTCGACTCACAGCCATGGTTCGGTGGATCGATCGGACGATCGCGTGACGCGTGATCGCTCGCTCCCCGATGCGCCCCGAGCGTGGTACGAGCCACTGCTGGACCGAGGCGTGCTCCCAGATCCCCTCATCCGATGGCAGATCCGACGCCGGCTCCGCGCAAGGATCCGTCACGAATCGGGTGGCGGCATCGAGGAGCGTCACGAGCGATTCCGGACGTTTGTGCGGGACCTTCGGGAAAGCCCGATCGCGATCGAGACAGACGCCGCGAACGTCCAGCATTACGAGGTGCCCGCGAGGTTCTTCGAGCTTGCGCTGGGCCCGCGTCTGAAGTACAGCGGTTGTCTCTGGTCGCCCGGCGTTCGAACCCTCGCCGAGGCCGAGGACGCGATGCTCGCGCTCACCTGCGAGCGAGCGGGAATCCGCGACGGCATGGAGGTGCTGGACCTTGGCTGCGGCTGGGGCTCTCTCTCCGGCTATATCAAGGAGAAGTTTCCGAAATGCCGCGTCACCGGCGTCTCGAACTCCGCCTTGCAGCGGCGTTTCATCGAGCGCCGACGCGACGAGCACGGCATCAGGGACTGGGACGTCATCACCGAAGACGCCAATCGCTTCGTCGCGAGCGAGCGGTTCACCGGCCGCTTCGACCGCATCGTCTCCGTGGAGATGTTCGAGCACATGAAGAACTACCGCGCGCTGCTCGCGGGGCTTTCACGGATGCTGCGAGCCGAAGGGCGTCTCTTCGTGCACATCTTCACGCACCGGGAGATCGGGTACCACTTCGAGCGCTCCAACGACTGGATCGGCCGGTACTTCTTCACCGGCGGGACCATGCCCTCGGACCATCTGCTGCATCACTTCCAGGAGGACCTTGTCCTTCTGGACCATTGGCGGATCGTCGGCACACACTACGAGAAGACCGCCAACGCATGGCTTGCCAACATGGATACCCGGATCGACGAGGTCCGAGCGGTCATGCGCGAGACGTATGGCGCCGATGCAGAGGCATGGACCCAGCGTTGGCGAGTGTTCTTCCTCGCCTGCGCGGAACTCTGGGGGCTCAACAACGGGAGCGAGTGGCTCGTGTCGCATTACCTCTTCGGAAAACGCGACTGCCCGAAGGCATCGGGCGAGTGAGGCCCGCGGCCGGCACCAGCCCTCGCAGAGGAATCCGCACCGGCGCCGGCAACCGCTTTCGAAAGTGGGCGCAACAGGACTCGAACCTGTGACCTCGGCTATGTGACAGCCGCGCTCTAGCCAACTGAGCTATGCGCCCCTGCGGGACCCCGCTTGGGTCCGGCCAGAGGATAGGCGTGGTGCGGCAGGAGGTCATGCCCATGGAAAGCCGCGGCCCCCGGCGGTCGTCGATCGGGCCCGGAGTCGGCACGGCGCGGGTTGACGCCTGTTGATCAGCGAGGAGGATCGAGCTGGATCACGACGGTTCGCCCGTCAGCCTTGCTTCGGAGCGTCACGGTCCGCTCCTGAGCGTCGATGGCGTCGAGGATCCAGTCGAGAGACAAGGCGTCGCCTGGCCGAGCCGCCTTGCCGTCGATCAGGGCGAGGTGGCCCTGCCCGGACTTCATGATGGCGCTGAGGCGGACCGTCGGCGGCGGCGAGGGCGCCTCGTCGAGCGGGGGAAGGTCGACGCTGAGTTCCTCGACCTCGGGCGAAGACTCGGGGAGTGCCGGGGCTGAGCGGAACGGTGACTGGGTGATGGGGGTGCGCTCCGGCGCGGCGCTGAGTCGCTCGATCCATGCCGGGCTCGGCAGTCTCACCTTCGCGTGCTCCACAGGCGGCACCGCCGCGGATGAGGCGGCGACCGTCGCCGGTTCGGGGCTGATCGCACGGGCAACGACGACGCCGCAGGCGGGCAGCAGGAGAGCGGCGAGCGCCACGAGGTGCGTCCGATCGAGTGAACGCGGAGTTCTCATTTTGCATCTCCGATGATCGTGGCGGCGACGAGCGGCTTGTCGAGGTGATAGTGAGCGGTCTCGAGGACGACGCGAACCCTCTCGGATCCGTCGATTGTTCGAACGGGGAGGATCCTGAAGGACTGGACCTTGCTCATTCCCAACTCCCGTTCGAGTGCGTCGACGAACTCGGCCACGGCGCGATACTCACCCGTGCCGTCGATGGTGAAACCGAACGCCCGCACGTCCGGGGGCGAGGTCGCCTTTGACGCCTTGGCAGACTTCGACGCCTTGTCCCTGGGCTTCGCCTGGCTCGTGGCCGCGCCCCCCAGCGACACGTTGACCCGTCTCGGCTCCATTCGTTCGACGCGAACCCCTGACGCGTCCGCGAGGCGACCGATCGAGTCGTAGACGAGCGACGTGTCGGCAGACAGATCGCAGAGCGCCTGCAATCGCTGCGTGTGACGGCTGATGATCTCGACCATCTGCTCGGGCGGCACGGCGTCGGAAGCGAGCGACTCTCGATTTCGCTCGGACTCCTCACGGACCGCAACGGTCTCGGCACGGATGGTGCTCAGTCGCTCCGACATCGGCCGAACGACCAAGGCCCACGCGCCCGCCGCCGCAAGCGCCAAGGCGAGTGACTGTGCGATGACCCTGTTTGTGCCTTGCGAGTAGCTCATTTCAGACCTCCGCTGGCCTGCGTCATGGGTGCTGACCCTGTCAGATACACCACAACGGAGAAGCTGCGAACGGCTTCTCCGTCAACGTCCTGCAGGCGGGTTGCGCCAAGGGTGACACCCTCGACAAGAGTGTTCTCGGCCAGTCGATCGACGAACGCCCGGAGGCTGTCCACGGTCGGCGTGGTTGCGTCCGCGACGCCGCGGAGCGTGACCGCGGGCCGCGAGCCGTCGAATGCACATGCGATGTCACTGAGGCGCACGTCGTCACCTGTCGTCTGGGCGATCATGGCCAGCACGCCGTGCCAATCGATGCGCTCCCCGACGAGGCTCGCGACTCGCGCCTCGGTCTGGACGAGGGCCTCGGCGAGGCGGGCGACGTCGCTCCTGGTCTCGACCTGACGGCGGAGCACGGCGGCCTCGGGGCGTGCCGCTTCGAGATCGGCGCGTGCCTCCGCCGCCGATCTCCCGACCACGCCCATCTCGAGTGCCACGGCGATGACAGCGACTCCGCCCCCAACGAGTGCCATGCGGCGAAACACCTTCTGGGCCGTGCGCTCACGCAGCGCCCGGGGCAGCAGATTGATCCTGCATTCCAGGCCGGCCGAAAGCGCCTGAACGAGCGAGCCCGGCTCGGTCGGCGCCGACGACTGCGAATCGGTCCGAGTCGTCTCGATCGCGCAGTCCGCGTTGTCCGAGAGCACGCCCGCCAGGGACGGGATTGAGGCGGCCGGGCCCACGAGACGAACCGCGACGCGGTCGTCGGTCTCAAGCCCGAAACGAAGGGTCTGCTTGATCTCGATCGACGTGCGCTGCATGATCGGTTGCAGAATGGGCAGCACGTCCGCACCCATCGTGCGGCGACCATCGATGCTGGTTGCGCGGGCGGGCACGCCGTGGGTCCAGAACGCTCGCGCGGCTTCGGATCGAGCGGGTGGCGGTTCGCTCTCCGTGCGTGTCGATCTGATGGCCCGCTCGTACGCGTCCACGCACAGGTCGTACCCGATGGCGACCTGTCGCACCAGCCTGAGTTCACCGGCAACCACACCCAGCATCGTGGTGTGATCACTCCCGATATCGACCAGAATGGCGCTCTCCGCACCCGAACGCTTCGAGCTCTCCCAGCTCGAGAGGATGCTCGCGGCACGCATCGGGACGAGCCGCCGCGGCAGCAGCCCTGCCCTCTCGAGGAGCGAGCAGATGGTCTCGGGCGTGGTATCGGGTTCTCCGGCAGCAAGCACCATGCTTCGGGGCTCGGTGCGGGAGCGAGACTCCCAGATGGACATCACGGTCGAGGCGCTGTAATCGGCGGTGACGCCCAGCATCTCGGCCAGCGCAAGCGAGCCGGCCTTCAGCGCCTCTGCGCCACGGGCGGGCACTGAGAAGACTTCGACGATGGTCTTGGGCGACGTGTACACGACAACGGCCGGCGTGCCGGGTGCGACCCCGAGCGTCCGGACGATCTGCGCGACGGGCTGGTCCAAGGCAGCGAGATCGGTGCCCCAGAGCTCGTCTAGACGCGAGACGCCGGACTCGGCACGAGAGGCGCGGAGAACCCTGCCGGATGAAACGACGGCGCCCTCGATGAAGCCGTCCTGAAGGATCAGATGGAGTGCTGCGGTGTTCACGTTGCCTCCGAGATCTTGGGTCGCTGCGTCTGCATTCCAGACGGTTCCCTTTGCCTGTTCTCAGTCGCTGCCTGTTGTCTCGACGATGATTCGACGTCTGCCGAACCCTGCCCTGCCTTCGACGAAGATCTGCTCGGACTGGTCCGCGCTTTGGAAGTGGATGGATGCGTGTCCCACCGCGGTCCTGGTGCCGGGAGCGGGGGCGTCACGCCCCGCACTCATCTCGCCGATGGCGAGCGTCACGCCGCTCTCCGCGGCGTAGAGAGACCGGAGCGTCTCGACGCGGAGGGCCGCGATGCCGCCGTCATCGCGTGAACCGTCCATGGCTCCGAACGCGAGGATGTTGAGCATCATGAGGAGCACCACGACCGAAGCGACGGCGAAGGCACGCCGGTGACGATTGCGTGGGGCGCGAGGGTGTGTCATGGCAGCACCCCCATGGCCGCGCGGGGGAAGACCGAGGTCCGGATCTCGACGCCGTCGGCGACCAGACTCAGCATGATCCTTCGCGTGTCCTCTGGCGATCCTTCAGTTCGCGTGATGCCGTCGGCCCCGAGCGCGATGATCTCGAACCGGCTGACATCCGAGCAAAGGACGGCGGTCCTTCCGTCCTTCGTGATCACGAGCCGGCCGTCGCTCAATGCCAGAGAGTCGCCGCTGGCGAGGGCGATGCTGTCGGATCGAACGTGCTCGATGGCAAGGCCGGAGTTCGTGTCGGTGATCGGGATCTCGCGGAGGACCCTTGAGGCACGATCGATCGCGAAGGATGCACGCTCAACACTTCGGCTCATTGAAGCGGACTCGGCGTACAGCGTGCCCGCGGACTCGATGACGGGAAGCGTGGCGGCGCCGATGATGCCAAGGATCGTCACGGTCGCGATCATCTCGACGAGGGTGAAGGCGGCTCGACCCGCCTGCCGTGGATTGGTCATTGCGCACCCCCTACCAGGGCGGCGACACTCAGCTCGAATCTCTCTGTCTCGCCGGGGATCTGCACGGCCACTGTGACCATTCGATAGATGTCGCGCGACGCGTCGCCGGACGGAGCGCCGTCGGCGGCGATCGGCCCGCCGATCTCGACGGAGTAGTCGATCCCCCACCGCTCGGCGTACGGCTCGGCGAGCCACGCGAGCCGGTCGCGCAGACCGGTGTTGGGCGTTGAGACGTATGCGTCCGGATCGGCCAGCGCGTCGAGGCCGGGGGCGCCGTCCTCCGGGAGCGTGTCGGCAAGGACCTGCTCCATGACCCCCTGCGCCAGCGAGGTCGCGAGTGAGATGCGGGCCGACTCGGCCCGAGATCCCGCGATCGTGTCGACCAGCGTGAGCATCGGCGGAACCGCCAGCGAGATGACAAGCACAACGATCACCGCTTCGATGAGGGTGACGGCTCTTCGGGTGCTGGACCGGGGATGGTTCATTCGATCACCCCGCTGACCGCGCGCACGGAGAGCGAGAGATCTCCCTCGAACTCGATCGTTGCATCCTGCTCGAAGGCACCGATGAGTCTGCCGTCTTCGGAGCGGACCTGCGGCTCGCCGGCGTGCGAGAACCAGATTGTGACCTGATCGACGGCACCATCGCCGCCCGTCACGGCTCGGAGTCTCGCTCCCGGGAAGCGGCTCGGGACGTGGATGCTCGGTCGCGGCTCCCCCAGCGGATCGGTGAGCGTCGCAACGCCGGCGCCGGGCACGGGGCTGACGACCAGACGGAGGGTCTGCTCGTTGACGAGCACTTCAAGCCCGGTCGGCTCTCCCGTCGCCATCGCCGATGCACGAGCAAGACGCAGCAGGCGCGCGGACTCGGCGACGGAGGCCGCGTGTCTGAGCGCGGTCTGCGATCGCATGGCGGGCGCCACGCCCGCGGCGAGAATGCCGATGATGCCGACGACCGTAATCGCCTCGATCAGCGAGAAGCCGCGCCCGGGATGAGACCTCGTTCGGTTCATGGTTCGGTCAGAGTTCGTTGGCGCCCTTGAAGGACCCGTCCGCGTTCTCAACGCGAGTCGGCTCGCTGCTGTTGAGGTAGATGACAGCCCGGGGCGGCTCGGACTCGTTGTCGACGAAGTAGCACCATCCGTACGTGGTCTCGGACCCGACGCGCCGGGACTCGGCGTCGGACTCGGAGACGGCGCGGACGGTGCTCAGCCCGCTGTAGGGGTTCGCGGGGAGCGAGCCGGTGATGACGTCGCCCGGAGTGGTCAGCTCAACAAGCGTCGGGAAGGGATCCCCGCCGCTGATGACGCGCCGGGTGCGGAAGGTGGCGATGGATGCGCGGGCTCCGCCCACGGCGGAGACCGCGGCGGCCGAGCGTGCGTCGTCGGTGAGGCCGCTGAAGCGAGGGACGGCGACGGCCGCGAGGATCGCGATGATGGTGATGACCACCATGACCTCGAGCATGGTGAAGGCGCGGTCAAGAAGGTGATGGCGTGTCGGCACGAGTGGGCTCTCCGAGGTTACTGGACTTTCATCATCTGCCACATGGGCAGGAAGACCGAGAGTGCAACGAGCAACACGATTCCGGCGAGCGCCAGGGTGAGCAGCGGCTCGATGAGGGTGCCGATCTGGCCGGTCAGGTGATTGACCTCGCGGTCGTACTGCTTCGACACGACCGCACACGCCTTGGACATCTCCTTCGAGTCCTCGCCCGCGGTCATCATGCGTCGTGCGAAGCTGGGCAGGTACCGGCTCTCGGCGATCGCGTCGGCGAAATCTTCGCCGCGACGGACGCGCTCTGCGAAGCGGTTGCACTCGGTGACGAACAGCGGTCGGGCCGTTGCGCGTCCGGCCATCTGGATCGCCTCGATCATGTCGAGCCCGGAGCCCATTGCCAGTCCGAGGACGCGAGCAAACCTCGTGGTGGTCTCGGCGATGACGATGCGGCGCACGAAGGGGATCGTGATGAAGGCTCGCTCGTACAGGAGCCGGCCGGACGATGATCGCCACACGACAGCGCTGCCGAAGATCACACCCGCGAGCAGGGCGGCGTACGCCCACCAGTTCGCCAGGACGTGCGTGCCGACCGACTGGATCGCCCGCGTCACGATGGGCATCTCGATGCCCTGCGACTTGAACGTGGCGCCGAATCGAGGAACAACGAAGAGAACGATGACCGCAACAGCGATCGCCACCACGCCCACCACGATTGTGGGGTAGGCGAGCGCCTTACGCATCTGGCGGCGCGACTCGGCCTGCTTCTGGAGAAGCTCCGAGAGGTGCTCGAGCACCTCGGAGAGGTTGCCGGAGCGCTGCGCCGCGGCCATGGTCTCGACGTACACATCGCCGAGCACCGACCGGTACGACTCAAACGCCTCGGGAATCGTGGCTCCGGCCTCGATGCCCGCGGCGACCGCGCGGAGCATGTCTCGCAGCGCCGGCTTGGGTTCCTGCTCGGCGATGCTCAGGAGGCCTCGGGCGAGCGGGATGCGCGACTGCACCAGGACGGAGAGCTGCTGCGTGAGGTCGACGATGTCCTTCTGCGTGATGCGCTGGAACGAGAAGAAGGCGGCGCCGCTGCGGGCGGCCTTCACCGACGTGGGAGTCAGGCCCTCCGCGCGGAGGCGGCGTGAGGCGTCCGAGGGCGAGTCGGCGCGAATGGTCCCTTTCGAGCGCGTGCCGTCGGACTTCCTCGCGTCGTATCGAAAGATCAGGGAGCTCATGCCGCGAGTCTCCTGGTGACGGGGCCGTCGTCGCTCTCGGCGACGGAGCGGAGCTTGGAGAGCTCCCAGACGGTCGTGAGATGGCGGCGCGCCTTGTCGAGCCCGTCCTGCCACATGAGGCGCATGCCGTCCGCGGCGGCGATCTCGCGGAGCTCGGCGGCGGTGCCGCCCCGCTCGACGACATTCTGCACGGCAGGGGTCATGCGGAGCATCTCGTAGACGCCGAGACGCCCCTTGTAGCCGGTGCTCTTGCACGCGGCGCAGCCCGCTCCCTTCACGAACGAGGGCATGTCCGAGGGCCGGATTCCGAATCCGCGCGGGGGCGCCGTGTCCGCCGACTCCGGTGCGGCACACTGGGGGCAGACGCGTCGAACGAGGCGCTGGGCCATCGTGCAGAGGAGGGCGGCGTTGATGGCAAAGAGCGGGAGCTCGAAGTCTCGCAGGCGCGGGATCGCGCCGACGGCGTCGTTGGTGTGGAGCGTGGAGAAGACCAGATGGCCGGTGAGCGCGGCCTGCACCGCGATGCGCGCGGTCTCCGGATCACGGATCTCACCAACGAGGATGACGTCGGGGTCCTGGCGCAGGAACGCACGGAGCGCGGACGCGAAGGTGACCCCCACGTCGGCGTTCGCCTGCATCTGACGCACGAGCGGCAGCCTGATCTCCACGGGATCCTCGATGGTGAGGATGTTGGTGTCGGGCGAGTTGATCGCGTTGAGCGCTGTGTAGAGCGTCGTGGTCTTGCCCGACCCGGTCGGACCCGTGACGAGGATCATGCCGTGCGGGCGGTGGACATACTCCTCGTACGCCTTTGAGATGTCGTCGGGCATGCCGAGCGAGGAGATCGGTCCGATCGCGGCGGCGGACCGGAGCAGTCGCATCACGACGTTCTCGCCGTGGATTGTCGGGATGAGCGAGAGCCGCACGTCGACGTACTGGCCCTGGTGGGTGAAGCGGAACTTCCCGTCCTGCGGCTTCCTCGACTGTGTCAGGTCGAGCTTGGCCATGACCTTGAGTCGCTGCACGATTCCGCCGTGGGCCGCCTTGGCCGGGCCCTGCTGCGGAAGCAGCACACCGTCGATCCGGTAGCGCAGGTGCAGGTCGTGCTCGTCGGGGCCGATGTGGACGTCCGAGGCGCCGAGCTCCATGGCGCTGGCGAGGATCTGATTGACGGCGGCGACGATCGGCTCGTCGCCCGTCGTGAGGTCCGCGTCCTGCTCGGATGGAGCGGCGGGGCCCTCGGACTTGACGCGGGAGAGCGAGTAGGCCTTGGCGATCAGGGCGCGGAGCTGCTCCGGGTCGCAGATGACAAGATCCACGTCCCGCTTGAGCGTGCTTCGGATCAGATCGATCGCCTGGAGATTGAGCGGATCGACCATCGCCACGGTCGCCAGCCCGTCGATGATGAAGAGAGGGAACGCGCTGAATCGCTCGGAGACGGCGCGGGGCAGCAGCTCGGCGTTGGTGATGTCGACGGCGAACGCAGCGAGGTCGACGAAGGGATACTCCGTGATCTTGGCGCGAGAGATGGCAAGAACGCGCGACGACAGGACGCCGATCGCAACGAGTGCCTCCGGGACCGAGACGCCGGTGACACGGGCTTGCTCGGCGGCACGCTCGACGTCGGGCTGGCGCACGACGCCGTCCTGCAGGAGCGAACGGAGAAGGAAGTGACTTGAGTCGAGCACTGCGTTGCCCCCGTCAGTTGGAGTCGGACTCGCCCTCGAACAGTGCGAGCACTCTCGCGATCTCGGCCTCGGCTTCCGTCGACGGACGCTCGAAGGAGGCGCCAACCAGATATGCCGGACGACGATCCGTCATCACGACACGCTGCACCCGGCAGACTCCCTGGAAGAACGAGGACTCGGATGTGCCGGAGCGACCCTCGACGTCGATCTGGAGCACGCACCGCCTTGGAACGAAGACCGAACAAAGGAAGCCCAACCCGCCTGCGCTGAAGTCGACCAGATCCACGGGGAGCCAACCCTGCTTCGCACCCGCGGAGGCGGTGAAGCGGACGATGCCGGCATGGGCCTCGGCGATCCGAATCCGCGCCGGAAGCGACAGATCGAACCGAGTGTTCTTTCGGAAGATGAGTCCGCTATGCGTGGTCATACACACACCCTCGGCAGCCTGTGGAATCCCCCAGTTCCTACGAGTCGGCTGTGAGGACCACGAGGTTGAGCCCGGTCCCGAAACCGAACGGGGTTTGGCTTGCTTCGGCGGGTTTGGGGGGCGTACTATCCTGACCGGCTTCGATCGTGGCCGGACTCCGTTTGGTGAATGTGTCACCTTTCGGAGCACTTTCCGGGATGGGCCCGCGCGGCGGGAAGTCCCAACGTTGAGCAAGCGCCCTTGCGCGGAGCGAGGCAGGCCCTTGGGGCTCTGTCGACGATCGGCCCGCCGGTGTCGCTGCCCCAAAGGGGTTTCAACATGGCAGATACGAGCAGCATCGTCAAGGATCTCATCGAGTCGGGCATCCACTTCGGCCAGCGGACGAGCAACTGGAATCCGAAGATGGGTCCGTTCATCTACGGCAAGCGCAACGGGATCCACATCATCGACATCAAGGAGACCGTGAAGGGCCTGCTTCTCGCGAAGCGGTACATCGCCCGCACCGTCGCCGAGGGCAAGGACGTGTGCTTCGTCGGCACGAAGCGCCAGGCCAAGGGCGTGCTCGAGACCCGCGTGCCCGACGTCAAGATGCACTACGTCACGGAGCGCTGGCTCGGCGGCACCCTGACGAACTTCCGGACGATCCGCTCTCGCCTCAAGCGTCTGGAGGAGCTGGAGACGATCGAGCGCGACAGCAACTTTGCCAGCTACTCCAAGAAGATGGAGAGCCAGCTCCGTCGCGAGCAGGAGAAGATCAAGAGGAACCTCGACGGCATCCGCAACATGACGGACATGCCGGGGGCGCTGGTCATCGTTGACGTGCGCAAGGAGATCACCGCGATCAACGAGGCACGCAAGCTCGGCATCAAGACCATCTGCCTTCTCGACACCGACGGCGACCCGGACCTTGCGGACATCGCGATCCCCGGCAACGACGACTCGATGCGCGCCATCGACGTTGTGGTCCGCGAGCTTTGCATGGCCGTCTCCGAGGGCAAGCAGGCACGCGAGCTGCGCCAGGCGTCGCAGGGCGCCGAGGGCGGCTCGGGCGAGGCGGCACAGCGTCGCAGCCGGCGTGCCCAGTTCCGGCGTGACGGCTCCGAGGATGAACGCCCCTCCGGCGCGCCGTCCGACGCGGCCGCCGCGACCAACTGAGACCGGATCGCCGCTGATCCCCCGGAACCTCCGGGAGCCACCCAGAACGAATCCCGCGAACTCTCGCGGCACACACACTGATCCATCCGGCCCCGCACGCGGGGCGAGAAGGAGTTGGGAAGATGTACGAGCCGAGCGCGAAAGACGTGATGATGCTCCGCAACAAGACCGGGCTTCCGATGATGGCGTGCAAGGCCGCACTCATCGAGGCAACGGGGAACGTGGACAACGCGGAGGAGCTGCTCCGCAAGCAGTTGAAGGGCAAGATGGAGAGCCGCACGGATCGCACGGCCGGCGAGGGCCGCGTCGCCATCGCGATCGGGACGGGCGGCGCCTCCATCATCGAGTTCCGGGCCGAGACCGACTTCACGGCCAAGAACGAGAAGTTCGTCGCGGCGGCGCAGAAGATGGCCGACGAGGCGCTCAAGGCGGGCCAGGGGCCTGTCTCGGAGACGCCGGCCATCAAGGCGCTCGTCGAGGACCTGAAGATCTCCACGGGTGAGAACTGCTCGTTCGCTCGAGGCCACAAGCTCGCTGCAGGCCCGGGCGAGACATTCGGCTTCTACATCCATCACGACGGAAAGACCGGAGTGCTCATCAAGGCGTCCGGATCGATCACGCCCGAGACGATCAAGCAGATCGGCATGCACGTGACGGCTGCGGTGCCGCGCCCCCAGGGCATCACCGCCGAAGACATTCCGGCCGCCGTGGTCGAGAAGGAGCGCAAGTTCCGCGTCGAGTCCGCGATCGAATCCGGAAAGCCGAAGGAGATCGCAGAGAAGATGGTCGAGGGCGGAATGAAGAAGTTCTTCGCCGAGATCGCGCTGATGGAGCAGCCCTTCGTGGTTGATCCGACCAAGACGGTGAAGGAGATCGTCGGCTCGGGCGCAAAGATCCACCAGTTCATGCGCTGGCAGGTCGGCGAGCAGGCGTAAGCCCTCGCCTCGCACGTGCTCATCCAGGGAGGTCCGGCGCTCGCCGGGCCTCCCTTTGCTTTCCGAACCGCGCGGGCCCGGAGGCGGTACGCTATGGCATGGACACTCTCTCTCGACGTGATGTGATGATCTCAGCCATCGGCGTCGGCGTTGCCGCGGCGGGTGCCGGCGTCGCCCGCGCGCAACCCGCGGCTTCGTCGGGCGGTGCGGGCGGACGTCCCCCGCTGCTCTCACCGGACGAGCTCGGCTGGGACGCAGCGAAGGGCGAGTACACGCTGCCACCGATGCCGTATGCGTATGACGCGCTCGAGCCCCATCTCGATGCGACGACAATGGAGATCCATCACACGCGGCACCATGCGGCGTATGTGAAGGGCCTGAACACGGCGCTCGCTCGCCTCGCGGAGATCCGCGCCGGGACCGGAGACGCGTCGCTCATCAAGCACTGGTCGCGCGAGGTCTCGTTCCACGGCGCCGGGCACGTGAACCACGCGCTGTTCTGGGTGACAATGGCTCCCGCCGGCGCGGGCGGAGGTGGCGAGCCGATCGGGTCGCTCGCGGCGGCGATCGCACGCGACTTCGGCTCGTTCGGGGCGTTCGCCACGCACTTCAAGGGAGCGGCGAACGCGGTCGAGGGATCGGGCTGGGCTTGGCTGGTGCACGAGCCGACGGCGGATCGCCTGCTCGTGCTCCAGGGTGAGAAACAGCAGGACATGATGGTGACGGGCGTGACGCCCCTGCTGGGCGTTGACGTCTGGGAGCACGCCTACTACCTGCGATATCAGAGCAGGCGTGCCGACTATGTCAACGCCTTCATGAACGTCGTGAACTGGACAAGGGTTGCCCGACACTTCGACGGCGCGACAGAGCGCTGAACGACCGGCGGCAGGTCAGGGACATCCGTTCCCGAAAGCGTCGAAGAACTCGAGGAAGTCGAGAATGTCAACCGACGCATCGCCGGTCAGGTCCGCCCACGGCCGCTGGCTGCCGAACGCGTCGAGGAACTCAAGAAAGTCGAGCACGTCGACGGAGCCGTCGAAGTTGACGTCGGGCGGGCAGGGATCGACCGCGGCCTGCGCGAGCTGCTCGATCCAGATGTCGGCCAGGCGACGGTTGCCCCGTTGGGACAGGTGCGCGGTGTCGGAGCGAAGCCCGTCGGCAAACTGCTCGACCATGGTGCCCAGACGCGGGTCCTGAAGGGCGCTGAGTGCCGCGACGCCCGCAGTGGACGCGTTGGCCAGCATGTAGCCGTGCCAGGTCGCGAAGGTGCCCGTGGCATGCTCCATCTCACCGGCCCAGACCACCTCGGCCTCAGGAAGCGCGGCACGGACGAAGCCGAGATAGTCCGACATGGAGGACGTCGGGGATCGCTGTTGCGCCGGGATCTGGATCCATATGTCGGCGCGGGTCGCGGCCATCCACTCGACCGTGGCGTCGGGGAACGCGCCCTCGATCTGCTCGGCGTATCCGTGCCCACCCCAGCCCGCGGCGCCCCACGCATACCCGTCGACGCCGGGGCGATAGGCGGAGAGCGCGAGCACGATCGCGCCGGTGCCGGGTCCGGAGGGCGCAAACCAGAGACCTCGCCAGCTCTGCGGATCGCCGGGCGCAAGCGCGGGCCACTCGTAGGAGTGGGTCACGTATGACCATGGACCGAAGCGAACGATCGATCCCGGTCCGGGCGCGGCGCCGAGCGGACGCTCGAAACCGACAATCGTGTGGGTCCCGTCGTATCCGAGAGAGGAGATGAGCGAGATCGCGCCGGCACCCGCGCCGGCCTCGACAAAGCACGCGTCGCCGATGCTGAGCGACGATCGGATGTCGCCCCCGAATCGAATCTCAGAGGCGGAGCTGACGATGTCGTCTCCGCCGATCGTCTCCGTTCGGGTGGTCGTGTCGAGAGGGACAATGGTCTCGGCGCCCTGCGTGCCCGGCACTTGCTGGCTCGCGCCCCGATCGGGCCGGATGGCCATGGCTGTCGAGCCGGGGAAGGCGAGAAGAAGGGCTTCAACAACCAGCGGCTCGGTCGCGAGCAGGAGACTCCCGTCCTCCTGGCGGCAGCGGAGCGAGTAGAAAGATCCGGGCTTGAGAAGCAGCCCCACGCCCCCGGCGCGTGCCGTCGAGTTGGGGTTGCCCGAGCCGGTGAAGAACCGTGCGAAGTCGCCGATCGGACCGGGATCGCTCTCGATATCGATGATTGTTCCGGGGGCGCTCTGGCGCGGGTTGTCCGTCGCATCAAACCCGAACCACGGGTTCGAGCCGGACTGGAGGAGCACGGGCCGCAGCAGGACACCAGCCGTGTGAGCGCGGAGCTTCTCGATGAAGCCGTGCATGTAGTTGCCCGGCGAGAGGCCGCTGCCGTCGAAGCCCTTGACGGCGCGGCTGTTGGCGCTCGTCATGACCCGCACCAAGCCGCGGGGATGGGTCGTCAGCGTGCGCGCAAGCGGCAGCGACGCAGGAACCCACTGCGGAGGAACGCCGGCATTGGGCGTGTCCGTGATGAAGAAGCCGCCGAACGGGGGATCACGATGCGAGCGGTAGGTGAATCCGGTCGCCGCGTTGCAGGGAAACGCGGCCCGGAAGCGGGTGTAGAGATCCGAAGAAAAAGTCCGCTGATAGACGTGCACATTGCGAATGCCCACGGGCAGGCCGACCACTGCGGCGCGCTGCGTCTGGGTGCCGCCAGCGCCCGCGTTGAGGGGGAGGGTCGTCATGGAGTGATTCAGCATCCAGTCGCAGCCGTCGATGCCGTTCATGGTGCCGCCGAAGCCGAGGTTGTTGGTGTCCATCGCGGCAAAGAGCCGCCGCGAGGCGAACACGTGCTCGACATCGAAGGCGTTGACGGCGTGGGACCGAACCGCGATCAGCCCGTACAGCCCGATCATGCCGGGCTGGCCCAGCGTGTGGACGCCGAGGGCGACGTCGCCGGTCGGCGGACCGAGGTTCACGCCGACGAATGCCGGATTCGTCGCGGACCCGGAGACGATCGTGCTGGACTGGGTCCTGACGTGCAGATCGGCGCGTCCGATGGACTTGTCATAACTCAGGCAGATCAGCGTCCACTGGTTGACGCCGATCTGGCTACCGACGGCGTGGACGCTCATCCCCGGTCCGGGCGCGGACATGCTCGCCAGCGAAGCGGAGCAGGACCCATCCGGCTCGATGAAGACCGAAACGAGTCCCGGGATCTGGAGGACGCCCCTCCGAAACGGCTCGGCCTGGGTTCGATGGACCCAGACGAAGACGGAAGCGCTGCCGTTGCGCAGCGCGTTCGATCCTGCGGTGCTTGGGAGCCGAATCGACGCGAGATTCGAGACACACTCGACGGCCGCGCCGGCCGGTGCCGCGCCCAAAGCGGCCAGGAGCGCACAAAGTGCGATCCTCAACGCACGAAAGCATGAATCAGGGAGCACGGTTCGCCTCCGGCACAGCCATCGACCGGATCGCGACGGAGGATGACCCAGTCAGAATAGCTTGGCGGGGCTACCGCCCGACGCTGGCCCCGAAGGCCCCGCGACAGTGGAAGCGGTGCTGGCCGCCCTGACCCTTGCCGCCGAAAAGCCCGTTTCCGGCCTATCGGGCGGGGAAGCGCGCCGGGCCGATCTGGCGCGGG
>JAPKGU010000060.1 GCA_026647565.1 Phycisphaerales bacterium | reverse complement strand
TGCCGATTCATCGGTTTCTGCCTTGTCCATGAGCATGGGCTCATGCAACACAAAACCGCGCTCGGTCTGCACCGGGCCGCCTCCCCTTCCCCCGGAGGCAGGCGAGCGTCGCTCAACGTGCCCGCGGCATAGCGCGGGCCCTCATCCGTCCGGTGCAGCGTGAATGGCAGCGTTCCGATGCACACCAGCAGCATGACGATCGCAATGACGCCACCCGCCAGCCCCGTCAGGGGCAAGCGTCGCCACGCGCTGGCTTGACGAGGTTGGGCCGATCGGCGTGTCACGGGCGATTCCGTCCGCGGCCATCGAGCCGCCGTGAATCAGGGTGACAGGATTCGAACCTGCGGCCTCGTGGACCCAAATCAGATCTAGGGCTTTCACGAAAGCGCCCGGATTCAAAGGGTTTGGTGATTCAAGCGGTCCATCTTCCGATCCGAGCGACCGTCCGTAGCCGCTCACGTTGATTCGTTATGTTCGTTCCACGTGGAACGCATCAGTTTCCAGTCTGCGGTGAAGTCATTGCAGGTTGCGTCTTGAGACGCTCCAAGGCGCGGCGTTCAAGCTCAGCCTGTGCCTGCTGACCGATGAACAGCGTGAACGCGATGGAAGCAGCAAACATGATCACGCCGAAGAGCACCATACCGAACGCCACGCCGACGGCGATGCGGAGTATTGAGGGCTTGTGTTGGAGCCGAGTCGTGGCTCGGAGAACCGTCTTGCGTAGAGCCTCGATCTCCGCGCAGACGTCATTGAGTGATCGTTGATCGAGTGCTCGGACTGGCTGTTCGTCTTCGAAGTACCCTGCCATGCGGATTTCCCCGATGCACCTTGCCCAGTTCGTTCCACGTGAAACGCCAAGCCGTCTCAAGCGCGACGGGACTTCCGCGCGTCGGCCTCGCCAGCATGACGCGACGTCGCCTTGCGGGGCTTCTCGTACGTCGTCGTCACCTGCTCGACCGCCTTCGTGCCTTTGAGATCCACTTCGCGAGGCGGGTGCTTCACATCGATCGTCGATTGCTCTTCCGGCCGAGCCAGCCCGGCTGCGACCTCGGCGAGACGCAAAAACGCGATGGTTCGATCTTCGCCTACTTCGTCGACGAGCTCCATGGTCCGGAGGATCGGCAGACGATACTGCACTGGCAGCTCATCAATCGCCTTGCTCCAAACTCGGGACTGCGAGGTAAGCGCGTGAATCTGCGGCGCGAATCCCTCCGCTACCGTGCGGAGCGATTGAACTCGGCCTCGCGGGTCTAGAGCTGACGCATCGACTCCTGCGAGCTTCGCGTACTGCATCAGGTCGCTCACGCTGACGAGCGCTGAGTCGTTGAGGGCGCTGAACAGTGCTATGGCGATGCGTGCAGACGGCACTTTGCCGTCCGCATCCTCCGCTCGATGCACGGTCGCATTCGAGACGGCCGCCATCTGTGCCAGCCGAGCCTGTGAAAGGCCGCGAGCACTTCGCAGGCGAGCAAGGAGTTTTGCAAAAATCTCGTCCTCCACCAAGTCATTATACGGACTAGGTTTGCGTTCACTCGCTTGAGGCAAGCCATCGTATTTTGTAGACTGAGTGAACACTTTGCGTTGACTTGTCGATACTTTCTGGGACCATTAGGGCGGCCAATCGTTTACCCGCAAGGGGCAGGGACTTCAGGCCCTGCGACGAAAGGCCACCCCCGGCCCGTCCCAACGGACGGTCTGAGGGATTCAAGATGCGAGCCGTCCTCCCGGCCGCCCACACGACGGCCCACCTGAAGGGGTGCACGTGAATCAAGCCCACCAGACACACGAGGCAGACGAGAGAGACACGGCGCAGTTCTTGCGGCGCGTGGCTGCGCTCCGTCTTCATGGATCGGTCGCGGGGGTGACCCTCGCATGATCCGCCCCCACGCCCATCCCGTTCCGGCCGAGGTTCGCACGCGGAACGTGCCCGCCGAGATCGAGCCGGCGACGCAGAACGAGGCCTCGCTGCTCGGGCGCATCCAGACGGCCCGCATGCTGGCGAGCACGATCGATGACAAGAGCCGCCGCGTGATCGGCAACCACCTCGGCATGACGGCGAGCCAGATCGAGCGCGAGGTCGCATGGTTCGAAGAGATCAAGTCCGGGCGCCACGTGCCGGAGATCTCGCCCGACCAGCTCCGCTCGATCCTCGGGGGTGGAGCATGAGCGAGACCATCCATTCTCCGCTTCCATGGAAGGGCGAGGGCGACTCCATCATCCTGAGTTCATTTGAGCCAGGTCAAGAGGGCCATCTCGTAGCTGGCGCGATCGCGGAGGTGCGCCGCACCTTTGCCGAGACGCCCAAGCCGCTGGATGACCGCCGTCGCCGCGCGAATCGTGATCTGATCCTTCGCGCGGTGAATGCACATGCTGACCTGCTGGCCGTATGCGAGCTTGAAGAGGAGTGGTATCACCACACAATCCCTTCCAAGGTGTTCGCGTCGAAGTACGGCATTGACCTGCGGATGACGACAGTTGAGGCGTGGCTTCGCGACAAGCGTCTCGGCGCCATCAAGAAGGCCAAGGGCGGGATCGGGTTCGGAGAGCCGACATGAGCACGCTCCGTCGCATGGGCCACCGGATCAAGGACGCGGACGGATGCGTCGTGGACGTGATGGACCTGCCGACGCCGTCGGCCGCGGCCGTTGCGCGTGAGCGGCTCATCGACATCGAGCGGGATATCGGGATGGTCGACGCGGATGGCCGCACGGTCACCGTGGGTGACTGGGTCGAGATCCTCGACGGAGGCGACGGCATCGTGGCCAAGGCGGGCATCGTCGCCGCATTGATCAACGAGGACGGCATCCGGGCCCGCGTCCAGGATCGGCGCTCCGATCCGGCCTGGGGCGCGTGGTGCAAGCCGACGCAGATTCGGAAGGTCACCAAGGCGAAAGCTCAGCGCATGATGCGCGCATCTTGATGGAGCATGGACGTGACGGGCACCCTAACAACACCGAACATCATGGTTGAAGATTCAACCATTTGCAATGGCAAACCCAAGACCGCCGAACTGAACCCGTCCAGTATGGTGGCCGCCGCTACCTTTTCTCTCCCGGAGGTCTCGCCCGCCGCGAACCTCTTGCACTTCCTGCGACAGAACGGCACGGTCGAAGTCTGTGTGCGCGAGCCGAACGGCGGCGCGACGCTGTTGGACGCAGCGGGGTGTGTCGCTCGGATTCAGGCGTGCCTGGCCTCGGTCAGTCGTGCCGCCGATGCGCACGCGGGCGCGATGCTTGAAATGGGCTGGCTTCTCCTCCAGGTTCGGAGGCACTTCCCGCGCGGCGCGTGGCTTCCCTGGTTGCGAACGGTCGGTCTGCATGGGAAGCGAGCTCAGGAATGGATGCGGCTCGCGGCCGAGTTTGCGCACGTTGATGGCTCGCCCGATCTCACGAAGCTGCAAGGCGCTGGAGTGCTCGGTGAGCACGGGCGCGTGATTGCCAGCTACACCAAGATCCGCGGGATCGTCCGTTCGATGAGATCGGAGCGGCGTGAGGCCCAGGGGCTGACGATGCCCGGCAAGCCGACAGGTATCGATGAGGTGCTCGCAGGCGAGCTTGACGGAGACGACGACGACACCGACGACGAGCTCTTCGACGAGCCCGAGGCGCCCGCGCTGAGCGCCGAAGAGCGAGCCGCGCGAGCGAGCGCGCTCCGTCGTTCGCTGATGACCGACGATGAATCGGATCTTCTCCCCGGCACTTCCGGGGCGACAACCGCAGCTAATAACTCGCGTGACATGGCAAGCGTGCCGTCGGAGAGCGACAGCGGCACGAACGCACCGGTGCACACGTCGGGGGTCGCTCCCGTCGCGGCAGGCCGATCGGCCGCGACGGCCCCGGGGAAAGCGGAGAGCACCATGGTTCAGGAAGCACCAGCGCAGCGTGGCGCAAGCGGCGAGCAGATCACGATCGAGGGGTATCTCCAGGAGATCGTGAGCAAGCAGCACTCGATCGCCGCGCGGATGCGCACGCTGGTCGCAGAGCTCGAGGTCAATCGCCTCGACGGCGAGACGGTGATGAAGCGCATGGACCTGGCGGAGAGAGCGTTGAGCGGTCAGTTGGATTGAACCCGGCTTGTGCCGGAAAGGGGCGCGGCATGGAACAGGTTGAGCAAGCGGAAGGACCATTGGTGGCGCTCGCGGAGCTGAAGCAAGCGCTTGATGACGCGTTCGACGCGATTACCAAGCGGGCTCTCGATGGCGAGATCGAACCGAGCGAGGCACTGCGCCAGTCACGAGAGCTTCGTGCCAGCGTTGAGAGTGCAATCGCCACTGCGCGAGGTGCCGCGGCATGATCGCTCAGCATGGACAGATTCCGTCATCGCCCGCACGCGCGTATCAGCCGGAGGATCTTCTCACGATCCGTGAAGTGGCGATGATCGTGAGGCCGCTCGGCAGAAAGCCGGTCTCCGCCCAGGCGGTCTATCGCTGGATCCGGGAGGGTGTGTGCGGCAAGCGAAGGCATCACAAGCCGAAGCTGAGAGCAATCCGTCTGCCGACAGAGACGGTGGTCCGGTATCAGGACCTGATCCACTTTCTTGAGCAGCTCCAGCCGGACTACGAGGAGCCGCTCACCGAGGATCAGGGGCTCGCGTTGATGAGGGCGAAGCGCATGGACGCACGTGTCCAGGGTGGCGGCGTCGCCATCGGGGCAAGGACGCCCGCCGCAGAGTGACGATCTGCGTCGGGACTTCGGCCGGGGGACCGAGGCCCGGCGGCAAACCATGTAAGTAAGACGGTCAGTGACCGGAGCGGTGTTGCTCCGGAGTGATGTCAGTACGCACTAAAGGAGTTTGTATGGACAGCATCAAGGTCGGATCGCGCGTCAAGATCAAGCTGAATGGTGTCGAGGGCGAGGTGGTCGGCATCTACCGCGACGCCGATGGCGACGACTTCAACGTCGCGTATGCGAACTCGCAGGGCGAGGTGTGTCGCGGGTATTTCAAGGCGCACCAGCTTGACTTGCTCTGATCATCCGAACCCGGCCGACGAAAGTCGCCTGGGTTCATTGCTCGATCGCGTTGGTCGAGTCGGTTCATTCACGAAAGGAATCGCGATGTCGAGAAGCAATGAGAATCAGGGAGGCGGCAACCAGGGCAACGGCACGGAGACACAGACCGATCCGAATCCCACCGGCGCGTCGCACACCAACCCGAAGGACAAGGACGGATCTCCACCGAAGCACCAACCCAACGCCGATGCGAAAGCCCAGGACGGCAGGCCGAAGGCCGAGAACGTGTTCCCGATGACCTCGCGGAAGCTCGCTGGCGTCGGCCGCGTGCTCCACGCGTACTCGCCCGCGTGGGACGGCCCGCGCTCGGCGATCGTCTCGAATGACTTCGGCCAAGCGGCTCGGACGCGGTCCAACGTCGAGACGCAGCGCGTCAACGCGAACGTGTTCGCCGATGGCGCCAACGACCGCAGGCTCCTCGAGTACGTCCGGCGCTCGAACAGCGGCAACACCTTCCCGAGCGCCGAGGTCTACGACGCGCTCACGCCCGAGCAGCGGGCCGAGAAGCTGCCGGAGCTGAAGGACCCGGCCTCGTGGCGGGCCTCGTGGAACGGCTTCACGGCGCCGCCCGTGATCTTCGAGTGGCCTCCCCTGACCTGATCTATCCGCGAGCCCGCAGCTCGCGTCCTCGGTTCCTGGCCCGGGCAGCACCCTCGGGCCAGGACTTTCGGAACCCACACTCGCACCACTCAACAGGAGGGCCACGGCGACCAGAGAACCACAACACACACGAGAGGTCCTCGCCGGCGGAGACGTCGGCGAGGGATTTCAGGGTCGAGGACTTCAGAGGTCAGACAACACAAGGGGCATGCGATGAGGCAAGGACGTCGAGTCGGAACGAGCAGGATGGTGGCGCCGGGCGTCGATCGCACGATGCGTGCGTATCGCGAGGCGATTCGTCGGCAGTCTGCGCTCCGCGAGCGCGGCATCCCGGACAGCGAGGAGATCCTCGGCCAGGCCATGGACCTCGCGATCATCGACGTTGCGCTCGACGTCGCGGGCGCTGAGCTCAACATCGAGGCAACGCAGGACGCGAGGGCTGTGGCGTGAACGCCAGCGAGGGAGCCACGTGGTTGACGTGGGTCTACGCGGGACTCGTGCTCGCCGGACTCGCGACCTTCGGCGTGATGGGCATCATCGCGGCACTGAGCAACGGCGAGCCAACGAGGTGGCGGCGATGAGACGCCCATCACTCACACAAAAGCGCATCGAGGCACTCCGTGTGCTGGCCGAGCGTGCCAGGCCCGCGGCGAGATCTCGCCGCGATGGTCTGTTCACAGGGACGCGCGGCGAGCGTCAGCAGATACGTCTGGCGATCGCAGTGATCGATGACCTTGTGATCTGGAGTCGGAGCAAGACGCGCGAGCGAATCGGAGCGAAGTGAAGTGGGCAAGGACACGGGCATCCAGTGGTGCGACTCGACGGTCAATCCCGTCATGGGCTGCGACGGGTGCGAGCTGTGGAGCGCCGACAAGCGCGGGCGCCGCACGTGCTACGCTGGGCTTCAGCACGAGAAGCCGCGCGGCAAGGGCTGGGCCGCGAAGTTCCTCGAGCCCGAGATGTTCGCCGGTCGCATGGCCGAGGCAGCGAAGTGGAGTGACCTCACCGGCAAGGCCCGGACCGACAAGCCCTGGCTCGACGGATACCCACGCATCATCTTCATCAGCGACATGGGCGATGCGCTTTCCGAGCGCATCCCCTTCGAGTTCCTGGAGCGAGAGATCGTCGAGCCGGTGGTGTCGGAGCATGGCCAGCGGCACATTTGGATCTGGCTGACGAAGCGCCCGAGCCGCATGGTGAAGTTCGATCAGTGGATGGCGGAGCGTTCGCCGGATGATCGTCTCTGGTGGCCGGCGAACCTCTGGGCCGCGACAACCGTGACCATGCCCCGCACGGAGGCGCGGGCGGACTTCCTCCGCCGCGTGGGCCATGAGGGCACCACGCGGCTTCTCAGCTTTGAGCCGATCCTCGAGGAGCCCAACTGGGATCGGTGCCTGGAGCCGCGCAAGGGCGAGGGATCGATCCACGGCGCATTCCTGGGCGGCGAGAGCGGAGAGCCGAGCGTCGTTTCTGCGATGGACGTGGAGATCCTCCGACGCAGCGTAGTCGCGTGCCGGCGGCACGGCGTGACGCCGTTCGTGAAGCAGCTCGGGCGACTTCCGATCGTGAACGTGATGTACGAGGGGCGTCCAATCCGCAGCCAGGTGCAGCTCACAGATTCGCACGGGGGCGACTGGGAGGAATGGCGTCGGGACGTGGCGGACCTGATGGTCCGCGAACTGCCTGTGGTTCGCGGCATGAAGGCCGCAGAGCCGGCGCCAGCGGCTTCGGAACCCAAGCCGACTCCCGAGCCCCCTGCGTCGGGCGGGCTCTTTGGCGTCGATCGTGCGGCGTATGCGGGGGGTGTGCGATGACCCCTATCATCGATCGGAGACTCTCATGCTCGCAGTCGTCGACAGCCCGGACGGACCACTCGCGATCGCTCGCTGCACCTGCCGCGTGTGCGGCTGGAGCGGTGTCGGCTCCATCGACATTGGTCTCAAGCGGCTCGACGTCGACGGCACCGAATGGAGCTACGACGAGTCGCCGGATCTCCCCTGCCCGAGCTGCACGCTGCACGAGCTCGACATCGAGCTCGACGCGTCGCGGATCAGCGCCGGACCTGGCGGATCTCCAGCCCGAGCGTCGTGAACGTGGCGAGCAGGTAGTCCGCGCGGAGCGGCCGCTTGCCGCCCACCCAGTACGCCAGGGCTTCGCGCTTGACCCCGCTCTCGGCCGCGAGCTGGCGGACGGACATCCCCTTCGCTTCCAGCGTGTCCAGGACCAAGTCGGCGGCGGCATCGAATCCCCGCGTGCCGGGTACCATGCTCTTGACGCCGCGGCTGGCTGGGGTCGGTTTGCGTGGCATCTGACAGTCCTTTCAAAGGGTCCGGCAACGGACCCGTTTCCAGACGTCCGGGCGGGTACCCCCCGTCCGGCGTCTTTCGTTTGCGAGTCAATGGGCGAGGCCCGGTTTCCCGGGCCCCGTCCGTTCCGATCAGTACTCGTCAGGGGTCAGGATCGTCGTGGCGCGCCTGTCGGCCTCGGTGATCACCCAGAGGACATCATCATCCTCGGGACCGTACCGGTAAACGCTCATGATGCGCTCACCGGTCTGGAGGGCCCATTCGTTGGCCTGGGCGTCGTCCTGATCGACCTGCCCCCAGTCCCCGCTCACGTGGCGGGCGACGATGATCAGCGGGTGGAGGTCGTGCTTCCGCATGACCTCGGCCGCTCCCGGGCTTCCGACCACGATCCCCATGGGGAACAGGGCCTTGCCCGTGACCTTGCGATTCGGAACCTTTCCATTCGAACCAGTCATCTTGAGACTCCTTTCAGCGGGGTTTCCGGTCCCGCTTTGTATGAATATATTGTAGCCATTGGTTACAACCTGTCAAGCCGCAACACTCAAGAATCTGTAACTATTCGTTACCGGGGTGCGGCATGACCACCCTATCCGCCCGCCCGCTTACCCGCCGCTCGCGCCGCACCGAGCGTGCGCGAGTGTCGGTCTTCGACCGCGACCTCTACCGGCGCATCATCGTCGACAACTTCGCAGGGTTCGGCGGCGCTGGCCACGGGATCGAGCGTGCCGCGGGTCGGCCGGTCGATGTCGCGATCAACCACTGCCCGTTGGCGATCGAGTACCACACCAAGAACAGTCCCGGCACGCTGCACCTGTGCAGCAGCGTGTGGGACATCGAGCCGGACGACGCCACGGGCGGGCGCGGCGTGGCGCTCGCGTGGTTCAGCCCCGACTGCCGGCACTTCTCGCGGGCCAAAGGAAAGCCGAAGGTCGACAAGCGCGTGCGCTCGCTGGCGTGGGTGGTGATCAAGTGGGCGACGCGCTTGGAAGAGGCCAAGCGCCCGGACGTGATCATCCTTGAGAACGTGCGCGAGTTCGAGACGTGGGGCCCGCTGATCGAAACAGCGCAGGGGAGCGTGCCGGATCCGGAGCGGAAGGGTGAGACGTTCCGCAAGTGGTGGCGGGCGCTGGAGCGTGCGGGGTACGTGATCGACAAGCGAGTGCTGGATGCGGCGGACTTCGGAGCGCCGACGCATCGCAAGCGGCTCTTCATCATCGCCAGGCGTGACGGCAAGCCGATCCTCTGGCCGGAGGCAACACATGGACGAGGCGAAGTACAAGGCGGCAATGGCGGCGGTTCGGTACGCGCTCGATCGGGTGCAGACCGATGCGGACTTTCGGCACCACATGCTCCACACGCAGACCATGCGGCTCATGGTGCATGCCGAGGCGATGGATCGCGGGGAGTACGAGGAAGTCGTGATGACGCGCCGCCAGGAGTGGCTGCGGAAGCACGAGTCGCCGGTAGCTCAGTTGACGGAGGCGCGTCAGCGAATCGAACGGCTGGAGCGGGCGCTCGAGGCGCGGGGCATCTGCCCGCCCCCCTGAAGCCCTACCGCACGGCCGCGGAGTGCATCGACTGGTCGCTCCCGGTGAAGTCGATCTTCGAGCGGGCCCGGCCGCTCGCGGAGAAGACGCAGCGCCGGATCGCGATGGGGATCTGGCGGTACCTGATCAACTCGGAGCGGCCGTACCTTGTGCGTCCGCTCACCTTCGACGAGGCGGGGGACCAGATCGCGAAGGCGCTGGGCATCGTGCGCGTCAACCACGGCGGCGATCACTTCCGCGGTCAATCGGTCGAGCAGCCGCTCGGAACGATCACACGCAAGCACGGGTATGGCCTCGTCGTGCCGACGCTGGTGTCCGGCTACGGCGAGGCACCAGGCCAGGAGCCGCGGGCCCGCGGCGTCGACCAGCCCGCGCCCACCGTCCCCGCAACGGGCAAGCACGCCCTTGCCGCGGCGATGCTCGTGCGCCACTGCCAGAACGGATCGAACGGCAAGGGCTGCACCAGCGCCGATGAGCCGATCGGAACGATGGTCACCAAGGCCGAGCACTCACTGGTCAACGCGTCGCTCGTGAAGTTTCGCGGCGACTCACCGGGCGTCCCGGTCGATGGCCCGGTGCCGACAATCACGAGCGGCGCGGGAGCGGCTCGTCCCGCTGGCGCAGCGCACGCCCTCGGCATGCAGGGTGCGGTCCTGATCAAGCACTACGGCGGGGTGGTCGGGCACGGGCCCGAGCGCCCACTCGGCACGGTCACCGCGAAAGACCATCACTCCCTCGCCGCCGTCTCCCTCGCTCGCTTCAACCACGGGGAGAAGCAGTGGAACAGCGTGGACGCGCCGCTCGGCGCGATCACGACCCAGTGGAACAAGTTCGGGCTCGTGTACGCGTTCCTGATGAAGTATTACAGCAGCGAGGGGAACAACTGCGCGGGCCTCGCCGATCCGATGCCGACCGTGACGACGAAGGACCGCGTCGGCCTGGTCACCGTCACGGTCGAGCGCCCGGACGGAACGAGCGAGCCCGCCGCCGGCGTGTGGCTGAAGGGACCGGACGACACCGAGCGCCAGCTCTACCTGATCGCTGACATCAGGCTTCGGATGCTGACGCCGCGCGAGCTGGCCAGGGCGCAGGGCTTCCCGGACTCGTTCGTGCTGCCGCCCCAGGCGTCCAAGGCCGTGCGGCTCATCGGCAACAGCGTCCCGCCCCCGCTCGCGGAGGCGATCGTGCGGGCCAACTTCCCGGAGGGTGTCCAATGAAGGCCCTTTCCCTCTGGCAACCGTGGGCCTCGCTGATCGCGATCGGCGTGAAGCCGGAAGAGACGCGGTCCTGGCCGGCGCCGAAGTGGCTGGTTGGCCAGCGGTTCGCGATCCACGCGGCGAAGAAGCCGCTGCAGCAGACACTCGCAGAGGCTGGCGTATCGCAAGCCGTGATGGTTCGCATGGTCGAGGCTTTGCACGCGGCCGGCGTCAAGCCCCTGAACCTGCCTTTCGGCAAGGTTGTCTGCACCGCAGTGCTCAAGCCCTCGGTGCGAGTCGCGAGATTCTTCCCGGGCGACTTCAACGGAGGCAGCCTCAGACACCCGCACGCAATCACCGAGTGCGGCAAGCGGATCGAGGCCAATGTGTTCGGCGACTTCTCGCCAGGCCGCTGGATCTGGCCGCTTATCGATGTTGAACAGGTCGAGCCATTCGACGCTGTCGGTCGCCAGGGGATCTTCGAGCTGGACGGGCCCGCGGCGAGCCGCACGGCGCCGCTGTTTGGGGGTGCGAGTTGAGGCTCTTCAAGCGTCTGAGAGTTCGTTCGCGGCTGCTCTCCCGCTTCGAATGGCTGGCGGCCTACTGCCGCACGCTCTTCTGGAAGAGTTGGAGCATGGACATTGAAGAGCTCGAACGGCGCACGCTGTTCGTGGAGCGAAGCCGAGCCCGGCTGGAGCGATTCGACGACTGCATTCGGTGGCGCCGCCCTTGGAGGTGGACGAAGTGACAGACGGCATGATCATCAAGGCCCTCGCGCCCTGGTTCGGTGGATGCCGCGCTATCGCTGATCGCATCGGGCCCGAACTCGGTCAGCTGGGATGGTGTGGCGTGCTCTTCGCTGGCGGGATGCCCGAACTCCCGCACATCCGCACGCAGGCCGGCGTCGCCACAGATCTCCATCGTCACATCATCAATCTGGCCCGCGTCGTCGCTGACGACGTCCTGCTCTGCCGGATGATCCGCCGTGTCGATCGCCTCCTCTTCCACACCGATGTCCTGGCCGCGTGTCAGCAGCGGTGCTTGAGTCGGGAGTACGAGGCCAAGGGTGGCTTGTTTGCACTCGGGGCGGCCGCGAGCGGCGCGCCCGACATCGAGTGGGCGGCCGACTACTTCGTCGCGTGCTGGATGGGGCGAGGCGGCTACTCCGGCCGCGGCGGCGAACTGACGCAGAGCATCGCGGTTCGGTACACGTCGTCGGGTGGCAGCTCTGCGAAGCGTTGGCGCTCGGCGGTTGAATCGTTGCCGGCGTGGGGCAAGGTGTTGTCGCGATGGCAGTTCGTGTGCGACGACGCATTCGATCTCGTCGAGCGTCTGCGCCCGCAGGCGAAGGCCGGCATCTACGCGGATCCTCCGTGGGTTGGTGCTGGGGATGAGTACACGCATCGGTTCACGACCGAGAAGCACATCCGCCTGGCGAAGGAACTCACGCGACTGAGCGATGGTGGCTACCGCGTGGTCATCCGTTACGGCGACGATCCGCTGATCCGCGAGCTGTACCCGGCTGATCGCTGGACGTGGGTGGAGCAATCGACGCTGAATCAGCTCGGGAACGACGTCGCTGAGGTGCTCATTCTGAGCGGCCCAAGCTACGCGTCCGGGCCGTTGGTGTCGGAAGTCGCGGAGTCGTTGCCATGAGCGTCGATCGGGTGCTCGAGGCGTGCCCAGACATCGGCGACCTGCCGGCGTACTTCGAGTCGCTCTCGATTCCCGACCTGGCCGAGTGCTGGGTCGCGTGCGTTGCCGAATCGCTTTCGCTGGAGAACGGACTCCGCGAGGGCCTCATCGCGAACGTGCTGAGGGCGGCCATCGTGGTCTCCACTCGGCTCAATGGAGTGCAGTATCTCATGGCGACTCAACTCGACGGCAAGGCGAAGAACATCCTCGATCGCACGGCAACGCCTGTGAAGGGAACGGGCTTCGAGATCTCGGAGGATCCGCGGCCGGCCGCGGCGTCGAGGAGCCGCGGACAGCACGATCCGCTCATTCAGGCGATGCTCACGCTCAAGCCCGGCGCCCACATCAGGATCGACCCCAAGGCCATCAAGAAGCCGTCGCTCCAGCAGAAGGTGCATTGGGCGAAGAAGAACGGCGGCAACAAGGGACTCGCGATGTATGTCGCAGAGGATGGCCGCTTCATCGTCTACATCGGTGTCGGCGAGAAGGAGAAGCTGTGACGTACACCTGGCGTATCCGCAAGTGGCTCCCTGATCGCTTTGGCCAGACGTGCCGCGTGATCACATCGGGGCGAGGACCGGGCCCCCGCAACGTCCTGGTCGAGTTCGAGGATGGGCACAAGGTCGTGACCACAAGATGGTCGGACAGGAGGATCAAGTGAAGATCACGGTTGGCGAGAACACGATTGACGTCACGCTCGGCGTGGTCGCTGTGAATGGGTATGGGGGCGATCCAACGGGGCTCAACCAGAACTGGCTGAAGGATCCGGCTGGGCACTCGCGGCGGCTTGTATCCTCGATCGTGACTGCGAGCGGGCGGTACAGCGGATGGGAGCACAAGGCGGAGAGGTGGGCCTTCAAGCCGTGGGGCGTGAACGTCGCCGCTGGGAAGGACGCCGCGCCGTATCTGGCGCCCGCCGGAAGCGGGTTGATCGCACCGGAGGAGCAGGACGAGATGCTCGCAGTGGTCGCCTCGTGTCCGAACCGGTACATCGGCTCGACGTGGAGCGGGGACAACCGTGAGAGCCCGCGCGCTCTCGTGCCGGAGCACTCGGCGGACCTGGCCGAGATGTTCCGGCACGAGAGCGGAAGGCCGAGGCCGCGCCGCGTGTGCTTCGACCAGGCGGCGGCGCTGCTCGGTGATGAGCCGGACGCTGATGCATTCGAGCGGATCGTCGAGCTGTTCGCCGTGGTGGGCGTGACCGCGATGGTGGAGGCGCTGCCGAAGTCGCCGCGAGATCTCGAGTGGGTCGCTGGATTCTGCCGGTACGCGTTCCTTGCCGATCGCGGGTATATCGGTGAGACGATCGATGCGAAGCCCCGCGTGGAGTACGTCGTGCCGCGGCGGGCACGGCTGGTCGTGCTCTTCGACGGGATGGTCGGGCGCGATCGCAAGGGGGAGATCACGATTGGACACGTCGCCGAGGTGGTGTGGTGGGCGGCGGCGTACGGGGCACATGGGTACGGCGCGCGTGAGCTGGAGCTGCTCATCGGTTCGCGCGCTCATGCCAAGGCCGTCGTGGACTGGGCAGGGAGTCACGGGCTGATCTGATCACAGCTGTCTATCGCCACGGAGCGGCGTATGTCACTTTCATTGATCTATCAGATTCGATGCGACCGCTGTATGTCCACCGGTCCAGTCTGGACCGGACTGCGAGATAAGGCGTCATGCGCGCAGAAGGCCCGACGCCACGCGCACACTCTTGGATGGCGACGGCACATCGTTGGTGATGCGCGATTGGACGTGTGTCCTCGGTGCGCGACGAAGGACCCTGGAGGGACTTCCGATGGCTCGCAGGTCCGCGCCAGCTGATCGCCATCGCGCGGCGTGCGAAGCGATCAGGGAGCTGCGTCGGGAGCGAGGGCTCTCGCCCGGTCGCGTTCATGACCTGTTCCCTCTCTCATTGTCTCGATTGCTCGAGATTCAAGCGGAGCTGCTGCGCATACCGGTCCAGGTGCAAGGCAAGCTGTTCGAGGATTCCCCGAATCGGGCCGCGTAAGAGGCAGTGACAAATGCATGAAGAGCGTGACTTCACGATCGATCGGGGGCTGATGATCGCTCGCCGTCTCTGGCGTGAGGCGAGGGAATCTGCGAAGGCCGGCGAGGGTGGGCCAGACCATCCCGCACTCGCTCGGGCGCTCGCACAAGCGGGCGTGCCCGTGGGCCGGCTCAAAGACCAGCGGATTCCCGGCGAGCTGCAGTGGCATCCCAATGCGCTGGTCGACGAGTTCTATGGGGATGTGGAGGTGTCGAACACGCTGCAGGCGTACATGCCGGTGGATCAGGTGCTCGATTTCATGGATCAACTGCGGCATACCGCGTCGCCGGAGCTGACGCACGAAGGAAAGATGTTCCGTCTCCATATGACCTCCGAGTCGACGCGGCTGGAGGTCCGACAGCCGGCACTCATCGCCCGGATTCGTTCGCCGGCGCCTCGCCAGGAGCGAGAGAGCCCGTGCCAGGGTCTCGCGGTCATCCCCGCCAGGGAGGATGGCACGCTGATCGGTGAGCAGGCAATGCGGATCTGGGGTCACCGAGCTGGTGGCCGAGGGTGCTGGCTCTCCCACCGCTTCCATCGGGGCATTTTGGTCGTGACGCCAGAGCTGCTCGACGCGATCGCGATTCTGGCCGCTTCGGATCTGGCGACGTGGTGGCTGCCGCGGCCTCCAGGGGTTGACGCAGATCCCGTGCCTCACGAACTCTACACGACACGCCAGATCACGCGCGTGATCGTCGCCTATCCGGTTCGGCAGCGGCCGCAGTTCAAAGAGGACGGACTCAGCTGGCACATCCTCATGCAGCAGGCCCAGCCCACGCTGAAGGTGGACTTCGTGTCGCCCGGTCCCTTGCACTTCCCGGCGCTCGTGAAGGACGCCCCGAAAGAGACGGCTGAAGACCGGGAGGTGCGGTACGTGCCGGCCGACTCGGTCAAGGGCGATGTTACGTGGCTGAAGGCGATCCAGGTGGGCGGGCTTGATGCAGCGCGAAAGGCGATCTATGAGCCGATCCAGATCGCGCCGCTTCACGATGTGGTCGTCGAGACGCCGATGGACACGCGACCGCAGCTCCGCGGCGGTCCTATTGAGTGGGCCAGGCGTTTCCTGTATGACCGGTTCCTGCAGGACGGAGACCGGCGCTGGCGCCTCGCCAAGGTCATGGGCGCGTGGTGGGTGATGACCGATCGGGGCTGGGAGCAGCGAACAGACGAGCAGATGCGTCATCACGCCGTTGCGTGGATGTCCACGAAGGCGATCACCGACTCGCACGGCCTACCCGAGGCTCTCCGGCCGAAGACCGAGGCGATCAACCAGTTCATGCTTGGTTTGTCGATCGAGGCGACCACAACGGCCCTTCAGATGCCCTGCTGGCTTCACGACACCGTGGAGTACAAGGGGGACAGCGAAACCGGCCTCCCACGCTGGGCGGCGAATGCAGACGTCCTGGTGCCAGCCAAGGACCCCAACGCGGGGCGGCCAGCCCCGGAGTGGCTCTTGTCCGCAGAGAACGGCACCCTCGACATGGGGGCTCTACGCGAGGGCCGGGTCGAGATCCGTCCGCTCGATCCCTGTTACTTCGGCGGCCCGTCGCTGCCTTACTCGGTCGATGTCGACATGCTTCAACGAATGATCGCGGCCGTTCCCCGCGCTGATTACGGCTCTGAGGAGTGGCTCATCGGCCAGGATCAGCTGGTCGAGCTCTGCCGCGAGGTCGCGCCGGTGTACACGCAATCCCTGTGCGAGCAGCTTGGCGATTTCGGCGTCGAGCACCTGGCGGACCGGCTGGCGTGCCTCCGTGCGATGCTGGGCGATGCCATCTCGTGGATCCGAGTGTGGGAGAAGGTGCCCTACTTCTTCGGGAAGATTCGCGCGGGCAAGGACATGACGCAGTACGCGATCCAGGCGGCCAACGGACTTCACTCGATCGCGATCATCAACAACTTCGACGAGCTCAATGACCAGTTCGCATACGCCCCGCTCGTCGGCAAGAAGATCGCCATCATTCCCGATGCGCACTTCGACCATAAGACCGATCGCCAGGCCCCAACGAAGATCAAGCAGATCTCTGGTCGAGGGTTCGTCCGCGTGCGGGATCTTTACGCGCCCGCGATCCCCAACGCCAGGTTGAGCATGCGGCTGATGATCATGTCCAACGATCCGCCCAACATGCGAGATCCGTCGATGGCACTGCCCAAACGGTTCGCTCTGTTCCCTTTCACCAGCACATTCGTTGATCGCGAGGATGACGGCCGCAAGGACAAGGTGATGCGGGAAGGGCCTGGCATCGGGCTTATCAGCCTCGTCGGTTTCTTCGAGGCGTGGATCCGCAAGCCCAAGCCCGGCATCTTCGCTCCTCGCATCGCCTCGGAACTCGGGTACGTGGAGCGAGTGCTCCACACAGCCGCACCCCTTGCCGGCTTCGTCAAGCGATTCTGCCACGTTGGCGACGAGTACGGTCCATTTACGATGGAGACGCTGTACGCGGCGTACCGCGGCGCCGTGGCACAGGGAAAGATCGACGCATCCTCACCTGTTGGCATCAACCGCTTCGGAAACGAGCTGGCTCACCATTGCTTCCTCAAGCCAGCGGGCATGGAAGGGCATGAGCGACTGTACACAGGTATGGAGCTCAACGATGCTGGGCACCAGCTTGTCCAGGATGGCCAAGACTCGATCGCGAACGTGCCCCCGTCACCACGTCGGCCATTCACGTTCACATCGCGTGGGCTGTTTACCCCGCCCGATCGATCGAGCGACTCGGTTGGATCTGCGGACACGGGATTCGGCGACCTGCCCGTGTGACCGCGGGATCGACTCCGGCCCCCCGCTCCCCCCCATTGGATCAGACATCGCGCAGCCAATCCACGCGGATGGCACATCTTCACTCATGCGCTCATGCTCGTTCATGATGTAAGCATCTTCTCATGGCCTAAAGGCCACCAGAATATCAGTAACGCCTCCAAAGCGCGTTAGGTACTACCGGAGGGGGGCGGATTCGTATGAAGGGCGAACTCACGTCAATATAAATGCCGCCGGGGTCGAGGTTTGAGTTTGATGGCAGGGCCGGACGCCGCCTCGCCTGCCAAAGACGAGGACCCGAACCGACCGCGCGGGCCACCCGCCGGCCGATCGAACCTGGGGCCTTCATCGCGTTCTAGTTGGAACACTTCTCGGGGATTGGCGTGCAGATTCTGCCGCCCCGGACGGGTCGGACCCTAACAGACTAGGGTGTGCCGACCTTAGAACATGCGCGCATGATGGGCATCTTGCGCGCATGTTGACAACGGTTCTCGCGGCGGGTAAGGTCTCGGCACACGTGCGACAACCCGCGCCGCTGTCAACGGCGCCCAGGAGTGCGGCCTGACGTGAGCTGAGCATCGAACCAGCATGAAGCGGCAGGCCGCGGCGAGGTCGCGGTGTTCACGACATTCAGGACGTTGGCTCGTGGCGATTCCGTCGCGTGCAGACCGTGTGTTCACGATGGCCGGTACACCGCCATGATCCGTGGCGCCGCGCTGGGTGCCCTGATCGTGATCGTCCTACTCGCGGTGCTTGGCTGTTCGTCCGCCAACGTCACGGAGCAGCGCCACGAGCAGGTGCCGGGGAAGGCCTGGTTCGTCGATATCGACACTCGTCCACCCTCTCTCGTCGCGCCCGTTGATGCGGACGGCGTGCGATGCACGTTCCAGAAGGCCGGCGTCTGGTTTCGCGACGAAGCGCAGTACAGGCGATTCATCGCAGAGGTTCAGCGCGAGTACGTACAGGCGAAAGCCGACGCGCACTTCGCGAAGGCGCTCAACCTGCTGCAGGTGCTCAGGTACTTCGATGAGCCGGCGATCCCGCTGATCTCGGCCGGCTCGGCGTGTCACCCCTATGTCCGCGTGCTTGCGATCGCCGCGATCGGGACACCTGCGCCGCAGCCCGTACCGATCGAGGTGCGCCCGGACGGAACGGTGATCCTGCCGTCCGATTTCAAGGGCCGCTTGCGCATGGGGGATGTGGCTGGCCAGGACGCGAGCGCGGCGACGACCGAAACCGGTGTGTCGGCATACGCGCGAGCGACAGAGATCGTTGGCAGCAAGATCAAGGCCCCGCCGAAGGGCGTGTGGCTGATCCTGCTCGGAGGTGTTGTGTTCCTTGCTTCCATCGGCCTGGGCATCGGCAAGATCATGACGCCGAGGCTCGCGATCGGATTCGCTGTCGCTGGAGCCGCGACCGTTGCGCTCGGGTGGGCGATTGATTCTGCCGCGTTCGGCTGGCTTGTCGCACTCGTTGCACTCGCACTGTGCTTCGTCGCGGTCGTGATCGTCCTGGACTCCAAGGGCAAGGTAGACGGGGACGCGTCGATTGAGGCGATGGCCGCCGCTGTAAACAAGACCGCTCCTGGCCTCTACGAGAAGCTCAAGGCCGAGGTCGCCGCCGCCGCTGGCAAGAACGCCGATCGCGTCGCGAGGCGCGTGAAGAAGGCCAAGAAGAAGAACAACATCACTCGCAAAGCCGAGACAGCGACGATCGGCTGAGGAGGCGAGCATGGTCGAGCCAGGCAAGCTGATGGAGCTCGCTGTGCAGGGTGGCGTCGGAGCCATCTTGATCATCGTCTTTGTCGGAGGTGTCATCGTCCTCTGCAAGTACGCGCTCTTTCCGCTTCTCGACAAGCTCGGGCGACTTACGTCTGATCTGCGTGAAGCGATGGAGTCTGCAAAGGACGTCACGGAGAGCGCGACGAAGGCGATCGAAGCCGGCAAAGCAGCGAGCGAGGCAGCGAAGGCGGCAAGCGACGCCGCTCTCCAGGCTTCGAGGCAACTCGAACATCAGGCTGTACGCTTGGGTGCCGTGTGTCGTGGAGGTGCATCATGAGACACGGCTCCAGCACATCGGCACTCACGTACGTCCTGCCAACCGGCTCCAACCTGCTGGCTGCGGCTGGGAAGATCACGCGGGATGCCGCGTGGTGCATCATCTTCCCGTTCTACACCACCGGCGCGACCGGCACCGGCATGATCCAGCTGCACAACGGCTCGACGAACACGATTCGCATCGAAAACTCCAACGGCGGCGCTGACATTCGCGCCCAGATCTTCAACGCAGCCGGCACATCACTCGCGACGCGCACGCTGGCCTCGGTGCCCGCCAACGAGCTGGTATACGTCTGTCTCTCGAACTCTGGCGGTTCCGGCAGCTCCAACGTCCGACTGATGCTCGCACGTCAGAATGGCACGACGATCGACTCCGGCAACGCGAACTACTCAACCGAGCTGAACACTTCGCGCTCCGCTCTTGTCGTAGGGAAGCAGGGCCTCGGAGCACTGAACTCATTCATCGGATTCATCGGTCCCATCGTCTTCCGCCAGCACGCGTGCACGCCGACCGAGCTTCTCGCCCTGCTCAACCGCCGCTCGCCAGGCGAACTCTTCACGTACGACGATGGCGCGACGTTCGACTCGCACGACCAGGTCTTCTTCGCATTCGATGGATGCGGTGGCACGAATCCGCTCACCGCCACCGGCCAGACAGGCACGGGCACGCCGGGACTGCCCGAGGAGTGGAGCCCGGACTCCTCGGCGTCGGCTACCAACGTCTGCATCTTCGACGCGGGCATCGACAAGTTCTCCAACACCGTCTATCCGAACGCCCTCAGCGTTGCCGGCACGCTCGAGCACGCGGATATCGTGACGTTTGCGCCAGGCTGGTTCACCGAGCCCAACGCACCTGGCTCGGGCGGAGCCACGGTGGTCTTTGACGCCATCCCGGCGATCGCTCCCAAGGCAAAGATGATCTTCGATGACGCTCCGGTCGGTCTGGTCTCTTACCTGGGTCACGGCAACTCCCGGCTGCAGGGTGAGTATCCCACGAACCTCGAGATCCCCGGTGTGATGACCGGCGTTCTCAACTCGGGCTACCACGCGGGCCTGATGCTCCGGAGGTGGGCCTCGCTCGCGGGTCAGCTTGCAGTCTCGGCGAGGCTGGGGACTGGGTCCGCGTCGCTTGGCGCCGACAATCGCAGCACCAGCCAGGACTTCTCTGTCGGGACGGCGAACGCAAACAACGCCAGTCCGTGGCGGCGATTTGGATGTGGATCGGCCGCGGCTGGATCTGTTGGCCCCGGTCAGTGCGTCGAGATCGCCCTCAACGGGTACTACCAGCACGCGACGCTCTCCGAGGTGCCGGGCACACTCTTCACTTCGAGTGTCGATCGCGTGATCGTGGGTCGGTTCCTCGCCTTCCCTGGATCAGCCAGCGTGACGCCCGAGGTGCGAACGGGATCGGCCATCAACTCTCTCGGCACCTCCGTGTCAACCGGATCGGCCCTGGTGCTCGACACCACGATCTCGACGACGACCGTCGTCAGCTACACCGCTGGCGTCGGGTACAACGCGGAGACCGGTGTCTGGGACACAAGCCCGCCGACGGCGGTGCTGACAGGCATTTCGCTTGGCGGCGTCGTCGGGGGCCTTGTGTACTTCTCCTCGGGCGGCAATGAGGGCCTCGCCCGCATCAAGACCCTGTCCGAGGGTGGCGGCAACACGACCGTGACATTCGAGCATGAGCCGCGTGCATCCGGTGTGCCGGCGGCGGGCTGGACCGCGAAGGTCGGGCCGTGGGCGTGGCGGAAGACCGTCTCCGTGGTTCCAGCGGGCACAGCGGGCACGTACATCGGAGCTCGCTGGAACGCGGGCGCCTCGGGCTCAGTCCCGCGGATCTACAGCCACGACAAGTTCGCGGTCGGCGTGGACGGCTTTGCGATCGGCGGCACCGGCGCTGGCGGTTGGGGCGGTGAGGAGCAGCTCGCCGAGGGGCACACGAGCGCGGGCGCCGATGGCACCGATCCCTTCCACGCCTTCCTCGCGTCACACGCGTTGCCCGCCGCCTACGGCGGGCGCGACGGGCCCGACGTCATGGAGTTCATTGACGCCGAGCAGGGAGCGGTGGGCACGTCAGATCCGGCGTACCGCGGCGTGATGACAACGCGATACCGCGCCAACGCACCGATCGCTGGGCGCAAGGGCGGGGTTGCCTGGTGGACGCCTCCAGTTCGCGGCCGCAACAACGGCGGCGTTTCGACCCAGCCGGACTGGGATCCGCAGACCAGTTTCGGCGTGTTCGCCCAGTACATCCTGGACAACGCTGCTGACTTCGGTGTGCTCGGCTGCTCGTCGTACGCTGCGCTCGGACTGCCGAGCTCCTCGTACGTGCGGAAGCTGATGGCCAACTCCCAGGCGCACTTCAGCGCGTACTTCGCGTACCTGGCGTGGGAGAGCAAACTCGCGACCGGCGCTCAAGGCTGGGAGCGCGCGGCGTTGCCAGACGATGACACGCTCGCCATCGACATGGCGGCAGGATCGAGATTCCGCGGCGGCGATCGCCTCCGCACACGATGAAACGGAGTGACGAATGAAGCAGCTCATCGAATCTGTCACGTACAGCTCTCGCAGCGCCCATGCCACGCTCATGGCCGAGCTCTCGCTGAGTCTCGCGTACGCGAAGACCACGCTCGCCGAGCTCCTCAACGAGATCAACGGCGGCGACCCCGACTCTGCCGGGTTCGTGCAGCGTGCGGCCGGCGTCGACCTGCCATCCGCCGACAACGGCGGCCGGCACAGTCGATGCACGTTGATGATG